>CAZZDV010000287.1:0-4684 GCA_964652785.1 uncultured Bordetella sp.
CGGTCCTGCAGGACCGGCGATTTGCAAATGAAACGGCGGCTCACTACGGGATGGCGGTGGCGCTCTTGCGCAACCGGCAGTTTCCCGAGGCGAAGGCCGAAGTTGCCAGGCTGCGCAGCGGAACCGTCCGGAGCCCGATGTTCGAATCGCTGGCCGCGCGCGTGCTGCAGGGTGCCGGTGAAGGGGCCGCCGCGATTGCCCTCACCAAGGAAGCGATCGGCCGGTATCCGTACTACCGGCCACTGGTTTACAGCCACGTCGCCGCATTGCTCGAAGACAAGCGTGCCGACGAGGCCATGACGGTGCTTCGCGAGCAACTCAGGCTCTATCCCGGCAATGCACACCTGGTCGGCATGCAGGCAAGGGCATACGCGGCGCTCGGCAAGCGCTTGTTGCAGCACCAGACGCAGGCCGAAGTTCATGTGCTGCAGGCAAACCTGCGGGCGGCCGTGGAGCAGCTGCAGCTGGCCCAATCGGCGGGCGACGGCAATTTTTACGAGCTCTCGGCGGTGGAAGCACGCCTCAAGGAGATCCGCGCGCGCGTAGCCGCGGAGACCAAGCTGCCCCGATAGCTACTTGCGGGCCGGCTCGCAGTACGCCTCGTACAGGAGGTCGAAGGTCTTCTCGGCCTCGCGCAGGAGCTCGTCATCGCTGCCGGAGCGGCGCAACGCGCCCTGCAGCAGGGTCTGCACTCCGGCGGCTTCCGGCACGCGCGTCCCGCTGCGCACTTCGAGAAAACGCGCGATGCCGCCGACTTTCACGAGGGCCTCGTTGCCCTCCATGTCGAGCTGGGAGAGCATTTCCTCGAAAGTGATGCGGGTGCCGCTGTTGGCGAATCGCGCGCCGTCGAAGGCAAAGCCGACTGCGCCCGGCGGCGTGTCCTGCGCCTTGTCCAGCCAGGCCATGGTCGCTTCGGGATCGACGAACCGGCGGATCAGCCAGGAGCACGCAAGACGGTCGGCCCACAATGGGCGCCGCGTGGCCCACGTGCGGCCGAGAAATTTTTCCTTCGTCTTTGCGCCCGAAGCGGTCTGGGTTGGGAAAAGCAACTGGCGCACTTCGGCTTCGGCGTCAGCCAGCGCATCCTTGGCTTTTTCACGGGCGGGCGTGGGAAAGAAGTCGAGGAGGGCGATCGCGTCGAATTCGCGCCTCTGCTTGTGCAGCACGCGCGAAATCGCGCTGGGATCGGCCAGGCCGAACCCGACCCTGAGGCTCTCCACGGTCTTCGTCAGGTCTTCGTAGCGCGCGGAGCGGTCGAACAGCTTGCGAAAAGCCGCGAGCTGGGCATCGTCCAGCGGCGCCGCCTTGATCGCCTGCGCGCTGCCGGCGTTCATGCTGATGTACTCGACCAGCCGCTCGACGGCCTGGCGGTTGGCCGGCGTTTCGGGGAGCAGGAAAACGCCATCGCGCATGATGGCCGCCCCTAGCGCCTCGAAGGTCCGCATCACGCGCATTCGCGGCACAGGGTCGTCGGTGGGGAGCGTGGTTACGACCAGTAGCCAGCTGGTGGCACTTGTCGAAGGGGATTTGGACATGTGGTACGTGCCTCGATCGTCGCGTGCACGGTCGATTATTGCACAGCGATTCGACCCCAATGTGTGCGTACGGATTCAGCAGACAAGCCGCACTCACCACCTATTGCCCGAGTTGCTGCTACGAGACAAGGAATGAGAGGACCCGCCAAACTTCAGCGCGGCAAGATCAATTGCGCTTATCTATACATATGAACATCGGTCTTGCCCGCCGCGCCGAGCCTTCCGAGAATGAACGGATCGCGATACGAGAACTGGACGACTTTGGCTAACCTGGTCCCGCCGCACGGAGGAAGTGCCCTCAAGCCGCTGATTCTGGCGGGCGAATCGCTTGACGCCGAGCGCGCCCGGGCGCGGTCGTTGCGCCGGGTGACGGTCAGCTCGCGCGAAAGGGGCGACCTGATCATGCTCGGCATCGGGGGCTTCACGCCGCTCGACGGCTTTATGTCGCTCGCCGACTGGGAGGGGGTGTGCGGCGGCTGTCGCATGGCGTCAGGCCTCTTTTGGCCGATCCCGATCACGCTGTCGGTCGATGCCGAGACCGCTGGAGCAATTGGCCCGGGCACCGACATCGCACTTGCAGACCCCGAGAACGGCGAGCCGCTTGCCACCATGAAGGTGATGGAAAAGTACGCGATCGACAAGGCGCACGAGTGCACGACGGTGTTCCGCACCACGGATCCAGAGCACCCGGGCGTCAGGATGGTCATGCAGCAGCCCGAGGTGAACCTCGCCGGACCGGTGCAGGTGCTCTCCGACGGCGGGTTCAAGGCGAAGTACGGCGCGCTGTTCATGACGCCTGGCGAGACGCGCGCCGAATTCCAGCGGCTCGGCTGGTCACGCGTCGCGGCTTTTCAGACCCGAAATCCGATGCACCGCTCGCATGAGTATCTCGCCAAAGTGGCCATCGAGGTTTGTGATGGCGTTCTGGTGCACTCGCTGCTCGGCAACCTCAAGCCGGGCGACATCCCGGCTGACGTGCGTACCCGCGCGATTTCCGTGTTGATAGAGAAGTATTTCCGTTCGGGCACGGTGGTGCAGGCGGGCTACCCTCTGGACATGCGCTATGCCGGTCCGCGTGAAGCCCTTCTGCACGCATTGTTCCGGCAGAACTACGGCTGCTCGCACCAGATTCTCGGGCGCGACCACGCCGGTGTCGGCAGTTACTATGGGCCGTTCGACGCGCACCACGTCTTCGACGAAATTCCGGAGGGTGCGCTCCAGACGCAGCCGCTCAAGATGGACGTGGCTTTCTGGTGCTACCGCTGCGGGGGCATGGCCTCGGGACGCACCTGCGCGCATGGCGATGAGGACCGGCTTCAGGTTTCGGGCACGCAGCTGCGCAAGTGGCTGTCCGCGGGCGACCCGGTGCCGCCCGAGTTTAGCCGCCCGGAGGTGCTGGAGATCCTGCGCGAGTACTATGCCTCACTCGAAGCGGGCTAGAAGGTGGAAATCACATTGGGGGACAGATGTTCACGAACAATCCGTTTGCCGCATTGACCGATTTTTTGTCGCCTGCCGTCATGCAGACCTATGTCGTGGTCATGATTCTCCTGGTCGCCGCAGGAACGCTCTTCGACATCGTGCACAAGGGAAGCGCGAAGTATTTCTTCGAAAATTGGCGGAAATCGAAAGGCAAGGGAGCCAGGCAGATCGATGGCGGGGCATTGGTGTCGATTGCCGTCAAGACCGGTGTCGTCGATGTTCTGACTTCCGGCGAATTTTGCAACATGCGTCGCCGGGTCGCACACCTGCTGACCATGTACGGGTTCCTGATCTATGTCATCACGACCGCAATCATGGTGTTCGTCTATCCGACGCCCGCAGTCCCGGCCCCCGCGATTTTGCCGCAGTTGTGGTGGATTGGCGGTCTGATGATCTGCTTTGGCGGATACTGGTTCTGGTTTTTCATCCGCGTCGACGTCGCTGCAGAAGGGAAAACGCCTTTCCGCGTCATGCGAGCGGATCTGTTCATCCTCTCGCTTCTGGCAAGCTCAACTCTGGGCTTGATTTGGGCCTTCTTGCAGGCCAGAGGCAGTTCCGGTACCCACGTGTTCTTCGGCTTGTACATTATCGGTACGACGGTGCTGTTCGGGTCGGTGCCGTGGTCCAAGTTCGCGCACATGTTTTTCAAGCCCGCCGCGGCCTTCGAGAAAAGGGTATCCATGGCCAATGGTTCAGCCGAGAATCTGCCGACGCAGACCCGTGACGATCCCGAACTACAGAAAAGCCACTCTATGGAGCTGTTGCGGGACGCTCCGATGGACATGGGACTTGGCATCAAGCGCGAACCGCCGCGCCACTATTAGAAAACACCCCGCAAGTCCTATCGGAACAGATCAAGGAGCCTACTTATGCCTACCTTCGTTTATATGACAAGGTGCGACGGATGCGGACATTGCGTCGACATCTGTCCCTCGGACATCATGCACATCGATAAGACCTATCGCCGTGCCTACAACATCGAACCGAACATGTGCTGGGAGTGCTACGCCTGTGTCAAGGCCTGTCCGCAGAATGCGATCGATGTGCGCGGATATGCCGACTTTGCCCCGCTCGGTCACAGCGTTCGTGTCCAGCGAGACGAAAAGAAAGGCACGATCGCCTGGAAGATCAAATTCCGCAACGGCACGGAAAAGAATTTCCTGTCGCCCATCACCACCAAACCCTGGGGGACGGCGATCCCCAAGCTCGCGGATGTTCCCGCGCCCAGCAAGGAAATGCGCGACGGCGAGTTGTTGTACAACGAGCCGAAATATATCCGCATGGATGACGGCGGTCTGCATACGCTTAAGTCCAATGGACTCAAGATGAATAAAGGCGTGCACTACTGATGGCTTACGAAACGATCGTCGAAGAAGGCATCGATATTCTGGTCGTCGGTGCCGGCCTTGGCGGCACTGGTGCCGCATGGGAGGCCCGATTCTGGGGGCAGGACAAGAAGATTGTCATTGCCGAGAAGGCCAATATCGATCGCTCCGGTGCGGTCGCCCAGGGCCTGTACGCCATCAACTGCTATATGGGCACGCGCTGGGGCGAAAATAAGCCGGAGGACCATGTCCGCTACGCCCGCATCGACCTCATGGGGATGGTGCGCGAAGACCTGCTGTTCGATATGGCCCGTCACGTCGACTCCACGGTGCATCAGTTCG
>CAZZDV010000288.1:0-3012 GCA_964652785.1 uncultured Bordetella sp.
CCCGACGTGCAGTTCCACGTTGCGACACTTTCCGCGGACATGGCCGGGGCAACGCCGCATCCGTGGCCGGGTTTCACGTTTTCGGTGTGCCAGCTGCGGCCGGAATCGCGTGGTCGTGTGCAGATCCGCTCGACCAATGCATTCGAGCCGCCGTCGATGCAGCCGAACTATCTCTCGACCGACCTCGATCGCAGGTGTGCGGTGGCTGCGGTCAGACTCGCGCGCTCATTGGCTGCGACGCGGGCGATGCAGCCTTACGTTGCGCAGGAGTACAAGCCTGGTGAGGATGCGAACTCCGACGCAGACCTCCTCGAATTCGCGAAGAACAACGGCGCGACGATCTTCCATCCCTCGGGCACCTGCAAGATGGGGAGCGACCCGATGGCCGTGGTCGATGACAGGCTGCGCGTGCACGGGCTGACAGGATTGCGTGTCGTGGATTGCTCGATCATGCCGACGCTGGTGTCGGGCAACACGCATGCGCCGGCGGTGATGATCGCGGAGAAGGCGTCAGACCTGATCGTCGAAGACGCGCGCTAGCCGGCGACCTTGATATTGGCTTCGCGGATCACGCGTATCCAGGTGGCGATGTCGTTCTTGATGAAGGTGCCCAGCTCGGCCGGCGTCCCACCGACGGGCGAGGCGCCCTGCACCCCGAACTGCTTGCCGATCTCGGGGTCCTGCAGCACGCTGTTCAGCTCCGCGTTCAGCCGCTGCACGATCTCGGGCGGCACGCCGCGAGGCGCCACAAGCGCAATCCAGAAATTGGCTTCGAAGCCGGCGTAGCCGCTCTCGGCCACTGTGGGCACGCCCGAAAGCAGCTGGGAGCGGGTGAGGCTGGTCACGGCAAGCGCACGCAGGCGTCCGGAGGACACGTGCTGGCTGATCGCGGGGATCCCCGCGACCACCATCGGGACCTGCCCGGCCACAGCGTCCGCGACCGCGGGGCCGCCGCCCTTGTACGGGATGCCCACGATGTCGGCCTTGGTCACCAGCTTGAACAACTCGCCGGCCAGGTGCTGCGGCGAGCCTACGCCGGCATGGCTGTACGACAAGGAACCGGGCTTGGCTTTCGCGGCATCTACGAACTCGCGCAGCGTTTTGGCCGGGTGCGAAGGATGGATGCAGATCGCGTTCGGCATGACCGCGACGTTGACGAGCGGGACGAAATCCTTTTCGGTATCGAACGGGAGCTTCGAGTTGAGGCCGACGTTGATGGTCTGCCCGTTGGTCATCATCAGCAGCGTGTAGCCGTCGGCCGCGCTCTTGGCGACCAGCTCCGTGCCGATGACGCCGTTGGCCCCCGGCTTGTTCTCGACGAAGACCGTCTGGCCGAGGCGGGCGCCGAGCTTTTGCGCGACGAGCCTGGTCAGGATGTCGGTGCTGCCGCCGGCGGCATACGGGACGACGATGCGCACCGCGCGCGACGGATAGTCCTGCGCGTGGGCGCCCGTCGTCCATGGTGCGAGTGCGAGGGCAAGCGCACCGATGGCGCCGAGCATTCTCATTGGCTTGTTCATATCTCCTCCTCCTTGTTGTGCGGTCTTATCGGGGTGATGCTGCAAGTATGGCTTCGTTACTGGCATTTCGCGCGGCCAGCCGGCCGCTGATGAGGCATTCGCTCAGGTTCCCGCCGGACAAATACAGGAAACCCCAGACGCTGCCGAGCTCCCCGGCAACGTACAAGCGTGGAATCGGGTCGCCGAAGGTGTCCAGCACCCGCTGCCCCGCGTCGTGCGCAAGCGCGCCCTGCGTATTGGACACCACCGGCCAGACCTCGCCGTAGTAGTAAGGCGCGGAGGCAATCGGCACGCGCGTGCCGGCTGGACGGCCCAGTTCGTCCGGCGCGCCGTCCGCGCATCGCGCATTCCAGTCGGAAATCGTGCGCTCGAGCTGCGCGACGGGCACTTTCATCGATTGCGCGAGCGCCGCAACCGAGTCTGCGCGCTTGAGGATGCCGAGATCGACCTCGCGCAGGTTGTCGTCGCTCCAGTCGTAGGGCGCGATGTCCGGGTCGTTGATGTAGGACTTGGCCAGCGGGTACATGCGGCGTCCGGCCTCGTCGAACACCATGAACGCGGGCATGGCGGGGAATCGCATCGTCGTCGGGTCATACCGGTCCATGAAACGGTGGCCGGTGTCGTGGACATAGGGCTGGTACTCGTTCATGAACCGGCGGCCGGTGGCGTCCACCAGGATCCAGGACATCCGCGCCTTGGTTTCCAGCACGCCGGGGGTCCAGTCGGGCAGCTTCTTGGAACGGATCCCGAAGGGGTAGGCGGGATCGGGGTGGCGGAAGCCGTAGCTGCCGTGGTAGTGCCACATATGCGCAACTTCGGCGCCCATGGCTTGCGCCATGCGGTGGCCGTCGCCGGTATTGCCCAGGGTGGCGCAGGGCAGCACGGGCCTGAGCTGCCAGTAGCGGCGCTGCATTTCGGGGTTCGACTCGAAGCCCCCGCACGCGAGGATGACGGCGTGACGCGCCTGGAGCCTGCGCGTGCCCGACGGGCCGCGGATCTCGACCCCGCAGACCTCGCCCGCGGCGTTGCGAAGCAGGCGGGAAACCGGGCTCGACAGGCGCACCTCGACGCCCGCACGCGCACGGATGTTGTCGTCGATGACCTTGAACGCGTTGATGCCGGCGCGCAGCGAGCGAACCTTCGGAAATTCGGCGGAGGCGTCGAACCCCGGCACACTATCGACTTCGAGAAACCTGAAGGTGTCGCAGCCGGGGAACGGGTAGTTGGCGGGGCGCTCGAGCGTGACCAGCGCCGCGTTGTCGATTTGCGCAAGCTCTTCGATGAACTTCGGCAGCGCGACCATCTCTTCGGCCATGAGCTCGAGCAGGGCCGGCTCGATGGACCCCGCATTGGTCGCGCTGAGGTACTCGAGGGCGCTCGCCGCGTCGCGCGCAACGCGAAAGCCGCCCCCGGAGCAGATGGAGATCCCGCCCGGCACGGCCATCTTTTCGAGCAGCAGCACTTCGCGGCCCGCATCCGCGGCGCAGATCGC
>CAZZDV010000288.1:3112-4642 GCA_964652785.1 uncultured Bordetella sp.
TGACCTCGGCGCCCACGGCCATGCCGGCCACGGCGAGCTTGCCGAAGGGCTGCATCTTGGCCGAAAGCCGGTCGAAGTAGGCGCCGCCGACGTTGTCCAGCGCGCCGGCAAACAGCGGTGAAGCGAGCGGCGCCTTGTCGCGCAGGAATTCCTCGCGCCCGAGGATGCTCTGCGCGCCGATCGAGCGCAGGAAGCCTTCCTGGTCGCGTTTGCCGGAGATGGCGATCACCTTGTAGCCGCGCTGCGCGAACATGTTGACCGCGAGGCTCCCGACACCGCCCGTCGCGCCGGTGATGCCGACTGCGCCGGCCCCGGGCGTAAGGCCGGCGGCCTCGGTGCGGTCCACGGCAAGCGCGGCGGTCAGTCCGGAAGTGCCCAGGCCCATGGCTTCGTAAGGCGTCAGCCCGGCTGGCAGCGGCACGATCCAGTCGCCCGGCACGCGGGCGTACTCGGCGTAGCCGCCATCGTGATCATTGCCCAGCTTGTAGTTGGTCACCACGACCTGGTCGCCCTTGGAAAAGCGGGGGTCCGTGGACGACACCACTTCGCCGGAAAGGTCGACCCCGGTGACGCAGGGGCGGTCGGTGCGCACATTCTTGCCGACGCCGCGCGCGGCCATCGCATCCTTGTAGGTGATCGCCGAGAACGCCACCTTGATGACGACCGCGCCCGGATCCAGTTCGTCCAGGGTGAGCTTCTCGAACCGGCAAACCGGCTTGCCTTCGATGGTGTGGACGCGGAACGCCTTGAAAGGGGCCATGGGGTACCTCAGGTCTGGGTGGTTGTTGGTGTTCGCATCGCTTCGGATTTCGGGTCGCAGAAAACGGCGCCTTCGGCCACGAGCCGGTCGATGTCGGCATCCGACAGCGCTGCGGCCTCCCTGAGGAAGGCGCGGGTGTCCTGCCCGATCCGGCGGCCCGCCCAGCGCAGCTTGCCCGGCGTGCCGGAAAGCTTGGGGACCACGCCCGCGAGCGTCACTTGCCCGAGGTCGTCGTCCGGCGTGGGCACGAGCATTTCGCGCGCGCGGTAGTGGGGATCCTCGAAGATATCGGCCATCGTGAAGATCCTGCTCGCGGGCACCTCGCCCTTGTTGAGGATCTCCTCGAGTTCGTCGATGTCGTGCGCAAGCGTCCACTCGGTCACCATTGCGTCGATGGTTTCCTGGTTGTGGTAACGGATCTTCTGCTCGGCGAACCGCGGGTCGGTGCCGAGCTCCGGCCGGCCCATGGCAATCGCGAGGCGGCGGAAGACGGCGTCGGCCAACGCGGCGATGTGGATGTGGCTTCCGCAACGCGTGGGGTAGAGGCTGTTGGGCGCGCTGTCGGGCAGGCGCGTCCCGGTGCGCATGCCGATCTTGCCGGTCTTCTCGAAGGCCGGCACGTGATACTCCATGAAGCTGAATGCGGATTCGACAAGCGACGCGTCCACGCACTGGCCGCTCCCGCTTTTCTGGCGCGCGACGACCGCCATCACCGTGCCGAATGCCGCATAGAGGGCGGTGATGTAGTCGGTGAGCGGGATGGCGGCGCG
>CAZZDV010000289.1:0-4617 GCA_964652785.1 uncultured Bordetella sp.
GATTAAAAGTTGGAGATTCAGGCGGGCATTGAAATGGGTCCGGCGACAAGGTTTCCGCGGCCGGGCGCTACTGGGATTAGGTCAACGAGCGGTCCTTGGAGGCCTGAGCAGGGGCTTTCCTTCGTGGTTTTCGTTCCGCGGCCAGCCGCCTGTAAATGTCGAGATAGCGGCTCGCGCTCGCCCCCCAGCTGAAATCGCGGCCCATGCCGGCCTGCTGCAGTGCGCGCCAGCGCGCGGGATCCGCAAAGACCTCCACCGCGCGCCGGACAGCCTCCATGAGCGCCGCCTCGGTGGCATCGCCGAAGACAAACCCCGTGGCATCGCCTGTTGCGCCGCCGTAGTCGGTGACCGAGTCCGCCAGCCCGCCGGTCGCCCGCACGATCGGCACGGTGCCGTAACGCTGGCTGTACATCTGGTTCATGCCGCAGGGCTCGAACCGCGACGGCATCAGGAACACGTCCGCGCCAGCCTCGACCTGGTGGGCGAGCGCTTCGTCGAAGCCGATGTTCGCGCTGATCGCGAAGGGGTACTCGCGCGCGAGTCGCTTGAAAGCCTCCTCGTGCTCCGGGTCGCCGCGCCCGAGCACCACCAGTTGCGCCGGCAGGGAGGCCAGCGCCGGGGCAATTGCCGCGACGAGGTCGACGCCTTTCTGGCCGGTGAGCCGGCTGACCAGCCCGAAGAGCGGGCAGTCTTCCTCAGGCAGCCCCAGCCGGACCTGCAGCGCGCGCTTGTTCGCGCGCTTGCCCTCGAGCGACGCGCTGTCGTAACGCCGGGTGATATGCGGGTCGGCCGAAGGATCCCATTCGGCCGTGTCGATGCCGTTGAGGATGCCCTCGAGCACTTCGCGCCGGTAAGCGAGCAATCCGTGCAGGCCCATGCCCTGTGCTTCGGTCTGGATTTCCCGCGCATACGTGGGACTGACGGTAGTGATCGCGTCCGCGTAGGCCAGCCCGGCCTTGAGGAACGAATAGCGCCCGTGGAACTCCGCGCCCTCCATTCGATAGCTTTGCGTCGGAAGCTCGGCCTCGCCGATGACTTCAGGCGGGTACAGGCCCTGGAAGGCGAGGTTGTGCACGGTCATGACGGTGGCCGGGCGCTCCTGCGAGGCGAACTGGAGCATCGCTACCGCAGGCCCGGTTTGCCAGTCGTTGCAGTGCACGACATGCGGCTGCCAGGATGACCAGCCGCCGCGCCCGATGTCCGCTGCGACACGGCAAAGCTGCGCGAACCGAACGGCGTTGTCCGCCCAATCCTCGTTTGCATCGCTCTGGTAGGGCCCGCCGCGGCGCTCGTAAAGCATGGGGCAATCCACGAGCAGCGCGGGTGTGCCGTTGGGCAGCCGAGCCGCGAGCAGCCGCGCCGCCGGCATGTGCGCGGTCGCCGGCCAGTGACCGACGCTCTCCGCGGCTTGCGTAGGCACGCCCGAGTACGCGGGCATGAGAATGCGCACGTCGGCCCCTAGTGCCCGGAGCGCAGCAGGCAGCGAAGCAGAAACGTCCGCCAGGCCGCCGGTCTTGCTCCAGGGCGTGCATTCGGAGGTGACGAACAGGATGCGAAGGTTTTTTGCGCTCATTGCCAGAGACTGACGCAAAAACCGCGCCCAGTTCAACGTCCACGCAGGGGTGGAGCCGACACCGGACCGTGTAATTCTTACATGCAAGCCGCCGTACTTTGCCTGATCCTCCATCGCAAGCGGCTCGCCTGGCTGCACAGGCACGGATGGCTTCGTTCTTGCTATTCAAACCGCATGAACGACGTCAATCCGGAGTGGGCAGGCTACGGAACGTATAAGCAATACGTCGCCGACGAACCCACCATGGCACACCTGGCCAAGCAGACGCTGGCCGTGGTGCTCGCCGGCGGCCGCGGCTCGCGCCTCGGGCCGCTCACCGACTGGCGCGCGAAACCCGCAGTGCCCTTCGGCGGCAAGTTCCGCATCATCGATTTCACGCTCTCCAATTGCCTGAACTCGGGCATCCGCCGCATCGGCATCGCGACGCAGTACAAGGCGCAGAGCCTCATCCACCACATCCAGCGCGGCTGGGCTTTCCTCGACGGGCGTTTCAATGAGTTCATCGAGCTGCTGCCCGCGCAACAGCGCATCACGGCCGACTGGTACAAGGGCACGGCCGACGCGGTCTACCAGAACCTCGACATCCTGCGGGACCACGAAGCGCGCATCGTGCTCGTCCTCGCGGGCGACCACGTCTACAAGATGGACTACTCGCGCATGATCGAGGAGCACGTCGCGCGCCGCGCGGACATGACCATCGGCTGCGTCGAGGTCCCGCTGGCCGAGGCCACGCAGCTTGGCGTCATGCAGGTCGACGAGGATTGGCGCATCGTCGGCTTCCAGGAAAAGCCCGCGCAGCCCCAGTGCATCCCCGGGCAGCCGGACACCGCGCTCGGCAGCATGGGCATCTACGTGTTCAACGCGAGCTTCCTCTACGAAGAGCTGATCCGGGATGCCGCGGACCCGAACTCGTCCCACGATTTCGGCAAGGACATCATTCCGCGGCTGATCGCGAGCGGCTATCGCGTCTCGGCCCACCGGCTGAAGGACAGCTGCACGCAGCTCGCCGAGGGCAAGCCCTACTGGCGCGACGTGGGCACGATCGACGCCTATTGGGAAGCCAACCTCGAGCTCACGCGCATCACGCCGGCGCTGGACCTCTACGACCAGTCCTGGCCGATCTGGACCTACCAGGCGCAGGTGCCGCCGGCAAAGTTCATCTTCGACAGCGACGGCCGGCGCGGCGGGGCGGTCGATTCGATGGTCTCGGGCGGCTGCATCATCAGCGGCTCGACGGTCAAGCGCTCGCTCCTGTTCTCGAGCGTGCGGGTGCACAGCTACTGCTCGATCGAGGAGTCGGTCATCCTGCCCGAGGTGGAGATCGGGCGCGGCGCGGTCCTTCGCCGGGTCGTGATCGACCGCGGCGCGCGCATCCCGGCGGGCCTCCAGGCAGGGATCGATCCCGCGGAAGACCGCAAGCGATTCCACGTAACCGAGAAAGGCATCACGCTGATCACCCCTGAGATGCTCGGGGAGCATCTCCACCATCCAGCCTGAGCGCCTCCGGGCGTCGGTTGGAAGCGCGTTTTCGACGTGGTCATGTGACGGCTTGTCCCATGCTGACTGAAGAAGACATCCGCCTGTTCAGGGACGGCACGCATGCGTCGCTCTACGGCAAGTTCGGCTGCCAGCTGCGTCCCGGCGGCGGCGCGCAGTTCGCCGTCTGGGCGCCGCATGCGAACGCGGTGTCGGTGATCGGCGAGTGGAACTCGTGGCATCCGGGCGCGGACGCGCTGCACGCGCGAGGCGATGGCTCGGGAGTCTGGGAGGGGTCCGCCGCCATCGCGCCGGGGCAGGCCTACAAGTACCGGGTGACTTCGGGGGCCGACGGGCATTCGGTCGACAAGGCCGACCCGTTCGCGTTCTACGCCGAGGTGCCGCCGGCGCAGGCCTCGCGCGCCTGGGCGCTCGACTACGAGTGGGGCGACGCGACGTGGATGAAAGAGCGGGCCGCGCATAACGCGCTGAATGCGCCGATGTCGATCTACGAAGTGCACCTGGGCTCGTGGCGGCGCGGCGAGGACCACAGGATGCTGGGGTATCGGGAGATCGCCCCTCAGCTCGCGCAATACGCGATGCAGCTCGGATTCACGCACGTCGAGCTCATGCCGGTGACCGAGCATCCGTTCTACGGCTCGTGGGGCTACCAGACCACCGGGTATTTCGCGCCGAGCGCGCGCTACGGCACGCCGCAGGACTTCATGTACCTCGTCGACGTGCTTCACCGCGCAGGTCTGGGTGTAATCCTCGACTGGGTGCCGTCGCATTTTCCCGGCGACCCGCACGGCCTTGCGCGCTTCGACGGCACCGCGCTCTACGAGCATGAGGACCCGCGCCAGGGCTTCCACCCGGAATGGAACAGCCACATCTTCAACTACGGCCGCCACGAGGTGCGTTCGTTCCTGCTGTCCAGCGCGCTGTGGTGGCTCGAGCGCTATCACCTCGACGGATTGCGCGTGGATGGCGTCGCCTCGATGCTCTACCTCGACTACGCACGCAAGCACGGCGAGTGGATTCCGAACAAGTTCGGCGGGCATGAGAACCTCGAGGCGGTGCATTTCCTGCGCGAACTGAACACGCTCGCCTACCAGAAGCATCCGGAAACCCAGTCGATCGCGGAGGAGTCCACCGCGTGGCCGCAGGTTTCGCGTCCGGTGTACGGCGGCGGCCTCGGCTTCGGCATGAAGTGGAACATGGGCTGGATGCACGACACGCTGCGCTACCTGAAGGAGGATCCGGTCCATCGCAAGCACCACCACGGCGAGCTCACCTTTTCGCTCGTGTACGCGTTTACCGAGAATTTCGTGCTCGCCCTTTCGCATGACGAAGTCGTGCACGGCAAGGGGTCGCTGTATTCCAGGATGCCCGGCGACGCGTGGCAGAAGTTCGCCAACCTGCGGCTCCTCTACGGCTACATGTGGACCCATCCGGGCAAGAAGCTGCTGTTCATGGGTTGTGAGTTCGCCCAGGTCGCCGAATGGGGCCATGAGCAGGCCCTCGAGTGGGAGCACGCCGCGCGCCCGGCGCCCACGGGCGTGCAGCGC
>CAZZDV010000290.1:0-4612 GCA_964652785.1 uncultured Bordetella sp.
CGCGAGGAGTTGCGCAGAATGATTTCGTTCCGGCGCCTCAACCTGCTCGACGACGTGTATCCCATCAGGGGTCCGTTCGACGCGATCTTCTGCCGCAACGTGATGATCTATTTCGACAAGCCCACGCAGTACGCGATCCTGAAAAAATTCGTGCCGCTGGTGCGCGCCGAAGGCCTGCTGTTCGCCGGACATTCGGAGAGCTTCTATCACGCGGCGGATCTCTTCAAGCCGCGCGGCAAGACCGTCTACGAGCTGGCCGATCGAAGGCAGGCGCGCCATGGCTGAAGGCTACGAGGAAGCGCTCGCGACCAACCGGTACTACGACCGCAGTTTCGACGCCCAGGCGGTCAAGCTGCTGCCCGGTGAGTATTACGCGACGCAGAAGGACATGCTGCTGGTCACCGTTCTGGGCTCGTGCGTCGCGGCCTGCATCCGCGACACCGAAAGCGGCATCGGCGGCATGAACCACTTCATGCTGCCCGACGGCGGCACGGACGAGAACAACCCGTCCTCGACCTCGGCGCGCTACGGCACGTACGCGATGGAAATCCTGATCAACCACCTCACCAAGCTCGGCGCGCGGCGCGCGAAGCTCGAGGCCAAGGTGTTCGGCGGCGGCAACGTTCTGGAAGGCCTGACGGTCGCGAACGTGGGGGAACGCAACGCCGAATTCGTGCTCAAGTTTCTCGCGATGGAGAAAATCCGCGTCGCCGCGCGGGACCTGGTCGATATCTATCCGCGCAAGGTGTACTACTTCCCGGAATCCGGAAAAGTAATGGTGAAGAAGTTGCGCAACGTTCACAACCCCACCATCTTCGATCGTGAGAAGGATTACGGCTCGCGCATCAAGAAATCGAACGTCGGCGGCGAAATCGAGCTGTTTGGTTGACCGGAAACATCAGGACATCGCGAGTTGCCGTTCCGCCCAGTCGAGCAACGCGTCGACCAGTTCCCGCACTTCGTCCGGCGGGATGAGGCCGAGGTCTTCCTCGTCGTAGCGCATGGCGACCGCGTAAGGGTTGAGCGCCGCCAACTGGTCCGGAGTACGCGGCGTGGGCACGCCGTTCGCGTTGAGTTCCGCGGCCAGAGCGAGCAGGTCGTGCGTACGAGTGGGCGTCAGTTCGCGAAACGTCATCACGGACTTGAGCGCTTTTTCGGCGGACTGCTGTGCGAAAAAGTAAATTGCCGCTGGACGCAATCCCGGACCTTCCAGCAACCAGAAAAACGCATCGCGGTCGGATCTAGCCAACCGCAGCAGCCTTTGCGCCTGCTCAAGCAGCGGCGTCATAGAACACCTTGCCTTCCCGGCACGCCCAGAAAGGCGCGGTGCCGGGGATCTCGCAGCGTCGGGCGAACTCCGGCTCCGTATACACCAGTACATCGACCCCTTTTCCGATCCAGCCGATTGCCCGGCTCAGGCGCAGCATTTCCTCGCCCCTGCTCGGCACTTCGCTTTCGACGACCATCAGGTCGAGATCGGAACCTTCGTCGGCGTCACCGCGAGCGTAGGATCCGAACACGATCACTCGCGTTGGCGCGTGTGCCGCCGCGACGGCGCGCTCTACGGCTTCCCGGATGTCGTTTTCAGTCAGCATTGACTGGCGGCCTCTGCGTTGTCCGACAGTGGCGAACTAAGGGTCTTTTGCGCCGGTATTCGGCGCCTATCGGCGGATTTCGCGATGTTACCGTGTCGGACCCCACCAGCAAAGCGGAACTCTCCGGTGTAACCGGCGGCATCGACTGGAACCAATCAACACGGGAACGGGAATGAAAAAAACAGGCGTGTTGATCATCGACGACTCGGCGCTGATCCGTAAGCTCCTCACCGAGATCATCAACGGCGAATCGGACATGCGCGCGGTGGGCGCCGCGGCCGACCCGCTCGCCGCGCGCGAGATGATCCGCGCGCTGAACCCCGATGTGCTCACGCTGGATGTCGAGATGCCCAGGATGGACGGGCTGGATTTTCTCGAAAAACTCATGCGCCTGCGGCCGATGCCGGTGGTGATGGTGTCCACGCTGACCGAACGCGGTTCGGAGACCGCCCTCAAAGCCCTCGAGCTGGGCGCGATCGATTTCGTCTCCAAGCCGAAAATCGATATCGTGAGCGGCCTCAAGGACTACGCGAGGGAAATCACCGACAAGATCAGGGTGGCATCCAAAGCCCGGATCCGGCAGTGCGTTGCCGGCGGTGTGGCGCCCAGGCTCAGCGCCGACGCGGTGCTCCCGGCCCTGGCCAACCGCACGGCCTCGACCGAAAAACTCATCATCATCGGCGCCTCGACCGGCGGCACCGAGGCGATCAAGGACGTGCTCATGCAGTTGCCGCCCGACTGCCCCGGTATCCTCATTGCCCAGCACATGCCCGAAGGCTTCACGAAATCCTTCGCTGCCCGCCTGGACAGCCTGTCCAAGGTCAGCGTGAAGGAGGCGGTGCACGGCGAGCGCGTCCTGCCGGGCCACGCCTACCTCGCGCCGGGGCACTCTCACCTGTTGCTCAAGCGCAGCGGCGCCAACTACGTGACCGAACTCTCGCAGGGCCCGCCGGTCAACCGTCACCGTCCGTCGGTGGACGTGCTGTTCCGCTCGGCGGCCAACTGCGCGGGCAAGAACGCGCTTGGCGTCATTCTCACCGGCATGGGCAAGGACGGCGCGGCCGGGATGCTCGAAATGAAGCAGGCCGGCGCGTGGAACGTCGCGCAGGACGAGGCCTCGTGCGTGGTGTTCGGCATGCCCAAGGAAGCGATCGCCACCGGTGGCGTCGACGAGGTTCTGCCTCTCAGGGAGATTCCGCGCTGGATCATGGGGCGCCTGGGGTCGCTTGGCAGCCGGGCGGTCAGGGTTTGACCGCACCAGTAAGGTGAGGAACCTCGACTACGGCCGGCGACCGCGAACTCGCGCCTCACGCAACCGCGAGAATGGGCGCTTCGAACCGGCGCGCGGGAGCCTGCTCGTGCAGAAGCTGCAGGAGGGCGTTCCCGTTGCAGGGTTTGGCAAAGTAGTAGCCCTGCATCCGGTCGAGGCCCTCTGCGGCGAGGAATTCGAGCTGCTCGCCGGTTTCCACGCCCTCGGCGAGCACCGTGAGCTTGAGGCTGCGCGCCAGGCCGACGACCGTGCGGATGATGGACGCGCTGTCGGGGTCGCGAATCACGTCGCGCACGAAAGACTTGTCGATCTTCAGGATGTCGATCGGAAAGCGCCGCAGGTAGCCCAGGCTCGAATAGCCGGTGCCGAAGTCGTCGATCGAAATCTTCACGCCCATGTCCTTCAGCCCGCGCAGCGTGGCCGCAGTCGCTTCGGCGTCCTGCATCGCGAGGGACTCGGTGATTTCCACCTCCAGGCAATGCGGCGGAAACCGCGAGGATTCGAGCACCTCGCGGATGGTCTCGTGCAACCCGGGCTGCTTGAACTGGGTGGCGGAAAAATTCACCGCCACCGCCAGGTCGCGAAAGCCGGCGTCGTGCCACTGCCGCGCCTGCACGCACGCGGTGCGCAGCACCCATTCGCCGATCGCGAGGATCTGGCCCGATTCATCGGCCAGGCCGATGAACCGGTCCGGGGGGATGATGCCCAGTTCGGGGTGACGCCAGCGCACCAGGGCTTCCGCGCTGCATATCGCGCGCGTTCGCGTGTCGATGATCGGCTGGTAGGCAAGGAAGAGTTCGTTGCGTTCGACCGCGTGCCGCAGCGCCGACTCGAGCTTGAGGCGCATGCCGGTGTCCACGTTCAGTTCCTGGCGGTAGAACTGCAGCATGTTGCGGCCCTGGCGCTTGGCGTCGAACATTGCCGATTCGGCGTTCTTCAGGAGGGCCGGCGCGTCCTCGCCATGCAAAGGCGCAATCGCGATCCCTATGCTGACGGTGAGAAAAAGGCTTTGCCCGTTAACCGTAAAAGCCTCCGAAAAGCACTGCATCAGGCGCTCGGCGCGCGCGCGGGCGGCGTCGCGCGAGCCGGCCTCCGGCACGAGCATCGCGAATTCGTCGCGGCCGATGCGCGCCACGACCTCGCCCGAGCCGCCGCAGTGCTCCAGGCGTCGCGCGATCTGTCCGATCAGGGTGTCGCCGGTGGCGTAGCCGAACGAGTCGTTGATGCGCATGAAGCGGTCGAGGTCGATGTAGAGGACGGCCGCGCCGTCCTCGAATCCCGCCGCCGCGGCGATTTCCAGGAATCGTTTCTGGTTTGCAAGGCCGGTCAACGCATCGTAGTTTTCCAGCCGCGAGCGCGACTGTTCGGACTCGCGCATTCCGTGCGCCATGCGTGCGTGACGCAGCGTGCGTTCGACCACCGGCACCAGCCGGCCGAAATTGCCCTTGGCGATATGGTCGTCCGCGCCCACTCGCATGGCCGAGCTGCCCTGGTCGTGCTCGAGCGCACCGGAGTAAATGATGAACGGGATGTCGTGGCCCGATTCCTTCAGCACCTGAAGCGCCCGGAAAGCGTCGAAGCGCGGCATCGAGTGGTCCGAGATCACCAGGTCCCAGGGGCGGGACAGCGCCTCGCGCATGTCGGCCTCGCAGTCGACGCGCTGGATTTCGAGCCCCGCAACGGCGGAGCCCAGCACGGTCTGCAGCAACAGCGCGTCGTCTTCGGAATCCTCGACGAGCAGGATGCG
>CAZZDV010000291.1:0-2111 GCA_964652785.1 uncultured Bordetella sp.
CCTGCTTGCTGCGGATGAAGACCTCCCACAAAGGCCATTCTCTTTTTTCGTCGCTCATGCGACCTCCTTGTGCCGCTTCGCCTTCTGCTTTTCCGCATAGGCCATCGCCGCATCGCGCACCCACTGCCCGTCGTCGTACGCCTTCACTCGCGCGGCGAGGCGCTCTTTGTTGCAGGGACCCTCGCCGTTCACCACGCGCCAGAAGTCGTCCCAGTCGATGTCGCCGTAGTCGTAGTGCCCGCGTTGCGCGTTCCACTCGAGCTTGTCGTCCGGGACCTCGAGCCCGAGCAGTTCGGCCTGCGGCACGGTGGCGTCGACGAATTTCTGGCGCAGCTCGTCGTTGGAGACGCGCTTGATCTTCCACCTGGCCGACTGGCTCGAATGCACCGACGCCGCATCCGGCGGGCCGAACATCGCGAGCACCGGCCACCACCAACGCTCGAGCGCATCCTGCGCCATGGCTTTCTGCTCCGCGGTGCCCTTGCAGAGCGACAGCATGATGTCGAATCCCTGGCGCTGGTGGAACGACTCCTCCTTGCACACGCGGATCATTGCGCGCGCATACGGCCCGTACGAGCAGCGGCAGAGCGGGATCTGGTTCATGATCGCCGCGCCATCCACCAGCCAGCCGATGGCGCCGACGTCGGCCCAGGTAAGCGTCGGGTAATTGAAGATCGACGAGTACTTCGCGCGGCCGGTGTGCAGCGCGTCCATCATCTGGTCGCGCGACTGGCCGAGCGTTTCGGCGGCGCTGTAGAGATAGAGCCCGTGCCCCGCTTCGTCCTGCACCTTGGCGATCAGGATCGCCTTGCGCTTCAGGCTCGGCGCGCGCGAGATCCAGTTGCCCTCGGGCAGCATGCCGATGATTTCGGAATGCGCGTGTTGCGAGATCTGGCGGAGCAAGGTCTTGCGATAGGCCTCGGGCATCCAGTCGCGCGGCTCGATCTTGCCTTCGGCATCGACCGTGGCCTGGAAGCGTTGCTCTTCAGGGCCCGCGCCGTCCGCCTTGCCGGGCTGGCCCTCCGCAGACTGGGTATCCATCGACTGGGTATACATGCGCCGATTATCGCAGGACAAAAGAAAAACCCGCCAACGCGGCCGATCCCCCTGGCAACTCTGGCGGGTTCGCCGGGCGCGCCGCCGAAGCGGCCCGGAAAAACGTTACTGCCGGTACGGCGACACGCCCTGGGGCGGCGGCGGCGGGTAGTACGCGCCGGGGCTGCCCTGGGGCGGCTGGCTGTAGCCGGGCGGTGGCGGGGGCGGGTAGTACCCGGGCGGCGGACCGTAAGCCGGGCGCGCTGCCACCGGCGCCGGGCGCGGCGCATCGAAGCGGCCGGAGACCGGCACCTTGTTGCCACGCGCGTACATGCACTGCTTGTAGCTGAAGTCGTAGCGCTGCTGGACGTTGCGGGCCGAATGCGCACCCGTGCCCGAGCCGGCGAGCGCGCCGACCAAGAGGCCGGTGCCCGCGCCGACGCCCGCGCCGCCGTGTCCGCCGATCATCGCGCCGGCGAGCGCGCCGACCGCGGTGCCGACCACGGCGCTGCCGACCGCGTTGTTGACCGCGGCATCGTTGGCGCTGGTGCCGATCTGGGATTCAGCGTACTGGCGGCACTCCCAGTCGTTGGCCTTGAATTCATCGAAGCTCTTGCCCGTGCCGGGGAGCGCCATCACGCCCGGGCCATGCGGCACGGTCGCGCAAGCACCGAGGACGACCACCGCGAGCAGCGGCGAAAGCTTTAGGGTGTTGTTCATGGATGCTCAGCTCTGCGGTTGCGGCGTGACCTGTTGCCAGCCGGCCGCGCATTGTTGGACGTAGGGGTAGTACGCGCGCGATTCGGCGCAGTAGTACCACATGTTGTTCGAGGAGTGCGATGCAGACTCCTGGGGCGCGGGCTGGTACGACTGCGGCTGCTGGAACTGGGGTTGCTGATACTGCGGCTGGTTCAGCAGCACCGGCGGCTGGATCACTTCCGGCACATATTGCGGCCGCTCGATGTAGACGGGCGGGACCGGCGGCGTAACGTAGACGGGCGCGGCGAACACCGGCGGATAGTAGTACGAATGCGGGTGATAAAAGGGCGAATAGTACGGGCGGTGGTAAGGGCGGT
>CAZZDV010000291.1:2211-4586 GCA_964652785.1 uncultured Bordetella sp.
GGGCGGTGGTAAGGGCGGTAGAACGGATGCGCCGCGATCGGCGCGCCGAAGCCGAAACCGAAGCCGATGCTGACGCGCGGGCCGCCACGCCGGCCGTGCGCGAGCGCCGATTCGGTCGCGATCACGCCAATGAGCAGCGCCGTCAGCAGGATTGTGTACTTGGCGCGGCGCTTGGATTTGGTTTCCATGGTGTCCGGAGCTCGAATGGTTGCAATGAGGGTTTGCAATTGTTCAGGCCGTCACTCTACCGAGATTCCCCCATCGGCAGTCGGGGGTTTGGTAACAATGTGTTTCAAGGTGTTACGGACTTCACCCGGCTTTGAGCAGGAAGCCCCGTACAACCGCGATCTGATCTTCATGCATCAGCGTCGGCGCGTGCCCAACGCCGTCGATTTCGATTGTTTCAGCCTTCGGGCCGCGCGTTTTCATGGCCTCGCAGGTCTCTCGCGTGAGCAGGTCCGAAAGCGCGCCCCGCAGGACGAGCATGGGTGCCCGCACTGCATCATAAAGCGGCCATAACTCGAGGTCCCCCTGCGGCATGAGGTGCTTGAAGGGTTCGGCGAGCTTCGGGTCGTAGTGCATGCGGTAGCTGCCGTCGTCCTGCCTGCGCACCACGACCTCGGTGAGGAAGCGCCACTCCGCGTCCGTATGCGGGCCGAAGGTCGCGCTTACAGCGCGGATGTACTGGTCGGCCGCCTCGATGGAGGCAAACTGCGGCGCGATCCCGACATAGGTCGCGATGCGCTCGAGCGAAACTTTGGTGACCACGGGCCCCGCGTCGTTCAGCACCAGTTTGCGGATCGGCGTGTTCGGCTGCGCCGCGAGGCCCAGGCCGATCAGCCCGCCCATCGAGGTGCCGACCCAGTCGACCTTGTCGACATCGAGCCGCGCGATCAGCGTCACCATGTCCGCGACGTATTGCGGGATCTGGTAGGCCATCGGGTCGGCGAGCCAGTCCGACCGGCCGCGGCCGGCCACATCGGGACAGACGACGCGATAGCGGTCGGCCATCGCGCGGGCGAAGTTATCGAAGTCGCGCGCGCAGCGCGTGAGGCCGTGCACGCATACGAGCACGTTGCCGTTCGCGGCATCGCCCCATTCGAGATAGGCCATGCGGTGCAGGCCCTTGGGCGACAGGCATTGAACGTAGCGTTGCCTGGGTTCCATCGTCATGCGGGATCATCCGAAGAAAAAAAGGCCGGACGGGAGCCCTGCAAACGGGTCCCGTCCTGTGCCGACTGGCCGAATTTCATCCTTCGGTCAGGCCTCGTACTTGAACGACAGCGACAGGCGCGCGCGGAACGCGGTGATCTTGCCGCCCTCGATCTTGACGTCGAGCTTGGTGATCTCGGCGATGCGCAGGTCGCGCAGCGACTTCGACGCGGTCTTCACCGCGCTGCGCGCCGCGTCCTCCCACGATGTGCTGCTCGAGCCGATCACTTCGACGATCTTGTAGACGCCTTCTCCACTGTTTTTAGCCATGAGCGTTCCTCCTCCGGTTGTCGCGGCCTGGAGGGCGCCGCAAACCATTATAGGCGGGGGTCCCGCCAGTACCGGGGCCGCGCTGCGCGCTCGCCACGCGCCCGCACGCCTGCTCCATCGAGGTGCACCGTCACGGCGCCGTCCAGGTCGGTGCGCAGCACTTGCGCATTCGATTCCACGTACCTTGCGACCACGTCCGCCCGCGGATGGCCGAACCGGTTGCGGTATCCCACCGGAATCACCACGATTTGCGGCCGCACTGCGGCGATCAGGGCCGCGGTCGATGAAGTCCGGCTGCCGTGGTGCGGTGCAAGCATTGCGTTTGCGCGCAATTTTTCGCCGTCGCGCTGCACGAGCAGGGCCTCGGCCGTCTTCTCGATGTCGCCGGTCAGCAGCATCGTGCCGTGGGCGCTCGAAACGCGCAGTACGCAGGACAGATCATTGATGCGCAGGTCGCCGCGGGCGTAGTCCTCCGGCGCGGGATGAATCACTTCGAACTCGACGCCGTCCCAGCGCCACTTCTCGCCGCGCACGCACCTGCGGGGTTCGGTCGCCGCCTGCACGATCGGGTTGGCAGCCTCCAGCGAAGAAAGCAAGCGCCCCACCTTCGCATCGCGCAACACGGACAGCGCGCCGCCGCTGTGGTCGATGTCGTTATGCGACACGATCATTGCGTCGAGTTGCGTCGCGCCTACCGCGCGCAGGTAGGGCGCGATGATGCGCTCGCCGCTGTCGGAATCGGCATAGGCCGGCCCTGCATCGAACAGCAGCGCGTGATCGCTGGTGCGCACCAGCACCGAAAGCCCCTGCCCCACGTCGAGCGTCGTGATCCAGGCCTCGCCCGGCGCCGGGCGTGGCGGCGTTGCGAGCAGCGCGGGCAGGAACAGCACAAG
>CAZZDV010000292.1:0-4583 GCA_964652785.1 uncultured Bordetella sp.
AATCAAGGCGCCATGCTGGCGGCCACGAGAACAATCAAGGCGCCATGCTGGCGGCCTTGATCGACTCGGTGCGGATCTCCTCGGTGAGCTGCGCCTTGTAGCCGGAGAACTGCGGCGAAGTCTTCATCGTGTAGTGGCGCGGGTGCGGCAAATCGATCGCAAGGATGGTCTTTATGCGCCCGGGGCGGGCCGACATGACGGCGACGCGGTTGGCCATGAAAATCGCCTCGTCGATGTCATGTGTGACGAAAAGCACAGTCTTCTTGTCCGCTTCCCAGATGCCGAGCAGCAGTTCCTGCATGAGCGCGCGGGTCTGGTTGTCGAGCGCGCCGAAAGGCTCGTCCAGCAGCAGCATCGTCGGGTCATTGGCCAGCGCGCGCGCAAGCGCCGTCCGCTGTTGCATGCCGCCGGAGAGCATCTTCGGGTAGTGGTTCTCGAAGCCGGCCAGGCCGGTCTGGCCGATGAAATATTCGGCGATTTCCGCCTGCTTCGCCGCTTCCATGCCCTTCTCCCGCAGGCCGAAGCAGATGTTTTCCCGCACGGTGAGCCACGGAAAGAGCGTATACGACTGGAACACCATGCCGCGATCCGGCCCCGGTCGGCTGACCGGCACGCCGTCCAGCAGGACGCGTCCGGTGGTCGGCTGGTCGAGGCCCGCGACGATCCTGAGCAGGGTCGACTTGCCGCAGCCCGAGGGTCCCAGGATGGTGATGAAATCGTTGTCCTCGATGGCGAGGTCAGTGGGCTGCAGCGCGTGCGTCGGCGCCCCGTCGTTAACGCCGGGGAACACACGCGACACACCTTCAATGGCCAGCTTCGACATCAGAACGCCCAAGGGTAGAGCTTCTGGTTCACCCATTTGAAGATGAAATCGGAGACCAGCCCGATCACGCCGATGGTGAAGATGCCGAAAATCATCTGGCCGGTATCGAGCAGGCGCTGGCTGTCCATGATCATGTGGCCGATGCCCGAGGATGCGCCGACCAGCTCGGCCACAATCACGTAGGTCCAGGCCCAGCCGAGCACCAGCCGCAGCGATTCGGCAATCTGCGGCGCGGCACCGGGGAGCATCACCCGCTTCACGATTCCCGAGGCGTCCGCGCCCAACGTGTAGGCGGCCTCGACGAGGTCGCGCCGAGTGGCGCCCACGATCACGGCCACCATCAGCACAATCTGGAAGACCGAGCCGATGACGATCACCGAGAGCTTCTGCGCCTCGCCCACTCCGGCCCACAGGATCAGCAGCGGGATGAATGCCGACGCCGGCAGGTACCTTGCGAACGAGATGAACGGCTCGAACAGCGCCTCGATCGCCTTGAACGCGCCCATTGCAATACCGAGCGGGACCGCCACGATCGCCGCAATCACGAATCCGCAGACCACGCGAAAGATGGTGATCCCGATGTCCTTGATGAACGCGTACTCGGTGAACAGCGTCCAGCCGGTCGTCAGCGTGTACCAGGGATCCTTCAGGAACATCGGATCGATCAGCCCGCCGAACGTCGCGAGGGCCCATACGGCCAGGAACAACACGAAAAACGCCGTGCCGAGCACGATCCGGGTCGAGCGGGAAACCGGTTTCAGCGGCTCGAACATGAAGTCCTCAGGAGTGCCTGCCCGGACCGGCTCGCCGGGCTAGACCCACCGCTACGCCTCCTACTTCAGGAAGCGCAGGTCGATCATCTGCTGCGCCTTCGGCTCCGTCTTGATCACCCGGTTGAACTTGAGCACCTTCACCGCGAAATCCGTGAACTGCTGGTGCTCCTTTGCGTAGTACGCCGCGTTCGCGGCGCGATCCTGCCAGGTGATGTAGGCCGCCGATTTCGCGAACGCCTCGCCCGGCTGCTTCACCGTGCTTCCCATCAGCTCGTAGGCCCGGGCGGGCTCGCGCTTGATCATGTCCAGGGCCTCGAAGAAGCTGTCCACCGTCGCCTTCACGATCTTCGGGTTCTTCTCGATGAAGTCCTTGCGGAACACCAGCACGTCGATCACCACCGGGTAGTCCTTGCTGGTGACGAGGATCTTGCCGGCATCGGGCTTGGCGCGAACGGTCGAGAGGTACGGCTCGTACGTGACCGCCGCGTCGTTCTGGCCAGCCACGAAAGCCTGGGCGGCCGCTTGTGGGCCCATAGTGACGCGGATCACGTCCTGCATGGTCATGCCGTTCTTCTCGAGGATGTAGGCGAGCATGAAATGCTGCACGTTGCCAGGGCCGTCGACGTTGATCGACTTGCCCCTGAGCTCCTTGATCGAATTGATGTTGTGGCGCACGGCCAGGCCGTCGCCGCCGTTGGACTTGTCGATCAGCGCCACCTGCGTGGTCGGAATCCCGGCCGAGGTCCAGACGATGTGCTGGTCCACGGTGGTGGCCGCCGCATTCAACGCACCCGCGGCAAGCGCGGCAGAGCGCTGTACCGGCGGGATGAAGCGGATCTCGATATCCACGCCATTCTTCTTGAAGATACCGGCGAGTTCCGCGAGCTTCAACGGCTGGAAGCCCGTCCAGCCGCTCATGCCGAGAATGACTTTCTCCTGCGCCCACGCCACACCCGTGACCGCAAGGAACAACGCCGCAAGCAACCCACTCAAGATCTTTTTCATGTAATCCCCCCGTGTCGATCGAGGGATTCTAGCAAAGCAACCGGCAGCTATACTGAAGTCTGGCCAGCCGGTGTCGCATTCTTTCTCATGCCCAATCTAAAAATCCTGACGGTTCTTGCATTTCTGGCCTCCGCATTGTTTTTGGGCGGCTGCGGTACGCCGTACGCTACGTTGCGCACGCCCGCGGGCGAACCGTTGATGCTGCTCGGTCACGACCCCGTCGCATACTTCACCCAGGGCAAGCCCGTGCGCGGCGACCCGAAGCACAAGGTCGCGCTGCCCGATCGCACTTACTACTTCGCGAACGCCGAGCACGAGCGCCTTTTCGCGGCCAATCCGGGCAGGTACGAGCCGCAGTACGGCGGCTTCTGCTCCAACGGCGCGCCGTTCGGGATCAAGATGGGCAGCGACCCGACCGAGTGGGCGATCGTGAATGGGCGGCTGTTCATCTTCGGCGACATCGTGGGGCATGCCAAGTGGAGCCTCGATCCGGCCTTTAACATCGCGCATGCGGACCAGATGTGGCCGAAGGTGCGCGACATGGACTGGCGCGCCGCGACGCTCTATTACTGGGCAAATCGCGTGCCGTGGTACCGCACGAGCCGCAGCCTGAGCGAGGAATGGAATTCGAAATTTCCGGACAAGCCGCTCACCTACGATCCGGGCGGGTTCCTCAACAACGTTGCGATGAAGTATCCGGGCTGGCGCGCGCGCGAGGGCTTCGGCCAGCCTGCGCTCGGCGCGGTCGGCGTCGATGCCTGCCCGCCGGCCTGTGCCGGCCAAACGTCGCAAGCCTACCAGCCCCCCTGGAAGCGGCCCTGGGACAAGTAGCGCGCTCGATGAACGCAGCGCGCGTTGTGCTCGCTGCGGGGCTGGCCCTCGCCTGCGCGAGCGCGTGGCCGCAATCCGTCGTCATCAAGGCAGCCCGCATGCTCGACGGACGCGGCGGCGCGGCGCTCGTGCCTGCCATGGTGCGCATCGAGGGCGAGCGCATCGCCGAAGTCGGCTCGCGCCTGGCAGTCCCGCCTCGGGCGCGCGTCATCGACCTCGGCGAAGCGACGCTGCTGCCCGGTCTCATCGACCTGCACACGCACCTCACCGACCGCTACGGCACGCACTGGGAGGAGGCGCTCCTGAAGACGACGCCCGGACACAATGCGCTTTGGGGCGCCCACAACGCGCGAATCACGCTGCTGGCCGGCTACACCACTTGCCGCGACATGGGCCCCACGTGGCCTTACGTGGACGTGGACCTGCGCAAGGCGATCGACGAAGGCGCGGTGCCGGGCCCGCGCCTCCTCGTTGCGGGCAACTACGTTTCCTCAACCGGCGGCGCCGGGGACGCGCGCCGGTTCTCGATCTACGTGGACGTGCCGCTCGTGCGCAATCTCGCCGACGGCGCGGACGAAGTCACCAAGGCGGTGCGTACGAACATCAAGAACGGCGCGGATTTCATCAAGATTCTCGCCACCGGCGCCGTGCAGTCGAGCGGAATCGACCCGCACGCGCAGCAATACTCCGATGCGGAGATGCGGGCGGCGGTCGTCGAGGCGCAGCGCTGGGGCCGGCAGACGGCCGCGCACGCGCATGGCATCGCCGGGATCAAGGCGGCAATTCGCGCCGGCGTGACCACTATCGACCACGGTTCGGCGCTGGACGACGAAGCTATTGCGATGCTCAAGGCTGCTCCCAACACGTTCTACGTGCCGACCCTCTACACCAGCGAAGCGTTTGAGGCCGATGGCCAGCAGCGCGGCATGCCGGCAGCGCAAATGGAGCGGGCCCGCCGCATGCGCGCCCTCTCGCACGATGGATTCCGGCGCGCGCTCGCCGCCGGCCTGCCGATCGGCGTGGGCTCCGATGCGGCCGTGATCCGGCACGGCGAAAATGCCAAGGAGCTCGTGCTACGGGTCAAACTCGGTGAATCGCCAATGGCCGCGATCGTCTCCGCCACGAGCCTGAACGCGCGGATCATCGGCTGG
>CAZZDV010000293.1:0-4576 GCA_964652785.1 uncultured Bordetella sp.
CTCTCGTAGAGCACACCCAGCACGATGTACATGGTCACGATGGCCGCGAGGATCAGCAACAACGTGTTGTCGAGCGACGCCTGGAAGGCCTGCGCCGCGCCCTGGAACCGGGTCTGAACGGAAAGCGGCATCCCGATCTCCTTCTCGGCCGCGAGGATCGCCTTCACCGCGGCGCCCAGCGAAGCGCCCTCGGCGAGGTTGAACGAGATCGTGGCCGACGGGAACTGCCCGAGGTGGTTGATCACCAGCGGCGTGGGCTTCTCGATCACCTTGGCCACGGCTGAGAGTTTCACCGGCTGGCCGGAGGTCGAGCCGATGTAAAGGCTGTCGAGCGAAGCCGGCCCGACCTGGAACTCGGGCTTCACCTCGAGCACCACGCGGTACTGGCTGGTCTGCGTGAAGATGGTCGAGATCTGGCGTTGGCCAAACGCGTTGTAGAGAGCGTTGTCGATCGATGCGGGCGTCACGCCCAGGCGCCCCGCGGTTGCCCGGTCGATCTCGACGTACGCCTGCAACCCCTCGTCCTGCAGGTCGCTAACCACGTCCACGAGCTGCGGGATCGAGCGCAAACGCTCGACCAGCCGCGGCACCCAGAGGCTGAGCTCGACCGGGTCGGCGTCTTCCACGCTGAACTGGTACTGGGTGCGGCTCACGCGGCCCTCGATGGTGAGGTCCTGCACCGGCTGCATGTAGAGCGAGATGCCCTCGACTTCGGCGACGCTCTGCTGCAGGCGGCGGATGATCTCGGGTGCCTTGGTCTTGCGCTCTTCCAGCGGTTTGAGGTTGATGAGCATGCGCCCGCTGTTGAGCGTGGTGTTGACCCCGTCCACGCCGATGAAGGACGAGACGCTCGCGACCGCCGGATCCTCGAGCACGACCTTGGCCAGCGCCTGCTGCCGTTCGGCCATCGCGGTGAAAGAAATCGACTGCGGCGCTTCGGAGATCCCCTGGATCACGCCCGTGTCCTGCGGGGGGAAGAAGCCTTTGGGCACGACGAGGTAGAGCAGCACCGTCAGCACCAGCGTGCCGATGGCCACGACCAGCGTCAGCGCCTGGCGCTCGAGCACCCAGTCGAGCATCACCGCGTAGCGCGCGATCACCGAATTGAAGAAGCGCTCGCTGGCGCGAAAGATGCGCCCCTGCTCGGCCACGGGTTTGTGACGCAGCAGCTTGGCGCACATCATCGGCGTGAGGGTCAGCGACACCACCGCGGAGATCAGGATCGCCACCGCGAGCGTGATCGCGAACTCCCGGAACAGGCGCCCGACCACGTCGCCCATGAAGAGCAGCGGAATCAGCACCGCAAGCAGCGACACCGTCAGCGAAATGATCGTGAACCCGATCTGCTCGGAGCCCTTGAGCGCCGCCTCGAGGGGCGCCATTGGCGGGGTATCCTCGGTGCCCTCGATGTAGCGCGAGATGTTCTCGATCATCACGATCGCGTCGTCGACCACGAAGCCGGTCGCGATCGTGAGCGCCATGAGCGTGAGGTTGTTGATGCTGAAACCCGCGAGGTACATGAAGCCGAACGTTCCCACCAGCGACACCGGCACCGCGATGCTGGGGATCGCGGTAGCCGAAACGCTGCGCAGGAAAAGGAAGATCACCAGCACCACCAGCGCGACGGCGAGCACCAGCTCGAACTTCACGTCGCGGATCGAGGCGCGGATGGTGGTGGTGCGGTCGGTAAGCAGCGTCACCTCGACCGCCGCCGGCAGCGTGGCCTGCAGCTGCGGCAGCAGCTTCTTGATGCTGTCGACCACCGTGATCACGTTGGCGCCCGGCTGGCGCTGGACGTTCACCAGCACCGCGGCGGACTCGTTCGCCCAGGCTGCGAGGCGCACGTTCTCGGCATCGTCCAGCGTATCGGCCACGTCCGAGAGGCGGATCGGGCGGCCGTTCTCGAAGGACACGACGAGGTTGCGGTATTCCTCGGCCGACTTGAGCTGGTCGTTCGCATCGATCGTGGAGGCGCGCGTCGGGCCGTCGAAGCTGCCCTTGGCCTGGTTCACGTTGGCCGCCGCAATCGCGGTGCGCAGGTCTTCGAGCGACATCGAATAGGCGGCCAGCGCCTTCGGGTTGGCCTGGATGCGCACCGCCGGGCGCTGGCCGCCGCCGATGCTCACGAGGCCGACGCCCGGCAACTGGGATATCTTTTGCGCGATGCGCGTGTCGACGAGATTCTGCACACGGGGCAATGGGATCGTCTTCGAGGTCACCGCGAGCGTGATGATCGGCGTGTCGGCCGGGTTGACCTTGCTGTAGATCGGCGGCACCGGCAGGTCGGAGGGCAGCAGGTTGCTGCCGGCGTTGATCGCGGCCTGCACCTGCTGCTCGGCGACGTCCAGCGCCAGGTCGAGCGCGAACTGGAGCGTGATCACGGATGCGCCGCCCGAGCTCGTCGAAGACATCTGGTTGAGGCCGGGCATCTGGCCGAACTGCCGCTCGAGCGGCGCGGTGACCGAGGAGGTCATCACATCCGGGCTTGCGCCGGGGTAGAGCGTGACGACCTGGATCGTCGGGTAGTCGACTTCGGGCAGCGCCGAGACCGGCAGCACGCGATAGGCCACCGCGCCCGCGAGCATGATCGCGAGCATCGAGAGCGACGTCGCGACCGGCCGCAGGATGAAGAGGCGGGAGGGATTCATTGCGTGGCCTTCGATCGCGTGGTCTTCGATCGCGTGGCCTTCGATCGCGTGGCCTTAGTCGTGTCAGCCACCACCGCCCCTGGCCGCCTCGCGCTTCTGGCGCAGCTCGCGCATCTTCGCCTTGCGCTCCTCCTCGGGCAGCTTCCTGATCTCCTCGCCGAACTCGCCGCGGTCGATGCGCGCATTCGTTTCCGCCCAGCGCTTCGCGCGCTCTTCCGGCGTCATCGACTGGAAGCCGCCACCTCCGCCTCCTGCCGGCGCGCCGCCACCTGGCTGCTCGGAGGCTGCGCTTCCTCGCGCACCGGATTCTTTTGGCACGCCGATGCCCGGCTTGATCGCCTCGCCCGCACCTGGCGCCCCGCCCGGTGCCGCGCCACTCGGCGCCCCACCGCCTTCCTCGCCTTTCCTTCCCTCGCCGCCTTTTCTTGCCTCGCCGCCTTTTCTCGCCCCGCCCTTGGGGCCGAACTCGCGCGGCGCCCCGCTCACCTCCACGCGCGCGCCCTCACGCAGCTTGTCGGCGCCGTCGACCACGACGATCTCGCCCGGGTTGAGGCCGGATTCCACCGAAGTGAGCGTGCCCTGCACCGGTCCGAGCACGATCTTGCGCACCGAGACCGTGGCTCCGGCATTGACCACATAGACGAAAGTGCCGGGCGTGCCGCGCTGGATCGCGGAGCTCGGCACCAGCGTCGCACTGGCCTTCGTATCGACGAGCATGCGCACGTTGGAGAACTGGCTCGGGAAGAGCGCGTTGTCGGCGTTGGGGAAGAGCGCCTTGAGCTTCACCGTGCCGGTCGCCGGGTCGATCTGGTTGTCGGCGGTGAGCAGCATGCCGGTGGCGAGCTTGACCTTGTCGGCGCGGTCGTACGCGTCGACCGGGAGCTTCGCCGCCGCGCGGATCTTCGCCATCACCGGCGGCAGGCTGTCCTCGGGAATCGGGAAGACCACGCTGATCGGCTGCAGCTGCGTGATGACGACGATGCCGTTGACGTCGCCCGAGCGCACCATGTTGCCCGGATCGACCTGGCGCAGGCCGAGGCGCCCGCCGATCGGCGCAGTGACGCGCGTGTAGGTGAGGTTCAGCTTGGCCGTGTCGATCGACGCCTGGTTGATCTTGACCGTGCCTTCGTACTGGCGCACCAGGGCCTCCTGCGTGTCCACCTGCTGCTTGGCAATCGAATCCTGCTTGAGGAGCACGCGATAGCGCTCCGCATCGATCTGCGCGTTCTTGAGCAGCGCCTGGTCGCGCGCCATCTGGCCCTCGGCCGTTGCGAGCTGCACCTGGTAGGGGCGCGGATCGATCTCGGCAAGCAGGTCGCCCGCGCGCACGATCTGGCCTTCCGTGAACTGCACACGCATGAGCTGGCCGTCGATGCGGCTGCGGACCGCCACCGTGGACACCGGCGTGACCGTGCCGAGCCCCGAGAGGTACACCTGCACGTCGCCCGTCGTGACGGCTGTGGCAACCACGGGCACCGCGCGATCGCCGCCGCGCCCGCCCTTGCCTTTGCCCGCACCCTTCGCCCCGGCACCCGGGACCGCGACAACCTCGGCGGCCTTGTAGTGATAGAAGTAGTAATACGCTCCGGCTGCGATCGCGATGACGAGGATCGCGACCAGCCAGGGCCAGCGGCGGCGTGGGCCGATTGTCGGAGAGGGTGCTGGCATGGGAGGCGCTTTCAGGGAAAGTCTGACGGAGGGTTCAGGCTTTATAGCGAATCGCGCCGTATGTGCGCAATCACACGTTGTAAATACTTTGTAGCACGTCCAGGGCTGGGTCGGTGTGCTGGGACACCCAATCCCCGCGAAGGCCGCAAGTTAGAATGCGCCCATCACATTGAGGAGCAATGTATGCGGATCGCGGGAATGAAAAGAATGGGCCCCTGCCTTGCGGCGGCATTCATCGGCGTGGGGTTCGCGCACGCGGC
>CAZZDV010000294.1:0-4560 GCA_964652785.1 uncultured Bordetella sp.
AGCCGAGCTGGTGAAGGACCTGCTGCCCGCCTACAACCGCAAGCTGCGCCGCGCGGGCGGCCTGTTCACGTTCGTGTTCGCGCCGCACGAGGCGCCGCATCGCGCGTTGCGCCTCGCGGGCGGCGAGGAGCTCGAAGCGGACAACCTGCCTTTCATGCATGGCCTCTTTCGCACCAAGCGCGCGGCGCTGGCCGCGTTGCGCGGATTGGCCGATGCGCACGGGCTGTGCCTGCAGACGCTCGGCCACGAGAAATCACCGCGCAGCGGCGCGTGCTTCCGCCACCAGGTCGAGCGCTGCGCCGGTGTTTGCGCCGGCAAGGAAGGCCTCGCCTCGCATCACGCGCGCGTTGCGGCGGCGCTCGCCAAAATGAAGCTGCCCGCGTGGCCCTATCGCGGACCCGTGGGGCTCGTCGAAAACGACGAAGCGCGCGAAGCAACCGAGATGCACGTGGTGCACAACTGGTGCTTCCTCGGCACCGCCCGCTCGGACGACGAGCTGGCCTCGATGCTCGAAGGCCCGCCGCGCGGGCGCTTCGACCACGATCATTACGGGCTGCTCACCAGGTTCCTCAATGGCCGGGCGCGCATCAAGGTGGTCGAGCTGCCCGGGTTCACCCGCGGCGAATCGCTTGGACAGCTGTGCACTGTGAACTGATCGTTCCGGGGTTGCTGCCGGCCGCAAGCGAGGACATTGCATACGCCATCGGTGACCTTCGGTTACCCGCTCTCGAATCGCTGTTGGCCCGCTCGCGCCGCACGACCGAGGAGTCGATGTCGCTCGAGCGATGGCTCGCGAACAAGTTCGATGAATATGACGCGGACGAGATCCCGGCCGGCGCACTGAGCGTGGCCGCGCTCGGCGGCGAGGCCGGCGATGCGACATGGATGCGCGCCGACCCCGCGCACCTGCGGCTCAACCGCGATCAGCTCGTGCTCGTGCCTGCGATTGCATTCGGGCTGCAGGCCGCGGAGGCCGAGTTGCTCGCGGAGACGCTCAACAAGCATTTCACCGGCCAGCTTACTTTTTTCCCGTTGAGCGCGGAACGCTGGTGCGTTCGGCTCGACGATCTCGCCGCAAAGGGCTTGCGCACCGAGACGCCCGCCGAAGTCGCCGGCAAGGACATCAACCGCCACCTGCCCTCGGGCGAAGGGTCCAAACGCTGGCATGCGCTGTTGAACGAGATCCAGATGGTGCTGCACGAGCATCCGGTCAACGAGGCGCGCGAAACGCGCGGCGAACCGGTGGTGAACAGCGTGTGGCTCTGGGGCGCCGGGCGGCTGCCCAAAGATGCGGCCGCTGCGTTCCAGTCGGTGACCGGCGACGATCCCGTTGCGCGGGGCTACGCGAAAGCGGCCGGCCTGCGGCATCGCGAACTGCCCGCAAACGCGGACACCTTGCTCGCGCGCCTGCCCGAGGAGGGACGGGAGCTGATCGTTCTCGATGCGCTGCGAATGCCTCTTGCGCTCGGCGATTTCGAAGCGTGGCGCTCAAGGCTGGTAGAGCTCGAGCAACACTGGTTCGCCCCCATGCTCTCCGCGCTCAAAGCGGGACGCGTCGGCATGGCGACCGTCTGCGTGCCGGACTCGACGGAACTGGTGTCTTTCGAGACGACGCGAAACGACCAGCGCCATTTCTGGCGCCGGCCGAAGGCGTTGGCGAGATGGATGTGAGCTGGCTGGCTTCTTGGCATCGAAACCGTTCCGTCATTGGTCTTTCGTGTCAACCGCGCGCTGCAGTCGAGTTCTCCAACTTGAGGTCGCAAATTGCGACCTCAAGATCGCAAGTTACTGAATCTGCATCCGAAAAGCGTTTGAGGTCACAATATGCAAACCTCAAAACCGTCTCAAACTACGACAGCTTCGTGGGGCGGGCGGCGTCACCTCCCTTGGGCCTTCACTGAGCATGGCGCGCTGATGGCCGCATCGATCCTTCACAGCGATCACGCGGTCCAGATGAGCGTATTTGTCATCCGCGCATTCGTACGTACGATGGCAGCATTTCGCCAGGATAGCCAATAGCAGAGCGCCTCAAGGCGAAAACTTGGCAGCATTCGAGCACCTCAAAAAAAAGCCCGGCCCCCTTTCGAGGGCCGGGCTTCTGCTTGCGCGATCCGGCTTACGCGCGCGGCTCGCCGCTGTTGTCCACCGCAATCGTGCGTCCCGGCGGGAGAGCTGTCTGCACGCGATGCTCGACGCCCCTGAAGGTATACGTGACGTCGTAGTAGCTCGGCGCCTGGTTGGTGACGTTCTCGCAGCGCTTGACATCCTGCGTAACCGGCGCGCCGGTTACGCAGGATGTCAAGCGCTGCGAGAACGTCACCAACCAGGCGCCGAGCTACTACGACGTCACGTATACCTTCAGGGGCGTCGAGCATCGCGTGCAGACAGCTCTCCCGCCGGGACGCACGATTGCGGTGGACAACAGCGGCGAGCCGCGCGCGTAAGCCGGATCGCGCAAGCAGAAGCCCGGCCCTCGAAAGGGGGCCGGGCTTTTTTTTGAGGTGCTCGAATGCTGCCAAGTTTTCGCCTTGAGGCGCTCTGCTATTGGCTATCCTGGCGAAATGCTGCCATCGTACGTACGAATGCGCGGATGACAAATACGCTCATCTGGACCGCGTGATCGCTGTGAAGGATCGATGCGGCCATCAGCGCGCCATGCTCAGTGAAGGCCCAAGGGAGGTGACGCCGCCCGCCCCACGAAGCTGTCGTAGTTTGAGACGGTTTTGAGGTTTGCATATTGTGACCTCAAACGCTTTTCGGATGCAGATTCAGTAACTTGCGATCTTGAGGTCGCAATTTGCGACCTCAAGTTGGAGAACTCGACTGCAGCGCGCGGTTGACACGAAAGACCAATGACGGAACGGTTTCGATGCCAAGAAGCCAGCCAGCTCACATCCATCTCGCCAACGCCTTCGGCCGGCGCCAGAAATGGCGCTGGTCGTTTCGCGTCGTCTCGAAAGACACCAGTTCCGTCGAGTCCGGCACGCAGACGGTCGCCATGCCGACGCGTCCCGCTTTGAGCGCGGAGAGCATGGGGGCGAACCAGTGTTGCTCGAGCTCTACCAGCCTTGAGCGCCACGCTTCGAAATCGCCGAGCGCAAGAGGCATTCGCAGCGCATCGAGAACGATCAGCTCCCGTCCCTCCTCGGGCAGGCGCGCGAGCAAGGTGTCCGCGTTTGCGGGCAGTTCGCGATGCCGCAGGCCGGCCGCTTTCGCGTAGCCCCGCGCAACGGGATCGTCGCCGGTCACCGACTGGAACGCAGCGGCCGCATCTTTGGGCAGCCGCCCGGCGCCCCAGAGCCACACGCTGTTCACCACCGGTTCGCCGCGCGTTTCGCGCGCCTCGTTGACCGGATGCTCGTGCAGCACCATCTGGATCTCGTTCAACAGCGCATGCCAGCGTTTGGACCCTTCGCCCGAGGGCAGGTGGCGGTTGATGTCCTTGCCGGCGACTTCGGCGGGCGTCTCGGTGCGCAAGCCCTTTGCGGCGAGATCGTCGAGCCGAACGCACCAGCGTTCCGCGCTCAACGGGAAAAAAGTAAGCTGGCCGGTGAAATGCTTGTTGAGCGTCTCCGCGAGCAACTCGGCCTCCGCGGCCTGCAGCCCGAATGCAATCGCAGGCACGAGCACGAGCTGATCGCGGTTGAGCCGCAGGTGCGCGGGGTCGGCGCGCATCCATGTCGCATCGCCGGCCTCGCCGCCGAGCGCGGCCACGCTCAGTGCGCCGGCCGGGATCTCGTCCGCGTCATATTCATCGAACTTGTTCGCGAGCCATCGCTCGAGCGACATCGACTCCTCGGTCGTGCGGCGCGAGCGGGCCAACAGCGATTCGAGAGCGGGTAACCGAAGGTCACCGATGGCGTATGCAATGTCCTCGCTTGCGGCCGGCAGCAACCCCGGAACGATCAGTTCACAGTGCACAGCTGTCCAAGCGATTCGCCGCGGGTGAACCCGGGCAGCTCGACCACCTTGATGCGCGCCCGGCCATTGAGGAACCTGGTGAGCAGCCCGTAATGATCGTGGTCGAAGCGCCCGCGCGGCGGGCCTTCGAGCATCGAGGCCAGCTCGTCGTCCGAGCGGGCGGTGCCGAGGAAGCACCAGTTGTGCACCACGTGCATCTCGGTTGCTTCGCGCGCTTCGTCGTTTTCGACGAGCCCCACGGGTCCGCGATAGGGCCACGCGGGCAGCTTCATTTTGGCGAGCGCCGCCGCAACGCGCGCGTGATGCGAGGCGAGGCCTTCCTTGCCGGCGCAAACACCGGCGCAGCGCTCGACCTGGTGGCGGAAGCACGCGCCGCTGCGCGGTGATTTCTCGTGGCCGAGCGTCTGCAGGCACAGCCCGTGCGCATCGGCCAATCCGCGCAACGCGGCCAGCGCCGCGCGCTTGGTGCGAAAGAGGCCATGCATGAAAGGCAGGTTGTCCGCTTCGAGCTCCTCGCCGCCCGCGAGGCGCAACGCGCGATGCGGCGCCTCGTGCGGCGCGAACACGAACGTGAACAGGCCGCCCGCGCGGCGCAGCTTGCGGTTGTAGGCGGGCAGCAGGTCCTTCACCAGCTCGGCT
>CAZZDV010000295.1:0-4500 GCA_964652785.1 uncultured Bordetella sp.
GGGCTGGTCGGCTTCGAGCCGATGACGCGCAGCGGACTGCACCAGCACTTGGGCGTAGCCACCAGCTTTGTGCTCGATGGCAGCCTCACCGACTACCAGGGTCCGATCAAGCTCCACCAGGCGGGCATCAACCTCAAGGGCGCCACGCACGACGCGATCTCGTATCAACGCTCACTGCTGATGTCGAGGCTGGAAGCCCCCGTGATCTATCCGGAGGCAACTGACCGCGACTACGCGCTGCACACCGGCCCGCGCTTCGGCTCGATCCGCAACCCGAATCCCGAGTGCGAGCCGGACATCAACGTGACCGTCGATGCGCTGGCGCCGCTGGCCACCGGAATCGGCGGCATGACGCGCAGGATGATCTTCGACTACTCGCGCTCGAGCGGCGAGCATCGCTATGTGCAGGTCGGCATGATCCCGGGCTCGAAGACGCCGGCGTTCATTACCAGCGCGCTGCTCGAGCTCTGGGTGCGCGCAGGCGACCTGCGGATTGCAGACAAGGCGGCCTACGCCAACTGCTTCGTGATCGTCGAGCCGGGCAGCACCGTCTCGATCGAAAGCGATTTCGGCGCTGCCTTCCACGCGTGGTCCGAAGGGCCGGTGGAGTGGGCCGACGGCGCAGGGAGTCCGGACCCATTCGGTTTCTAGACTGCGCGCGCTTCAGGCGGGCTGTCTCTTCGTGAGCGCGCCGCCATGACCGGCGCAACTCACCGTCGACGACGCGATCCGGCTCGGGGCCGCTAGTCGACGACCACGCCCGCGCGCTTGATCACCGGCGCGAACTTCGCGGTCTCGGTCTTGATGAAGTTGAGGAAATCCTCGGGCGTGCCTTCTACCATCGTCGCGCCGCGAGATTCGAGCACCTCGCGCAGCTTGGGGTCGCGCGAGGACTTGTTCAAAGCGGCGTTCAGCTTGAGGATCGATTCGCGCGGCGTGCCGGCGCGGGCGACCAGCCCGAAGAAGGACACGATCTCATAACCCTTGAGGCCGATCTCGTCCATGGTCGGCACATCGGGCAGCACGTTCACGCGCTTGAGGCTGGTGACCGCGAGCGCGCGCACGCGGCCGGCCTTGATCAGCGGCACCTGCGGCGGGATGTTGTCGATCATCATCTGGATCTCGTTGCCGAGCAGCGCGGGGATCGCCGGACCGGCGCCGCGGAACGGGATGTGGACGATGAAGGTATTCGTCATCGTCTTGAAAAGCTCGCTCGAGAGCTGCGGCGAAGTCCCGTAACCGGGCGACCCATAGTTGAGGCGGCCCGGATTCTTCCTCGCATAGGCGATGAACTCCTGCGCCGTCTTCACCGGCAGCGTCATGTTCACGACGAGCACGTTGGGCACGGACCCGTACTGGCCGACATACGCGAAATCCTCGATCGGCCGGTAGTTGAGCTTGCGATACAGCGTCGGGCTGATCGCAAGCGACGGGTTGGCGAGCAGCAGCGTATAACCGTCGGGCGCCGCGCGGGCCACCATCTCGGCGCCGACGTTGCCGCCCGCACCGGCGTGGTTCTCGACCACCACGGGCTGCCCGAGCTCGGCCTGGAACGGCGGCTGCAGCGCGCGCGCGACCAGGTCGATCAGCCCGCCCGGCGGGTAGGGAACGATGATGGTGACCGGACGCGAAGGGAAGGCCTGTGCGAAAGCCTGGGGAGCAATGCACAGCCCGGCCGCGGCCAGGAGCGCGCAAAGGTACGACGAGAAGCGACCGATCATGTCCTGCCTCCTTTTTATGAACTCATGTGGCGGCCTCTCCGGCCGCTCGCCGCCAATATACTCGATGCCCATGCGCCTTGCTGCCCTCGCCTTCATCTTCGCTGTCTGCGCCGCTGCGTCCGCGTCGGAGCCGCTGCCCTTCATCGACTCGCACGTCCACCTCAACGACGAAGCGATGCAGCTCGAGCTCATGCGCCGTCACGGCGTGGAGCGCGCGGTGATCTTCTGGGGACGCAACAGCGACAACGACACGATTGCAGAAGCAGTGCGCCGCCACCCCGAGCGCTTCATCGGCTTTGCGTCGGTCTCGCCGGAGCGTCGCGCCTACCGCGGCGCGTGGGATTCGAACGACCTGTCGCTCATCAAGGCGCTCGACGACCTGCTCGCCTCGGGGCGCTTTCGCGGCATCGGCGAAATTTCAGTGACGCACTTTCCATCGCCCGGCCTGCCCGAGGCGGACTACGACCCCTCCGGGCCGATGATGGAGGCCATCATGGAACTAGCGCGCAAGCACCGCGTGCCAGTGATGGTGCACGTCGAGTCGACACGCATGCGGGAGCTGTCGGCGCTGCTCGCGAAATTTCCGGACGTCGCGGTGATCTGGGCGCACGGCGGCTACACGCCGCTTTTCATCGCCCGTCGCATGCTCGAGGCGCATCCGAACCTGTACTACGAGCTCAGCGCGCGGACCTGGCCGGTCCACCCGCGCTCTCCGGACTACACGATCCTCAGGGACGGAATCAACGTGTGGCCACAGTGGCTGGCGCTGATCGAAGCAATGCCGGAGCGCTTCCTGGTCGGCACCGACGCGAGCCACCGCTCGGCGCAAAGCGAGGAGATGAAGCACTCGAGCGTGCAGGCGTTTCTGCGGCAGTTGAGCGTTGCGACGCGCGAGCGGGTCGCGCGCGCGAACCTGCTCGGACTGATCGGACCGGTCCCGGCCGCGAGTCGGTGAATGCTGCCATTTTCTGCATGGATACCGCGCCACTACTGTGTCCGCGGGGGATATGTTGCCATCGTCCGGTTCGACTTCCGTCATTCTTGACCAGCGCGACGATTGTTCCGGTGTCAACGAATATGCGGGCCACGAAACGCCTTGCGGGCGAGCTCGCGCGCATTCTCCGACTGGATTGCCGCAGTACCTTTCTCCGGGATCAGGTCCACTGCCAGGGACCAGGCGCTCGCACCGCCCGAGGCCGCATCGAGATACTGGTCCAGCGCCCTTGCGATGGCCTCGGAACGAGTGACCTCACGTTTCGCGCAGTAGTCCACGAGCTTTTTCTCTACTTTCGGCGGGAGCCGCACGTTGATAGAAGTGACCATGTCCGGCAGCGTATCACCTGTGAAAGCAGAAGCAATACACCGAGGCCCGAGTGGCACCTATCGCGGCGGGAAGAACCGAAAGCCGGCCGCGCGATACGGGGAGCCGCGCGGCGCGCGATCACCGGCGTACGGCACCAACCTTGGCAGCGCTGCAGCCGCCTGTGCTGGCGACAGGCCGCGGTTCAGCATCAGGTCCAGGTACGTGAACTCCAGCAGCGCACTCGCCCCCCAGTCCACGCTCGTGGTGTAGCCCGAAATCGGCCATGGGTTGCCGCGCAGCGCTTTGCGTCCGTCGGCGCCGACAAGGCACGACGAGAAATGCAGCAGCTTCAGGTTCTCGGCGTCGCCGAGACTTTCGATGACGCGGCGCGTGTCGACCAGCTCGCCGCGCACACTCAGCCCCTCGGCAAGCCCGTGGCTCGCGATCATGAGGATTGCGGGCTCGGGCAGGTAATGCAATTCGCGGCACCAGTGGAGGAGGCTCTCGCTGTCGTGGAAGAAGCGCTGCCTCACTCGGACCTGGGGCTGGCGCGCAAAAACCTCGCGCAGCATGTTGCCGAACGAATATTCAGGATCGACAAGACTGCGCTGCCAGTACGCTTCGAGCACCAGCAGCCAGGTAATGCCTGGTATGGGCTGGGTGCGCCGGCCGGTCCACGGCATCCAGCGGCCCTTGGCCCTGGCGCGCCATTGGCCGGCAAACTCCGTGCCGTCGGCGCAGAGGGAGAAGCGGCCTTCGCCCGAGGCGCGTTTCTCCTTGTAGCGAAACGAAAGTTCGTCGCCTCGAACGGTCCCGCTGATCGATCCGTGCCCGGAGCCTGCGTAGCTGCCGCCGACGCGACTGCCGTCCTGGGCGAGCCGCATGCGGCCGAAGTCGGTGTCCCAGAGGCCGTCCCATCCGCGATGGCCGTCCCAGCGGCGCGCGTCCCGCTGTCCTTTCGGCCGGTACTCCCCCGCGAACTTGCCGCTGCGCACGAGCCGAAAGCGGCCGGTCCCGCGCTCGCTGGGTTCGACGTAAGAGAAGAGCAGCGTGCGGCCGCGGACGGTTCCCTTCAGCGTGCCCTCGACCGCTCCGTAGCGGTATGACCCCGAAACGCCTGAGCCGTTGTGTTCAAGCAGCATGGCGCCGAAGGTCGTGAACCATGTTCCGGCAAAGCCCTTCTGCATAGCGGGACTAATGCGTCCTCATGCTTTCTGCGGCCCTCGAGCACTGAGTGAACTTAGTAAGCATTTGAATATAAGTAAATTATCCTTCAATACTTGGAAATAAACATTTGCAGGATAAAAATCCAGCTCAAACAACCCTCCTGGAGGCCCTGAAGGCGGTCAACGAAACCTATACCGTCAACGAAGAGCGGCCGTTCCAGTTGCGCAACCGGAATGCGTACGAAGTCGAAATTCTCGTACCGCCCTCCGAGCTGGACGCGCTGCCGAAGGCCGACAGGATCCGGCCCGC
>CAZZDV010000296.1:0-4433 GCA_964652785.1 uncultured Bordetella sp.
TTCTTCGAGGCCATGATGCGGGTCCTGGACCGCGAGCTGCCGGGGTATGCCGACTAAAACAGGGGAGACAAAATGAAAGTCCGTAAATCCGCCAGCCGCTTGATTCTCGCGGCCATTGCCGGCCTTGCCGGTGCTTTCCTCGCACAGCCCGCCTCTGCCCAACCCTTTCCCTCCAAGCCGCTCACGCTGATCGTCCCGTGGCCGGTCGGCGGCTCGAGCGACCTGGTGCTGCGCTCGTTTGCGGAGGCCGCCGGCAAGCAGCTCGGCCAGACGGTCGTCGTCGAGAACAAGCCCGGCGCATCGGGCACCCTGGGCGCAGTCGCCATGGTTACCGCGAGACCCGACGGCTACCTGCTCACGCAAACACCGATCACGGTCTTCCGCATCCCGCACCTTCAAAAGGTGGCGTTCGACCCGATCAAGGACATCACCTACCTCATCGGCCTCACGGGCTACACCTTCGGCGTCGTGGTGCGCGCCGATTCGCAATGGAAGACCTTCAAGGACCTCATCGATTACGCCAAGGCGAATCCCGGCAAGGTTTCGTACGGCTCGCCGGGCGCCGGAACGAGCCTGCACATCACGATGGAGGAAATCGGCGCCAACTCCGGCGTGAAGTTCCTGCACGTGCCGTTCAAGGGCGTGGCGGAGAACATCCAGGCGCTGCTCGGCGGCCACATCGACGTGACAGCCGATTCCACCGGCTGGGCGCCGCAGGTCGATGGCGGACGCGCGCGGTTGCTCGTCACGTGGGGCGCGGAGCGCACCAAGCGCTGGCCAACCGTGCCGACTCTCAAGGACCTGGGCTACGGCATCGTGTCGGACTCGCCTTTCGGCATCGCCGGCCCCAAAGGCATGGATCCCGCGGTCGTCAGGACGCTGCATGACGCGTTCCGGCGCGCCATGGACGACCCGAACTACCTCAAGACGCTCGAGCGCTACGACCAGCCGACCAAGTACATGACCGGCGAGGAATACACCGCGTATGCGCGCAGGCAGTTCGAGATGGACCGCGTGATGATGGAAAAGCTCGGCCTCAAGGCCAACAACTGAGGCATTCGGATCGTTTGGCGGCCGCCTGCCGGGGACAGCCTACGGTCAGGCGGCCGACAGAGGCGGGTCAGTGACCGGACAGCGGCCTGCAAGACCCGATGCGCATAATTTCCCGTCTTTAATTCCACAGCGGGAAATCCGAATGCAAATCTACGCCAACCTCTGCATGCTCGGCGCGGTCACGGCCTATTGCTTCACCGATGTCGGGGGCAAGTACCCGGCAATGGTCGCCAAGTACCTCGCAATCGCCTTCGTTGTCGGATTCGTGGTCACGGAAGCTTTCGCGCTCTTCGCGTAGTCCCCGCTGCCGCGCCTCGCGGCACGCCCACTCGCGGCACGCCCAGTTGATCGCCGGGGCACGAAAGGCATAAACTTGCGGCATGCCTTTCCTCGACGCCCACGCCAGTACGATTCTCGTGATTTTCGCGGTGCTCGCGGTGACGCTCGGCCTCGCCGCGCACGTGCTTGCCATCCGCCTGCTGCTCGTGCGCGACAAGCCGGCAAACGACGAGGTCTACCGGCGGTCCTTCCGCGTTCGTCCGCGGCGGGATGCCGCCGCGCGCGTCCGCCTTTTCCTGGCGTCCTGAGCCCGCCCCGCCGGGCTTTGCGTCGTAAGCCGTCGGCCACCATTGCGCCATGCGACCCCGTGCAGACGCGCATGGTCTTGCGAGGGTTACTTCGGCTGCTTGACCAGGCGCAGGTACGGCTTGGGGCTCTTCCAGCCGCCCGGGAACAGCGTCTTCGCATCCTCGTCCGAGACCGAGCCCGCAATGATCACGTCCTCGCCGTGTTTCCAGTTCACCGGCGTGGCGACCTTGTGCCTGGCGGTGAGCTGCATCGAGTCGAGCACGCGCAGGATCTCGTCGAAGTTGCGGCCCGTGGTCATCGGGTACGTCAGCATGAGCTTGATCTTCTTGTCCGGGCCTATGATGAAGACCGAGCGCACCGTGGCGTTTGTCGCCGCCGTGCGGCCGTCGCTGCCGCCGGACTCGTCGGCCGGCAGCATGTTGTAGAGCTTGGCCACGTTGAGGTCGGTGTCGCCGATCATCGGGTACTTGACCTCCGAGCCTTGCGTTTCCAAGATGTCCTCGGCCCACTTGCTGTGGTTTTCCACCGGGTCGATCGACAGGCCGATCAGCTTGGCATTGCGCTTCGTGAACTCGGGCTCGATCTTGGCCATGTAGCCGAGCTCGGTGGTGCAAACGGGCGTGAAATCCTTGGGGTGTGAGAACAGGATCGCCCACTTGTCGCCGATCCAGTCGTGGAAGTTTATGGTGCCCTGGGTGGTCTTGGCCGTGAAATTGGGGGCCGTATCGTTGATTCGCAAAGACATGATTGACTCCTTGGCATTTGAAATATGCGGATACATTTTACCAAATGCATCCCTCTCCCCTGCTCGCTACAATATCGCCGGGTTATATTAGTTTCGGTCACTTGCATGGAACCTGGAGGTATCAGCGTGGCGAACACCGAGAACGGCCGGCTGTCACGGGAGCGCCTGGCGCGCATTGCGACAGCATTCAAAACCGATGTCGATGCCGGGATCATTCCCGGCGCGGTGGCGATGGTGGCCCACCGCGGCGAGATCGCGTACTTCCAGGCCTTCGGCTACCGGGACCGCGAGCGCAAGCTGCCGATGGCGGTGGACTCGATCTTCCGCATCGCATCCATGACCAAGCCGATCGTTTCGCTCTCGATCATGATGCTCGCCGAGGAAGGCCGCCTGCGCCTCGTCAATGCGGCGTCGAATTACCTTCCCGAGCTTAAAAACCTCATGGTCGGCGTGGAAAAGGCCGATGCCGCCGGCCACCGGAGGCTCGAGCTCGAACCGCCCCGCCGCGAGATGACCGTGCAGGACCTGCTTCGCCATACCTCCGGTGTCACTTACGGCCAGTTCGGCGATTCGCTGGTGAAGCAGGCCTATCGCGCGGCCAACGTCTTCGACCCGAACCAGAGCACCGCCGAGTTCATCACCAAGATCGCGGGCCTGCCGCTCGCGAACCATCCCGGCGAAGTGTGGGACTACAGCATGTCCACCGACGTGCTCGGGCGGATTGTCGAAGTGGTTGCTGGCATGGATCTCGACAAGTTCATCTCGACGCGCATTACCGGCCCGCTCGAGATGCGCGATACCGGATTCGCGGTGCATTCCGAGAAATCCGAGCGTATCGCCGAAGCGCAGGTGGACGCCAGATCGGGGGAGCGCCCGCCGATGGCGCGCTCGCTGACGACCAAGCCGAAATTCCTCTCCGGCGGTGGCGGCATGGTCTCGACCGCGCCGGACTACCAGCGCTTCGCGCAGATGCTGCTCAACGGCGGCGAGCTCGAAGGCGTGCGGCTCGTTTCGCGCAAGACTGTGGAACTCATGTCGAGCGATCACCTGCCGCCCGGCACCGCCTTCAGCGCGACGACGCGCGCGCAGTTCGAGGAGTCCTCGCCGATCCCGGAATTCGGCCAGGGCTTCGGCCTGGGCTTCTGCGTGCGCAAGGAAGCCGGACGCAATCCCGTTCCGGGCTCCGTCGGCGATTTCTACTGGTCGGGCGTGCACGGCACGTATTTCTGGATCGACCCGAGGGAGCAGCTCATCGGCATCCTGATGCTGTGCGCGCCGGACCTGCGCCGGCACTACCGGGCCCTCATGCGCCAGCTGACTTACCAGGCCGTGACCGACTGACCACCGAGTTCGTAAACCACCCAACAGGAAAACAACAATGATCGATCTTTATGCCGCGGGGACTTCTAACGGCATGCGCGCGCGCATCGCCCTGGAAGAATGCGGCCTGCCCTACACCTTCCATCCGATCGACCTGGCCAAGGGCGAAAACAAGACACCCGAGTACCTGGCGCTCAATCCGAACGGCGAGATTCCGGTGATCGTGGATTCCGACGGCCCGGGCGGCAAGAAGCTCACGCTGTCGCAGTCGCTCTCGATCCTGGTCTACTGCGCGGAAAAGTCGGGCAAGTTCATCCCGACCGACCCGGCCGCGCGGCCTGCGTACTCGCAGGCGCTAATGAGCGCGGCGACCGACATGGGACCGATGCTCGGCACCATCTTCGGAATAGCCCGCTCCAAGGAGCCGCACCAGCCGACGCTTGCGATGTTCGAGGGCCGCTGGAAAAACTACCTCAAGGTCTGGGACGCGACGCTTGGCAAGCAGCGCTTCGCAGCCGGCGGCGACGTGACCATTGCCGATTTCGCGCTCTACGGGACGGTCGCCCGCGCCAGGAACGTCCTGCCGAAGATTTGCGAAGACGTGCCCAATGTCGACCGCTGGCTCGGCGAGATCGGCGCGCGGCCCGCAGTGCAGCGGGCGATGAAGTTCTAGTTTGGGAGAGGGGGTACGGGGGAGCCCGCAGGGTTCCCCTGTTCCGATTGCGGT
>CAZZDV010000297.1:0-4428 GCA_964652785.1 uncultured Bordetella sp.
CATGTCCTCGCTTCCCTGTTCCGCAATCCTCGCCGGCCACGCGCCGCAGGACGCACCGGTCACCGTCAAGGGCTGGGTGCGCACCCGCCGCGACTCCAAGGCCGGCATCTCGTTCGTAAACGTCTCGGACGGGTCGTCGTTCCATCCGGTGCAGGTGGTGGCGCCGAACACGCTGCCGAACTACGCGACCGAGGTGCAGCACCTCACAGCCGGCTGCGCGGTGGAGGCCACCGGACTCATCGTTCCTTCGCCGGCCAAGGGCCAGCCTTTCGAGATGCAGGCCACGGAGATCAAGGTGATCGGCTGGGTCGACGACCCGGATTCGTACCCGATCCAGCCCAAGGCGCATTCGCTCGAATTCCTGCGCGACGTTGCGCACCTGCGGCCGCGCACCAACGTGATCGGGGCCGCGACGCGCGTGCGCCACACGATCGCCAAGGCCATCCACCGCTTCTTCGACGAGCAGGGATTCTTCTGGGTCAACACGCCGATCATCACGGCCTCGGACGCGGAGGGTGCCGGTTCGCTGTTCCGAGTGTCCACGCTGGATTTCGCTAACCTGCCACGCACGCCGGAAGGGAAGGTCGATTTCGCGCAGGATTTCTTCGGGCGCGAGGCCTTCCTGACCGTCTCCGGCCAGCTGAACGTCGAGACGTACTGCCTTGCGATGTCGAAGGTCTACACGTTCGGCCCGACCTTCCGCGCGGAGAACTCGAACACCAGCCGGCACCTGGCCGAGTTCTGGATGGTCGAGCCGGAGATCGCCTTTGCGAACCTCTCGGACGACGCGAACCTGGCCGAAGCGCTGCTCAAGCACATTTTCCGCACGCTGCTCGCCGAGCGCGCGGAGGACATGGCGTTCTTCGACGAGCGCATTGAAAAGGGCTTGGTTGCGAAGCTGCAGGGCATTGTCGATTCGGAATTCGCCCGCATGGACTACGGCGAAGCCATCGCCATCCTCGAGCGGTCGAAGCAGAAGTTCGAGTTCCCCGTCCAGTGGGGCATCGACCTGCAGTCCGAGCACGAGCGCTACCTCACCGAGAAGCACGCAAAAAAGCCCGTCATCGTGATGAACTACCCCAAGGGCATCAAGGCGTTCTACATGCGTCTCAACGAGGATGACAAGACGGTTGCGGCGATGGACGTGCTCGCGCCGGGGATCGGGGAAATTATCGGCGGCAGCCAGCGTGAGGAGCGCCTCGACGTGCTCGATGCGCGCATGGGCGAGGCGGGCCTCGACCGCGAGCACTACGCCTGGTACCGGGACCTGCGGCGCTACGGCACGGTGCCGCATGCGGGGTTCGGGTTGGGGTTCGAACGGACGGTCGCCTACGTGACCGGGCTGTCTAACGTGCGGGACGTAATTCCCTTCCCGCGAACGCCGGGGAACGCGAAGTACTGAGCGGAGCGTGGCCGGCGTCGGTTCCGGCGTTGCGGCCGGAAGGGTCGATGGCAGCATTTCGCCTTGGAAGCCGCTCCCGGTGCGGTGACCATCCGAAAAATGGCAGCATTACCTTTTTCTAATTCAAAGCAAGAACCCGATTGCCGCAATACTCCTTAGGGCCCGGTTCTAGAACCTTCCGGCCATTTCGCCCGAGATAGATATCTCCAAGAATCGGCTCTACTCGGAGGCGGGTTCTTGCAGGCATCGGCGGTATCGACGGGGGATTTTGTCTGGCTGCTCAGCAGCCTGTGTCAACTCAACCGCTTGCCGTTCGACGCCGCTCTGGCGCTGCAAAGATTTCCCGCTCCGCACACCGTCCGTGATCTGATCGAAGCCGCCCGGTCGCTCGGATTCAAAACGGGCGAGGGTGCGCTCGCCAAGCCGAAGTTCCCCTGCATCGCGTTTCTGAAGGGCGATGCCGCCGAAACACCGGCCAAGCCCGCACTCCTACTGAAGGGCGACGGCGAGCGGCGTCTGTACTTCGTTTCCGGCACGCAGACCCCCGAGACCGCGCCGGTTGGCAACCTGGCGGCACTCTTCGAACCGGGCGTGATCCTGGTGCGCCACGAAACGGCCAATGCGGGCCCCGCGGAAGACGGCGCGCCCGTCGCGTCGCGATTCGGCTTTCGCTGGTTCGCCCAGGAGCTGCTGCGCCATAAAAAAGTGTGGCGCGACGTGCTGCTGGCCTCGTTCTTCATCCAGTTGATCGGGCTGACGACGCCGCTCTTTACACAGGTCATCATCGACAAAGTGGTCGTGCACCAGACCACCAGCACGCTGACCGCGATCGCCGTGGGCCTCGTGATGTTTCTCGTCTTCAACGCCGCCATGAACTGGCTGCGCCAGTACTTCGTGCTGCATACCGGCAACCGGGTAGACGCGGTGCTCGGCAGCCAGGTGCTGCGCCACATCCTGCGGCTGCACCTGCCCTATTTCGAGCACCGGCCGACGGGGGTGCTGATCGCGCGCGTGCATGCGGTGGAAACGATCCGCGAGTTCATGGCGGGCGCCGCGATCGCCCTGGTGCTCGACTTCCCGTTCCTGATTATTTTCGTCGCGGTCATGTTCGCCTACAGCTGGCAGCTCACGCTGATCGCGCTGGGGATGCTCGGGCTGGTCGCGGTGATGTCGTTTGCGGTGAGCCCGCTGTTGCGAGCGCGCCTCAACAAGCAATTCCTGCTCGGCGCGCGCAACCAGGCTTTCCTGACCGAGTATGTGGCCGGGATCGAAACCGTGAAGTCGCTGCAGATGGAGCCGCGCCTGGAGAGCCGCTACGACGCGATGCTCGCGCAGTACCTGGCCGCGGGGTTCGACACGCGCCAGGTGTCCAATACCTACAATGTGATTGCCAATGCGCTCGAGCAGGCGATGACCCTCGCGATCCTGTGCGTGGGCGCGCTGCTGGTGATGCGCAACGATGGCTTCACCATCGGCATGCTGGTGGCCTTCCAGATGTTCGCCAGCCGCATGTCGCAGCCGATGCTGCGGCTCGCGGGCCTGTGGCAGGAATTCCAGCAGGCGAACATCTCGGTCAAGCGCCTGGGCGACATCATGGACGCGCCGGTCGAGCCGATCGCGCTCACACCCTCGCGCACGGCCGAGGGCAAGGGCGAAGTGCAGATCCGGGAGCTGGGCTTCCGGTATTCGGAGGCGCATCCGTACCTGTACCGGGGCCTGAGCCTGACCTTGAGGCCGGGGAAGCTCACCGTGCTGACCGGTCCCTCGGGTTCGGGCAAGAGCACGCTGGCGAAGATCCTGCTGGGCTTCTACCTGCCGGAGGAAGGCCAGATCCTGGTCGACGGGCGCGACATTCGGCAACTCGCGGCCAACGAGTTGCGGGCCTGCTTTGGCGTGGTGCCGCAGGAAACGGTGCTGTTCGCGGGCACCATCTACGAGAACCTGCTCGCGGCCAATCCGAATGCGGGTTTCAACGATGCAGTGCAGGCTGCAAAGATCGCCGAGATCCACGATGTCATCGAAAAGCTGCCGAACGGCTACCAAACCGTCATCGGCGAGCACGGGGTGGGGCTTTCCGGCGGGCAGAAGCAGCGGCTGGCGATTGCGCGCGCGATCCTCAAGCGCCCCAAGATCCTCGTTTTCGATGAAGCCACCAGTGCGCTCGATGCTCAGACCGCCGAGCGTTTTGCGCAGACGGTAAACAAACTGAAAGGCGCGGCGACGATCCTGTTCATCGCGCACCAGTTACCCAAGGGGCTGGCGGTGGATGAGGTGTTTACGCTTGCCGGGGAGAAGGCGACGCAGATGCGGGTGGTGGAGGACGGGCAGCCTTGAGCGCGAAACGCATCCTGTGCGCCTGGGAGCTGGGGGGCAATCTGGGGCATCTGTGGCAGTTGAAGCCGGTCGCGCGGGCGCTCGAGGTGAATCACGGTCACAAGATGCTGTATGCGCGCTCGCCGCGCCTGCGCATGCGCCACGTGGATGTTGATAGGAGGGTGCCGCTAGACGAGGCGATCGATGCGGTAGACAGAGCGCATGCCGTCGCCGCTTGGGGTCGCATCCTCGATTTGGCGCGGCCTGATGCGGTCTTACTGAATGCGGCGCCGTTTCTGAGCATGGCGGCGAAGGCTCGCGGACTGCACCGCTTCGTGGTGGGCGATGGGTATTGGTTGCCGCCGGTGTCGAAGTATCGCGATGCGTTGTGGGGGGATACGGCGTTTCTCGCGACCTTTGCGGAACTGGATCATCACGGGCCGCGCGAGGGGATGGAGTATTTCGGGGCGTTGTATGCGGAGGACGAGGGGGAGGTGCCGGTTTGGTCCGGTGGGAGGCCGCGCGTGGGCGCGTATTTGCGCGCGGGGTGGGGGCCGTTGGTGGGGCTGGCCGAGGTGCTGAAGGCGAGAGATTGCGATGCGGTGTTCTTTGTGCCGGATGCGGATGAGGCGTTGCTCGATCGGTTGCGTGACGCGGGTGTGCGGGTGCAGAGCACCCCCCTGCGAATATCGCATTCGGGTGGGGACTACGAT
>CAZZDV010000298.1:0-4408 GCA_964652785.1 uncultured Bordetella sp.
GAAGCTGACCGACTACGGCATGGAGGTTGCACCGCTTGGCGCTGCGGAGTTCGAAGCGTTCGCCCGCAGCGAGGCCGCGCGGTTCGCGGTCATCGCGCGCGACACCGGATTCAAGCTGGACCAATAGGCAGGCGCATGGGCGAAAAGATCCTCGTAATCGGTGCCGGCGCAATTGGTGCGTTTTATGGGGGCGTGCTTGCAAAGGCGGGATGCGAAGTCTCCGCCGTGGCGCGCTCGGATTTCGACGCGGTCACGGCCGGCGGCTACCGCATCGAGAGCCACCTCGGCGACCTGTCGTGGCGGCCGGCGCAGGTCGTGCGTTCGGCCGCCGACTACAAAGGGCCGGCCGATTTCCTCTTCGTGTGCGTGAAACTTACGGCGCAGACCGATCCGGTCGCGCTGATGCGCCCGGCGGTAGGCAAGGACACTGCAATCGTCTTCGTGGCGAACGGCATCGACATCGATGCGCCGGTCGCGGCGGCCTTTCCGGACAACGAGCTTGTTTCCGGCGTCGCCTATGCGGCGGTGAGCCGCGAAGGCGGCGTGATCAAGCATCACTCGCAGTACACGCGCCTCGTGCTAGGCCGTTACCCGGGTGGTTTGTCGGCCAGGGCCACGCGCCTGGCCGAACTCATCAAGCAAGGCGGTTCGAGCAGCGTGGCGACCGAGGATATCGTGGACGCCCGCTGGCAGAAGTGCGCATGGAACACGGTGTTGAACCCGGTCTCCGCGCTTGGCGGCGGTCTGGGGACGCAGGACATGCTGGCAAGCGATGCCACGACCAGCTTCGTGCACGAGGCGATCGAGGAGTTCGCAGCGATCGCGGCGGCGGCGGGCCACCCCATCCCGGCCGACACGGCAGACAAGCTGATTGCCGGCACGCGCAAGCTGCCGAATTACGTGTCGAGCATGGGACAGGACCAGCTCGCCGGACGCCCGATGGAGACCGAGGCGCTGCTCGGCAACGTTGTCCGCATCGCGCGCAGGCACGGCGTGCCGGCAACGCGCCTCGAGACGCTTTATGCGCTGCTGAAGATGGCGGAGCAGCGCTCCGCGAGCTGATTCAGGAAGTGCGCGGGTCTTCGGCAGGAAGCGAGCCGTCGCCAGGCCCGAGCGGGCGCTGCATCGTCACCGTGTCCACCCAGCGGCCGAACTTGAAGCCGGTGGAGCGAAGCGTTCCCGAGCGCAGGAACCCAAGGCTGGCGTGCAGCTGGATCGAGCCGGCGTTGCCGCTGTCGCCGATCACCGCAATGAGCTGGCGGTAGCCAAGCGCGGTGCAGCGCTCGATGAGCACGGCGAGCAGCGCCTTGCCGATGCCCTTGCCGAGCATACCGTCTCTTACGTAGATCGAATCCTCCAGCGCGAAGCGGTAGGCCGAGCGCGCGCGGAACAGGTTGCAGTACCCATAGCCCACGACGCTGTTGCCGGTCACGGCTGCGAGATACGGCAGGCCGCGCGAGCCGACTTCCTCGAAGCGGCGGCGCATTTCCTCGAGGTCAGGCGGAACCTCCTCGAAAGACGCGAGGCCATGCAGCACATGGTGCGCATAGATCGACTGGATCGCGGGCAGGTCGGCCGGCGTGGCCGGCCGGATGAGGGGTTGCGCCGGCACGGGGGAGCCTGCGGGATCAGCGGGCGTAGTCGGGCTCCTCGCGATCGAGGATGCGCTTGAGCGCGCCGAAATGCGCGCCTGCATACACGCTGTTCTGCTCGAGGAGCAGCTCATAGGTTGCGCGGGCGACCTCGCGGGTCACGGGCCGCAGCTTGCGGCCGGTCGACAGCGCCAGCACCTGCAGGCGGCAGGCGCGCTCGAGGTAGTACATGAGGTCGAAGGCCTCGGCCACGCTCCGGCCGACGACGACGACGCCATGGTTTGCGAGGAACATCACGCGCTTGTTCCCCAGCACCCGCGCGAGGCGATCGCCTTCCGCGTTGTCGACCACCAGCCCGTTGTATTCGTCGTCATAGGCGATGTCATCGACGAAGCGCAAGGCGTTCTGCTCGACCATCTCCAGCCGCCCGGGCTCGGTCAGCGTGAGCGCGGTCGCGTAGGGCATGTGGGTGTGAAGTACGCACGCGGCGTTTGGGTTGGCAAGATGGATGCGCGAGTGTATGTAGAAGGCGGTCTTTTCGAAGTCGCCCTCGCCTTCGAGGACATTGCCCGCCGCATCGAGCGCAAGCAGGTTCGAGGCGGTGACTTCGCTCCAGTGCAGGCCGAAGCGGTTGAGCAGGAACCGGTCGCGCGTGCCGGGCAGCATGACGGACAGGTGGTTGCACACGCCCTCGTGCATGTCGAGCCGGACGGCGAGACGGAAGGCCGCGGCCAAGTCAACGCGCACAGCGTTTTCCACGCCCGCTTTGCTTTCGATATTTTCTGGCTTGCCCATGGATTCTCCCGGTTTGCTCCCGATTATAAGAAAAAGGGCAGCCCAGGCTGCCCTTTTTCCATTCGCGAAGCGATTCGGGACGCCTACTGCCCCGTGGTCGCCTCCACAGGCGCGGGCGCTTCCTCGCCGGCCGGTGAAAACTCCACCGGCGCCGGCTCGGCGGCCTGGGACTTGCGCATGTTGTGGTACGCCATGCCGGTACCCGCGGGGATCAGGCGGCCGACGATGACGTTCTCCTTGAGGCCGCGCAGGGTGTCTTTCTTCCCCATGATCGCGGCTTCGGTCAGCACCCGCGTGGTCTCCTGGAAGGAGGCCGCGGAGATGAACGAGTCCGTGGAGAGGGAGGCCTTGGTGATGCCCAGCAGCATGTACGAGAACGTCGCCGGTTTCTTGCCTGCCGCTTCGGCCTTCTCGTTGTCTTCCAGGATCTCCGCACGCTCTGCCTGCTCGCCAACGATGAACTCGGTTTCGCCCGGATCCTCGATCTGCACGCGGCGCAGCATCTGCCGCACGATCACTTCGATGTGCTTATCGTTGATCTTCACGCCCTGCAGGCGGTAGACGTCCTGCACCTCGTCGATGATGTAGCGAGCAAGAGCTTCTACACCGAGCAGGCGCAGGAGGTCATGCGGATCCACCGGGCCGTCGACGATCATCTCGCCCTTGTTCACCACCTGGCCGTCGTGCACCAGCACGTGCTTGTCCTTGGGGATCAGGTACTCGTGCTGCACGCTGTCGAGGTCGGTGATGACCAGGCGCTGCTTGCCCTTGGTGTCCTTGCCGAACGAGACCGTGCCGGTGACCTCCGCCAGCATGCCGGCGTCCTTGGGCGCACGCGCCTCGAACAGCTCCGCCACGCGCGGCAGGCCGCCCGTGATGTCGCGCGTCTTGGACGATTCCTGCGGGATACGCGCGAGAACCTCGCCGACCTGCACCTGCTGGCCGTCGCGCACCGCGACCACCGCGCCCACCTGGAAGGTGATGCTGACCGCGTGGTCGGTGCCGGCAATGCGCACATCTTCACCGGCCTCGTTGATGAGGCGAACCTGCGGGCGCACGCCCTTGGCCGTGGTGCTCGAGCGACGCTTGGCATCGATGACCACGAGGGTCGAAAGGCCGGTGACCTCGTCCACCTGCTTGGCAACGGTGACGCCGTCCTCGACGTTCTCGAAGCGCACAGTGCCCGCGTACTCCGTGATGATCGGGCGGGTATGCGGGTCCCAGACGGCCATCTGCGAACCGGCCTTGACGACCTTGCCGTCGGTTGCCAGCAACGTCGCGCCGTAAGGCACCTTATGGCGCTCGCGCTCCCGGCCGCTGTCGTCGACGATCATGACCTCACCCGAGCGGGAGATGACGACCTTCTCGCCCTTGGCGTTGGTGACGTAGCGCATGAGCGGCGTGAAGCGCACCGTGCCGTTGGACTTGGCCTCGACGTTGCTCTGCACCGCAGTACGCGACGCCGCGCCGCCGATATGGAAGGTGCGCATCGTGAGCTGCGTGCCCGGCTCGCCGATCGACTGGGCGGCAATGACGCCCACTGCTTCGCCCACGTTGACGAGCGATCCACGGCCCAGGTCGCGGCCATAGCACCTGGAGCACAGCCCCCAGCGCGTTTCGCAGGTCAGCGGCGTGCGCACCTTGACTTCGTCGATGCCGAGTTCGTCGATGCGTTCGATATGCTCTTCCTCGATCAGCGAACCCGCCTTGAACAGGGTGTCCTGCGTCTCGGGATGCGGCAGGTCGATGGCCAGCACGCGGCCGAGGATGCGCTCGCGCAGGGCCTCGACCACTTCTCCGCCCTCGACCAGCGCCTTCATGGATGCGCCGTTGGTCGTGCCGCAGTTCTCCTCGATGACGACGAGGTCCTGCGTGACGTCAACCAGGCGCCGGGTCAGGTAACCCGAGTTGGCGGTCTTCAGGGCGGTATCGGCGAGGCCTTTACGCGCACCGTGCGTCGAGATGAAGTACTGCAGCACGTTCAAGCCTTCGCGGAAGTTGGCCGTGATCGGCGTCTCGAT
>CAZZDV010000299.1:0-4373 GCA_964652785.1 uncultured Bordetella sp.
GCCGGAAATCTGGTTTCCCATGTGCGACTTTCGCTCGGCGAGGCGCGGAAAGAGTTCATACACCCTCTCGCGCGACCAGCGGCCCGGGCGCGCCGCTACCATAAGGTTTTCCTCCACCGAGAGCGAGGGGAAGATATCGCGGGTCTGCGGGACATAGCCAATGCCCAGCCGGGACCGCTCATGTACCGGCAGGCGCTCGATCGGTTTGCCTGCGTATTCGATGTGTCCGGAGTGAAGCGTCGTCAGTCCCATGATCGTTGCGAGCAGCGTAGTCTTGCCCACGCCGTTGCGGCCGAGGACCGCAAGCGATCCACGCTCCGGGAGCTCGAACTCGATGTCCTCGAGCACTACAGTCGCGCCATAGCCGGCCCGCACGCCCGCAAGCTTCAGGAGGTCAGGCACGCTTTTCACCAAGGTAGACGCTTTGCACGCGGGGGTCGTTCGCAATCTCCTCCGGCGTTCCTTCGCAGAGAACTTCGCCTTGCACAAGGACAGTGATGCGTTGCGCGAACCGGAAGACGACATCCATGTCGTGCTCGATGATCAGGATGGCAATGTCCTTCGGGAGGCTGTCGAGGGCCTGCAGGATGCGCTCCGACTCAACCGAGGGCACACCCGCCGCTGGCTCGTCCAGCAGCAGCACTTTGGGCTTGAGCCCGAGCGCAATGGCAATCTCGACCAAACGCTGCTTTCCGTAGGGCAGGTCGATGACGCGACGCGAAGCCTCGTCGCCGATGGCGAGGGAACCCAGCAACGCCATCGCTTCATCCCGCACCACCCGGTGTTCTCCCGCAGGGCGCCACAGTTTGCCTGCCAGGCCGAGCCTTTCGGCAATACCGAGCGCGACATTGTCGAGGACGCTCATTTCGCGAAACAGCGTGTTGATCTGGAAAGTGCGGCCGAGTCCCCGCTTGACGCGGGCTGACTGAGCCAGGAGGGTGACGTCTTCGCCGCCCAGGGTCACCCGGCCGGAGGTCGGCGGCAGCAATCCAGTGAGCAGATTGACGAAAGTCGTCTTTCCGGCACCGTTCGGGCCGATCAGCGCGTGCCGATCGCCGGCCTGCAGCCGGAAGTTGATCTTCTCCGCGACCGCAAGCGCGCCAAAGCTCTTGCACAGGTCGTGCGTCTGGAGGACGGGACTCAAGTTTTCTTCTTCCAGCGCGCGATGATCCCGTCCGAGATGCCGAGAATTCCTCCGCGCGCGAACAGGACCACCAGAACGAGGATGAGGCCGACGCCGAAATACCAGTAGACCGGGAACTGCCGCGCGAGATAGTCCTGCGCGAGGAGGAACACCAGCGGACCGACGAATGCGCCGTACAGGCGCCCGACCCCGCCGAGAATCAGCATCACGAGGAGCTCCCCGGAAAGCTCGAAGCCGAGCACGTTCAGGCCCACGAACTGGTTCGTCTGGGTGAGCAGCGCCCCCGCCACGCCCGCCATCGCCGCCGACAACGTGTAGACGGTCAGCAGGCGCAGATAGACCGGCGCGCCGATCGAATGCATGCGCACGCTGTTCTCGCGAATCCCGGTGAGTGTTGCCCCGAATGGCGAATAGATGAGCCTGCGCGTAAGCCACCACCCCGCGAACACCAGGGCGAGGCACCAGAGGTAGGCGGTCTTGCCGTACATGTCGAACTTGAACTGGCCGAAAATCGCGGCCACGTTGACGCCGGTCAGGCCGTCGGCGCCGCCGGTGATCGGTGTCGCCTTGTTGGCGATCTCGAGGCAGACCGCAGCCACTGCAAGCGTCAGCATGAGCTGCGCGAGGCCGTGCGTTCGGAGGATCACCGCGCCGGTGACGAGCCCCAGCAACGCTGATGCGCCGGCGCTCGCCAGCAACTGGAGGACGGGGTCGGTCACTCCCAGCTTGGCCGCCAGGATGCCAGTCACGTAGGCCCCAGTCCCGAAAAACGCGGCGTGCCCCAGGGTCACTATGCCCGCGTAGCCAAGGATGAGATCGAGCGAAAGCGCGAACAGGATGTAGGTAAGCACACGCGCGCCAAGCGACAGGTAGTCCGGAAGCAGGAAGAACACGCCGACTGCGGCAATCCACGGCAGCCACTCCGTCCATCGCAACCGCGAGTCCGCGCCATAGCCCACGGGGTGGTTCATGCGCGCCGCCCGAACAATCCGGCAGGACGCCACAGCAGGAGCCCGATCGTCGCCGCATAAATGAAAAAAGCGCCGAACTGCGGCACCCAGTACTTGCATGCCGTATCCGTGATGCCGATCAGCAGCGCCGCGACGAAGGGTCCGCGCAGGTTCCCCAGCCCGCCGATCGAAACGACGATCAGAAAGTACACCAGCTGCTCGAAAGGATAGGTCGGCTGGATCGCAACGATCTCCGCACCGAGCGCGCCACCCAGCCCGGCCAGGCCACTGCCGAGCGCAAACGTGATCGTGAACAGCCGCTTCGTGTTGATGCCGATCGACTGCGCCATGGCGCGGTTATCGACCGCGGCCCGCACCATCGCTCCCCACAGCGTGCGCTCGACGCCAAGCCACAGCCCCGCGATCATCACGGCACTGAAAACGATCAGGAACACCCGGTAGATCGGGAACTCGCGGCCCATGAGAGTGAGCGGGCCCTTGAGGTACTCCGGCAGGATCACCGGCTGTTGCAGCGTGCCGAAGATCAGGCGCGCGACCGCGACCGACATGAAGATGAGCCCGATGGTGAACAACACCTGTTCGAGTTCGGACGCGCCGTAGAGGCGCGAGTACAGGAGGCGCTCGAGGATCACGCTCGCCGCAGCCACGAGCAGAAAGGAGAGCGCGAGCGCGAGCGGAAACGGCATTTGGAAGCGGGCGAGGGACGAGCACAGGATGTATCCGCCCGCCATTGCGAACACGCCGTGGGCGAGGTTCGTGAAGCCCATGAGTCCCATGGTCACCGACAGGCCCACCGAGATCACGTACAGAATCATCCCGTACGCAACACCATGGAAGGCAACGCTGACCAGGGAGGAGAGGAACGCGTCCATGCGATGCGTAGGTTACGGGCAAAAAAAAGCCCCCGCGCCACTCAGTGCGCGGGGGCTGTTTCGGGGCTTACTTCTTCTTCTCGAATTCCTTCAGCGGATCCTTGATCGCGGTGGTGATCGTCTCCAGTTCCACGTTGGCGAGCTTGCCGCCGACCTTGCGCACTTCGCGCAGGTACTCGGGATTGATCACGTCGCGCGTCTCCGGGTCGATCGACATCGGGCCGCGCGGGCTGTTGGGATTCTTGTAGTTCTTGAGAATCTCCATGGTCTTGTCGGGATCGATCTTGCCGCCTTGCATGCGGATCGCCGTATAGATCGCATCCATGGCATCCCAGCCGCCGACGACCATGAAACCCGGATTGAGGTCCGCGCCATACTCCTTCTTGTAGGCCGCAACGAAGGCCTTGTTCGCCGGGCGCTCGGCCGCCGCCGAATAGTGGTGAACCGTGATCACGCCGAGCGCGGCATCGCCCATGCCCTGCAATTCCTCGTCGGTCGTGATGTCGCCCGTGCCGAGGTACTTGATGTTGGCCTTGTCCATGCCGAGATCGCCATAGGCCTTCATCATTGCCGTGGCCTGCTTGCCGGCCGGGTTGAACGCAAAAAGCACGTCGGGCTTGGCGTCCTTGATGCGTTGCATGAAGGGCACGAAGTCCGGGTTGGCTAACGGAATGCGCACCGTGCCGATCACCTCGCCGCCGTTCTCCTTGAACCCGCGCACGAAGCAGCCCTCGGCTTCGTGGCCCGGCGCGAAGTCACTGACCGCGGAATAGGCTCGCTTGTATTTCTTCGCGGCCCACTGGCCCAGCGGATACGCCGACTGGCACAGGGTAAAAGACACGCGCGCCATGTAGGGCGACATGCCGATGACTTTCGCACCCGCGGCATTGGCGCTCACGAACGGAATCTTGGCCTCAGCCGTCAGCGGTGCGATCGCGGCCATGTTCGGCGTCCAGACCACGCCGGTCAGGATCTGGACCTTGTCGCGCACGATCAGTTCCTGCGCGATGCGCTTGGCGACATCGCCGTTCGGGCCGGTGTCGTCGCGGGTGATGAGCTCGATCTTCACGCCCGGCGGGAGCTTGTCGGCGTTCAGCTTCATGTAGAGCTTGACGCCTTTGTCGATCTGGTCACCCTGCGCAGCGCCGGGACCGCTGTAGGAACTGATCAGTCCGATCTTGACGGTCTGGGCAGCCGCGGGGAAAGCGAGGGCAAGCGCAGCCGCTGCAACGGTCACGCAGATCGATGCGGTGATTTTCATGGGTCTCCTCCTCCGATGGCAAAAGCCGCCGGTAGCGGCGACCCTCCTAGGTTTAGTCTATCAAAGATCGATTAGCATGCTTGACTATGAACGCAGCCGAACACCTGTTGGGTGCCGCCGCGCTC
>CAZZDV010000300.1:0-1921 GCA_964652785.1 uncultured Bordetella sp.
GGCTTAGGGCAGTTGTACGTGCTTACCGGCTGCGGCCTCATGGCATAAGTGGCACTCCTGACGAACATTGACCGAAGCCGCACCGGCCGGGAGGCCCGCGGGTGCGGGACGTGCCGGTGACTGACTGATCGAGGAGGGATTCGGCAACGGGACGTCCGCGTACCTGGAGTGGATGGAATGCTACCGCCTGGACCCGTCTCCCGAGCCGATTGCGGCCTCAGGTTCGCAGCCCGAGAACAAATAGCCCATCCCTCCCGCCTGCTTGGCGCCATACATCGCCTGGTCCGCTTTCTTGAGCAAGGCGTCGCGCTCCCTGGCGTCACCCGGGTAAATCGCGATGCCGATGCTGATCCCGATCCGCACGGCCTGGGCCGTTGTCCCCAGGTCAAAAGGCGACGTAAGCGCGTCCACGATCTTTTGCGCCACGGCGGCCACGGCCTGCTTGCTCGATACGTCGGGCAGGATGACCGCAAACTCATCGCCGCCAAGGCGCGCGACGGTGTCCGACTCGCGAAGCTGCGAGCTGATCCTTTCACCCACGCTCTTCAGGAGCAGATCGCCGGCGTCATGCCCTGATGCGTCGTTGACCGGCTTGAATTTGTCCAGGTCCAGATAGAGCAGCGCAAACTGGCCGGCTTCGCGCCTTGCCAGGGCGATGGCCTGGCCCAGGCGGTCGTTGAACAGCATCCGATTGGGAAGCCCGGTGAGGCTGTCGTGGTTCGCGATATGCAGGATGCGCTCGACCGCCTGCTTCTGCTCGGTGATGTCGGTCGAAAAGAAGTAGCAGCCCGGGATCTCACCTTGGACGGCGGCGCGCGGCACGACCTTGACTTCGATGCATCGCTGCTCGCCGTTCCGGAGCCGAGCCATGCGCTGGTACGAAGCCTGCTCCCCGGACAGTGCCTTGAGGAAATGCGGTTCGATCTCCTTGTAAGCGGTATCGCCCACGATCCGCTGCAACGGCTTTCCGACCAGGTCCCCTATGCCGACACCGAAGAACTCCGCATATCGCCTGTTTGCAAAAATGCAGTCCAGGTTCCGGTCGACATACAGGATCATCGCCGGGACGTTGTCGGTGAGCAGGCGCAACTCGGCCTCGTTATGGCGCAAGGCCTCCTCGGCCGTTACGCGTTCGGTCTCGTCGTCGAACACCGCGATCTCGTACAGCGGCTCGCCCTCGGCGTTTCGAACCAAGGCAACCGTAAGGTCCACCCAGACCGTCGCCCCGTTCTTGCGCAGGTACCGCTTGCGTGAACGCATCGAATCGAGCTCGCCCGTCCTCACTTTCGCCCGCGCGGCGTCGGTCTTGTCGCGGTCTTCCGGATGCGAGAAGTCCTTGACCACCTTCCCGACGAGTTCGGCCTCCGGGTAGCCGAGGATCTCGCACAGGCTGCGGTTCACGACCAGGAACTTCCCGGACAGGTCGACGTTGGCGATGCCCGACCCGGCGAGCTCGAAGGTCAGCCGGAACCGCTCCTCGCTTTCGCGCAGCGCCTGCTCGAACCGCTTTCTCACGGTGATCTCCCGCGCGATGGTGACGATGATCCAGCCGTCATCCGTGCGCAGCGCCCGCCGCTGCAGCTCGCTGGTCGAGCGGCGCCCGTCCTTGGTGTGTGCAGAGGATTCGACCGTGGTGCCATTCGCACCTGCGGCAATCACCGCGTCGTACATCCGCTCGATGTCCTCGAGGCTGCCGGAGAGCAGGTCCTGGGGCCCCATGCGCAGCAGTTCTTCGCGGCTGTAGCCCATGCGGGCACACGCGGTCTGGTTGACGTCGACGAAGCGCATGGTCTTGCGGTCCACCAGGTAGATGGCGTCGCCGGAGGTGTCCATTGCGCTGCGGAACCTGGACAGTTCCTTCAACAGGTGCGCGTTGGCGGGCATCTCACGACTCTACCGGGAATCACAGCGAAGGCTGTTA
>CAZZDV010000300.1:2021-4366 GCA_964652785.1 uncultured Bordetella sp.
GCTCGATTACAGCTGTATAGGCATGCATCGCTCAATCCTCGATGATCGGCAAGCAGTCATTTTACCGGGGGTGCGATCCCGGTGAATCGGCGTTCGGAGACAGTGGTCTAAACTCCCTCCATGACTGCGACCCTTCGCCTCGGCGACCTGAGCGTCAACCGGCTCGGCTTCGGCGCCATGCGCGTGTGCGGCCCCAACATCTGGGGACCGCCCAAGGATCGCGCGAACGCGCACCAAGTCCTGCGCCGTGCGATCGAGCTTGGCGTGAATTTCTTCGATACCGCGGACAGCTACGGCCCGCATGTGGACGAGGAATTGATCGCCGAGGCGCTGTATCCCTATCCGAAGGACCTCGTCATCGCGACCAAGGGCGGCCTGCTTCGGCCGCGTCCTTCTGCCTGGGATCCCGACGGCCGTCCGGAGCACCTCAAGCGCGCGCTCGAGGGCAGCCTGCGGCGCCTGAAGATTGATCGCATCGACCTGTACCAGCTGCATGCGCCCGATCCCAAGGTGCCGTTCGCGGATTCCGTCGGCGCGCTGGCCGATGGCCAGAAGGCCGGGAAGATCCGCCACGTCGGCATTTCCAACGTGAGCGTCAAGCAACTGGAGGAAGCGCGCCGCATCTGCCCGATCGTCTCGGTCCAGAACGAATACAACCTGGGGAACCGTACGTCCGAGGATGTGCTCAATGCCTGCGAGCGGCTGGGGATTGCATTCCTGCCCTGGTATCCGCTTGCCGCGGGGGACATCCTCAAAGAGAAATCGTTGAAGACCATCGCGAGCAAACTGAAAACCACCCCCGCCCAGGTCGCCCTCGCCTGGCTGCTGGCGAAGTCGCCGGTGATGCTGCCGATTCCGGGGACGCAGTCGGTTGAGCACTTGGAGGCGAATGTCGCGGCGGCGCTGGTCGCGCTATCTGCCGAGGACATGAAGGCACTGAACTAGATCAGGTCCTTGATAGGCAACAGCAATGCCGACATACTCCTCAATGCCGGTTGATCTCTCACGCCTCTTCCATCATGCCTACTGACACCGATACCGCAGCACAATCCCTCGCGGAATTCTGCGAGCGCCACCACATTCAGCGCCTTGCCCTGTTTGGTTCCGTGCTGAGAGGCACCGCGCAGCCGGAGAGCGACGTCGATTTGCTGGTCGAGTTCAAGCCCGGAATGGAACCTGGTCTGATTGGCCTTTCGGCGATGGAAGAGGAGTTGTCGAATCTCTATGGCGGCCGGAAAGTCGATCTGCGCACGGCAAACGACCTGAGCCGCCATTTCCGCGACGAGATCCTGAGGACCGCGCGGCTGCAATATGCGGCCTGAAGACAAGGTTCGCATCAAGCACGTCGATGAATGAAAGCCCTGAACTAGCCCTGCTCCTTGACGCCAATCCTCAGCGCCGCTTTTTCAGGTACGCCTCGTTCACGCAGTTGATCAGCGTGCCGTCCTTCAGGTAATCAAAAGCCGTCTCGATGGACTTGCGCCGCATGTCGAGGGCCGAGTCCGGGCTGTAGTGCGCGGCGTGCGGATTGAGCAGCATGCGGCCGCGCAACCAAGGCTCGTTCGCCTGCCACGCGGCCACCAGCGGGTCTTCGAGCGTCGCGGGCTCCTGGGGCAGCGCGTCGATGCCGAGCGCGGCCAGGCGGCCGGATTTCAGGCCGTCGCGCAGCGCCGCCGAATCGCAGATCGCGCCGCGCGCCGTATTGATGAACCACGCGCCCGGCTTCATTGCGCTCACGGCCGCCGCATCGATCATGCCGCGCGTCTCCTCAGACAGTGGCGCATGCAGCGACACAACGTCGGCCATGCCGAGCAGCTCGTGCAGCGAGCGCGCGCGCCGATAGCCATACGACAGCTCGGTGCCATTGGGCCGATACGGATCGAAGAACGCGACGTTCATGCCGAAGGCGCTCGCGCGAAGCGCGGCCGCGGTGCCGATGCGCCCCAGGCCGATGACGCCGAAGCAAAGGCCCCGCAGGCGGCGCGAAGTCACGTTGTTCAGGTAACCCCACCCGCCTTTGAGATCGGCGCGCAACGCACCATCCAGCGAAGCGGTGCCGCGCGCGAAGGTGAGCATCAACGCGATCGCGGAGTCCGCGACATCGGTGGTGCCGTAGTCGGGCACGTTGCAGACCGCGATCCCCGCCTCACCGCAGGCTTTCAGGTCGACGGTGTCGAAGCCCACGCCGGCGCGCACGACGATGCGGGTGCGCTTGAGGTGCGGGACGACTTTCGAATCGATCGGGACGCGCGAGACGACGATGGCATCGCAGGTTTCCCACGCCGTGCGCTCGATCTCCTCGAAGCTCGTCTTGCCGGGATTGAGCAGGATCGTTTCCGGGCCGG
>CAZZDV010000301.1:0-3200 GCA_964652785.1 uncultured Bordetella sp.
CGTGTCAGGTTCGCAACGATGAACCTGGTAATCGCAAAGCTGCCTTCCGAACAGACCACTGCCCCGGATGCGCGGATGCTCGAAGTCCGAACCGTTTAAAAAGGCTTCGAAATGAAAGCACTCGTCTACCTTGGCCCCGGCAAGAAAGCGCTGCAGGAGCGTCCGAAGCCGACTGTCGCGGCCCCGACCGACGCGGTTGTCCGAATCACGAAGACCACGATCTGCGGCACCGACCTCCACATCCTCAAGGGCGACGTGCCGACTTGCGAGCCCGGCCGCATCCTCGGCCACGAGGGCACGGGCGTCATCGAAGAGGCCGGCAGCGGGGTCACCCTGTTCAAGGCCGGCGACCGCGTGCTGATCTCGTGCATCAGCTCGTGCGGCAAGTGCTCGTTCTGCCGCAAGCAGATGTACTCGCATTGCGCCACCGGCGGGTGGATCCTCGGCAACAAGATCGACGGCACGCAGGCCGAGTTCGTGCGCATCCCGCATGCCGACACCAGCCTCTACCCGATCCCGGAGGGCGCCGATGAGGATGCCCTGGTCATGCTGAGCGACATCCTGCCCACCGGGTTCGAGTGCGGCGTGCTGAACGGGAAGGTCCAGCCCGGGTGCAGCGTCGCGATTGTCGGCGCCGGGCCGATCGGCCTCGCCGCGCTCCTTACGGCGCAGTTCTTCTCGCCCGCGCAGGTCATCATGGTCGACATCGATCCGAACCGGCTCGAAATGGCAAGGCGCTTTGGCGCCACCGCGGGCATCAACAGCACGGATGGCAAAGCGGCGCAGGCCGTGATGAAGCTGACCGGCGGCGCGGGCGTCGACACGGCCATCGAAGCAGTCGGCATCCCTTCCACGTTCGAGCTGTGCGAACAGATCGTCGCGCCGGGCGGCACGATTGCGAACGTCGGTGTTCACGGCACCAAGGTCGACCTGCACCTGGAGAACCTGTGGGACCGCAATATCACGATCACCACTCGCCTGGTCGACACGGTAAGCACGCCGATGCTGATGAGCGTGCTCGAATCGCACAAGTTGGACCCGAAGCTGCTCATCACCCATCGTTTCAGGCTCGAGGCCATCCTCGATGCTTACGAGACCTTCGGCAACGCGGCGAAGACGCACGCGCTCAAGGTGATCATCGAGGCCTAGGCGGTCCCCGGGTCAGGCCCCCGGGGTAAGGCTGCCGGTGCCGGCAACTGGCGGCAGGGCAGGTCGATCGTGAACACGCAGCCGACCCCGGGCAGGTCGCGCACGCTGAGCAGGCCGTCGTTGGCTTCGACGCTGCGCTTGCAGATGGCCAGCCCGAGCCCGAGCCCGGACTTGTCATCCCCGCTCTGCGTGAAAGGGTCGAACAGGTGCTGGGCGCTGCCCGGCGGCAGCCCGCCGCAGCGATCTTCGACTTCGATCAGGATGCGCTTGTTGCGCGCCGTTGCCGTCAGCCGTACTTCGGTATGGGAGTGGGTGAACTTGAACGCGTTCTGGAGCAGGTTGCCGACCGCGGATCCGAGCAGGTCGCGATCCGCTTCGATCTCCAGCGTCGGGTCGATATCGGGAATGGTCAACTCGCATTCCCATGTCTTCGATTCCAGCGACGCGGCCGATCCCGCCTCGGCAATGAAGTCGGCGACCGAGAATACTTCCTGCCGTGCCCGCAGGCCCGCGGTCACGCGCACGTCGGCAAGCGACCGGTCGATCAGGACACGCATGCCTGCCAGGCTGCGGTCGAGCACCCCGGCTGTTGCCCCGGCATTGCCTACGACGCCGCTTTTCATTGCGGCAACGGCGAGCGTGGCGGTATGGATGAAGTTGCGCAACTCGTGAGCCAGGAACCCGATGCGCTCGTTCGAGGAGCGGATGCCGCCGTTTGCAAACATGTGGTCGCGCTGGACGCCGAATTCCTTCACCGCGGCGGCGATCCCGTTGTCGAGGCAACGGTTGAGCGTGCGGAATTCATCCACGGTGAACGGCTCGTCGTGCTCGATGGCCATTTCGGTGATCGCCTGGCACAGGTCGCCGTAGTTGTGCACCACCTGCTCCACCGTATAGCCGCGCTCCAGCAGCTCGCGGCCATGGCGTGCCGCGGTCACGCCGATCTCGGAGTCCACGGGGCCGCCGCCCGAGGGGCCCGAGACCTTGCGGCTGCTCATCGGCTCGGAGGTCTGCTCTATCTCGAGCGTAGTGATGAGCTGTCCGAGGAACTTCGGTATTCCGCTTTCGAGCTGGTCATGCTCGCTCCGCAAGGCGCGTCGCAGCGCGACCTTTGCTTTGCAGCGGTCGATGAGCTGGGCTTTGTTCGCGGTGAGGAAGAGGTGCAGCATCTCGTGACAATACGCTTACTTTTCGCGCGCCTTTGTTCGCTAGCGATCTTAGTGATGCCGGGAATGCTTTATTTACATCTTCCTACAGCCACACCCATTGCCGTTATTCATCATGCCCCGAACCGGTCAATCGCGCCGCAGCCGCATCTCGTACGCAAACCGCTCGGCGGCGTGGAGGGAATCGGAGACCTCGAGCAGCCGGTCGGTGCCGTCGTGGTAGAAGCGGCGCACGCGCAGCCCGCAGCCGGGCTTGCATTCGAGGGCCAGCGCCTCGCTCGCTCCAATCGGCACGGCCTCGATGCGCTGGTCGATGCGCGCGATGCGCACGCCGAGTTCCTTCTCGACCAGCGGATAGATGACGCCGGCCGAACGCGGGATGCGCTTGGCGAGGGCCGCCAGCGCGCTGTGCAGGTAGACGGTAATGAGGCACACGGGTGTAGCGATGCCCGGCTTCTTGCGCACGCCGCTGAGCCTGATCCATTCCTGCCCACGCCGGCAGCCAAGCGTGGCGAGGGTGTCGCCGGTGGCCTTGACGCTCTCGCGCTTGGCGATGACGAAACGCGTGTCCGACGCGTATCGGAAGAGATCGGCCGCGGAACTCACTGGGAGCGAGAAAGCCGAAGTCGCGCTCGCGGCGGCGACTGTGGAGCCGGAGCGGGGGCGGCGCGTGATCAGCCCGGCGTCGCGCAGTTGCCGAAGCGCTTCGCGGGCGGTGTAGCGGCTGACCTGGTACTTCGTGCAGAGCTCGGCCTCGGTGGGCAGCGAATCGCCGACCGACACCGCGCCCGAGGTGATCTGCTCGCTCAGCGCCTTGGCGATCTGCTCGTAGCGGTGCGGCTTCATCCCGCCGCGATCCCGTAGTTCAACCTATGGCGCGGCGCG
>CAZZDV010000301.1:3300-4364 GCA_964652785.1 uncultured Bordetella sp.
GGCGCGGCGCGGCGCGGAAGCTCCGCGTCCGAGCAGCGGATCGGGTTCACGATGAGGCGCGCGGTCCTGCCATCGGGATAGGCGTAGTCGGCAATGCCGCCGCGTTCGGCGACGAAGGGATTGTCGAGCGCCTGCGCGATGTCGTTCACAGGCGCGACCGGCACTTTGCCGGTGAGCTTTTCCAGCCACGCGCTCGTCGTGTCGTGCGAGAACGCATCGTCGAGCATCACCGTGAGTTCGTCGCGGCGCTCGAGGCGCGCCGCAAACGTGGCGTAGCGCGGGTCCGTACCCCATTCGGGATGGCCGAGTTCCCCCGCCAGCAGTCCCCAGAACTTCTCCTTGTTGCACATCACGAAGATCCAGCCGTCCTTGGTGCGGTAGAGCTGGCTCGGGACGAGCGATGGATGCGCCGAACGCTTCTCGCGGCCCTGCACCGCGCCGGCGTTGAGGTACCAGCTGCCCGGATAGTTGAGGTTGAAGAGCGCGAGGTCGAACAGGCTCGTGTCGAGGTCGCGCCCGGCACCAGTGGCGCGCGCGCTGGTGATGCCGGCCAGCAGCGCAAAAGCCGCGGCAAGGCCGGTCATGAGGTCCACCACCGAGAGCCCGTAGCGCTCGGGCGGCCCGTCGGGCTCGCCGGTCAGCGACATGTGGCCGGCCTCGGCCTGCATGAGGTAGTCGTAGCCCGGCCACGCGGCGCGCGAGCCCTCGCGCCCGTACGCGGAGAGGTGCGAGCACACGATCTTCGGATTGGTTGGGCCGAGCGCGGCGTACGTGAGTCCGAGCTTGTCCGGCAGGTCGCCGCGCAGGTTGTCGATGACGCCGTCGGCTGTCTTCACCAGGTCGAGGAACACGCACCTGCCCTCAGCCGACTGCAAATCCATCCCCACCGAGCGCTTGTTGCGGTTGAAGGTCTGGTAGAACTGGCTGTCCTGCGGCCCGAAGAAATGCGGCCCGACGCGCCGGCCGACGTCGCCGCCTTCGCGCAGGTTCTCGATCTTGATGACTTCGGCGCCGAGGTCGGCCAGATACACGGTGCCCGCGGGCCCGGCGCCGTATTGCTCGAC
>CAZZDV010000302.1:0-4321 GCA_964652785.1 uncultured Bordetella sp.
TGTAGAAGCTGCCATGGGCGATGTTGATGATGCCCATGATGCCGAACACCAGCGTCAGCCCGGAGGACACGAGGAACAGCAGCAGCCCGTACTGCACGCCGTTCAAGAGTTGGATGAGGAAGGTCGCTAGCTCCAAGACTTTCCCCCCTTCAAATCGACCAATCCCGTTACATCTTGCACGCCGACATCATCGCGGGATCGTCGTCGAGCGCCTTGATGGCGATCCCCGAAACGCGGTTCTCGTTGCCCACGACCTTGCGCAGGTAGTGGTCGTGGATCGGGTTGTGCGCTTTGGACAGGCGCATCGGGCCGCGCGGGCTGTCGATCTTGGCCGCTTCCATGGCCTTGATCAGGTCGGCCTTGCGCGTAAAGTCGCCCTTGACCACTTTCATGCCGCTTTCGAGCATGAGTCCCGAGTCGTAACCCGCGACCGCGTAGACGTCCGGCTGCAGCTTGAAGGTCTTCGCGTAGGCAAGCCTGAAAGCCTTGTTCTTGGGCGTCTCCAGGCCATCGCCATAGTGCAGCGTCGTCTCCACGCCTTCGGCCGCCCCGCCCACCGCATCCAGCACGCCTTCGGTGAGGAAGCCCGAGCCGGTCAGCGGGATGGTCTTGCTGAGGCCGGCCTGCGCGTAATCCTTGAGGAACTTGGCCGCGCCGCCGCCGGCGAAGAAGGCGAACACCGCATCGGGCTTGATCGAGGCGATTTCGGTGAGCTGGGCCTGGAATTCCACGTTCGGGAAAGGCAGCCAGAGCTCCTTGGCGACCTTACCGCCGCCCTTGAGGTAGCCGTCCTTGAAGCCCTTGACGAACTCCTCGCCGGCCGCATAACGCCACGCGATCGTCACCACGTTCTTGACCGCGGGGCGCTTGGACAGGACCACGCCCATGGCGTAGCCCGACTGCCAGTTGGAAAACGAAGTGCGGAAAATGTTCGGCGCGCAAAGCGCACCCGCCGCCGGCCCGAAACCCGCGTTCGGGATGATGTGGAGCACGCCCGATTCCTTGGTCACACGGATCATGCCCGCGGCCACGCCCGAGTGCACCGTACCGAGCACGAGGTCGACCTTGTCGCGCGTCACCAGCCGGTTGATGTTGTCGGTGGCCTTCGACGGTTCGGATTCGTCGTCGACCTTGAGGAACTCGACTTCGCGTCCGCCGAACTTGCCGCCCGACTCCTGCAGCGCGAGGCGAAAGCCGTTTTCGATCGCGACGCCGAGCGGCGCGAAGGTGCCGGTATACGGGAGCATCAGGCCGATCTTCATCTTCGCGCCCTGCGCGCGCGCGATTCCCGGAAATGCGGCAGGCAGTCCGGCGATCCCCGCGACCGCGGCGCCAGCTTTGAGGAAGCCGCGCCGGCTGACCGCCGTCTCGCGTCCCTTCCCCGATTTCGAGTTGTTGTCGTTCATATCCACTCCCCGTTGTTTTAGCTATGAGTCCTTGGACGCGGAAGGATGCCGAACGCAGACTGCCGAGTCAACCTGCGAAACGCTTTCGCGCCCCGGGATGCAGTAAAGTTCGTAATGTGATCGCAGAGGAATCGCCATGATCAGCGCCGAGCAGAACGAGCTCATGACCCGCACCGGGACCGCAACGCCCGCCGGCCGGCTGCTGCGCAACTACTGGCAGCCCGTCGCGCTCGTCGACGAACTCGAGGGCAAGCGCCCGCTCAAGGCCGTGAAGCTCCTCGGCCAGGACCTCGTGCTCTTCCGGGACGAAAACGGGCGCTATGGCCTGCTCGACCGCGACTGCCCGCATCGCGGCGCGGACCTCGCCTATGCCCGCATCGAAGACGGCGGACTGCGCTGCGCGTTCCATGGCTGGCTGTTCGATGTGCGCGGCCAGTGCCTGCAGACGCCCGCCGAACCCGAAGGCAGCAAGCTTTTCCAGCGCATCCGGCAGCGCTCGTACCCGGTGGTTGAGAAAAGCGGCATCCTGTTTGGGTGGCTTGGAGACGCATCTCTTACCACGTCGGCACCCGCGTTTGCGGCTTTCGATTGTTTCGTCGCGCCCGATACCCACACGTTCGCGTTCAAGGGTTACCTCGAATGCAACTGGCTGCAGGCGCTCGAAGTCGGCATCGACCCGGCGCACGCGTCTTACCTGCATCGCTTCTTCGAGGACGAGGACACCACCGGCGGGTACGGAAAGCAGTTCCGCGGCACTTCGGCAGATTCGGACATGCCGATCACCAAGGTGCTGCGCGAATTCGACCGGCCCGAGATCAGCGTCGAGAAGACCACGTACGGCCTGCGCCTGATCGCGTTGCGCAAGCTCAACCCCGCCAGCACGCACGTTCGCGTCACCAATCTCGTGTTCCCGCAGGCGTTCGTGATCCCGATGAGCGCCGAGATGACGATCTCGCAATGGCATGTGCCCATCGACGATCGCAGCTGCTACTGGTACGCGATCTTCACCAGCTTCACTGGCCCGGTGGACAAGCAGAAGATGCGCGACCAGCGTCTCCAGTTGTACACCCTGCCCGACTACAAGCCGCGCGTCGGCAAGTGGAACCACTACGGGTTCGATGCCGACCAACAGCGCAGCTCCACCTACACCGGCATGGGACACGACATCAACGTGCACGACCAGTGGGCGGTCGAATCGCCCGGCCCGATCCAGGACCGCACGCGCGAGCACCTCGGCACCACCGACAAGGGCGTGATCGCGTATCGCAAGATCCTCGTGGACGCGATCGAAAAGAACACCGCCGGCGAAAAGCCGCTCATGGTCCTCGATGAGGCTGCGGCGGATGCGATCACCGGGCCGCCCTCGATCGACGGGATCGGTCCTTCGGCCACCTGGAACGACTACTGGCAGGAGGCCGATCTCAAGCGCAGGCAGGGCTCGGACTGGGCCTCGGCGCGCCTTGCGAAGGAACCCGCGTGAGCAAGGGCGATACTTTCGTCCATCGCCACGCGCTCTGGACCGACGACCAGCACCTGGCCGCCCGCCAACTCGTCAAGGACTTCCAGTCGGGCGGCATCGAGGTCGTGCGATTCTCGTTTGCGGACCAGCACGGCGTGCTGCGCGGCAAGACGCTCACTGCGGCCGAAGCGGCGAGGGCGATCTATGAAGGCGTAGCGCTCACGAGCACGCTGCTGGCGAAAGACACCTCGCACAAGACCGCCTTCCCCGTCTTCACCAAGGGCGGCGGCTTCGACATGCCGGAGATGCAGGGCGCGGCCGACTTCCTGATCGTGGCCGATCCCACGACCTTCCGCGTCCTGCCGTGGCTCGACAAAACCGGATGGATCCTCTGCGACGCGTACTTCGGCAACGGCAAGGCGGTGCCTTTCTCGACGCGCGCGCTGCTCGGCAACGCCGTGCGCAAGCTCGCGGACACCGGCCACGAATTCGCCTGCGGGCTGGAAGTCGAGTTCCATGTCTTCAGGATCAAGGATCCGCGCCTGCAGCCTTCGGACGCGGGACAGCCGGGCCTGCCCGGCGCGCCGCCCGACGTGGAGTTGCTTTCGCAGGGTTACCAGTACTTGACCGAGATCCGCTACGACCTGATCGAGCCGGTCGCCGAGCTGTTGCGCAAGAATCTTGCCCCGCTCGGCCTGCCGCTGCGGACCTTCGAGTGCGAATACGGGCCGAGCCAGTTCGAATTCACCTTCGACGTCCAGGGCGCGCTCGACGCAGCCGATGCGATGGTCCTGTTTCGCAGCGCGGCCAAACAGGTCCTGCGCCGCAACGGCTACCACGGCACGTTCATGTGCCGGCCGCGCATCCCCAACGTGATGTCTTCCGGCTGGCACCTGCACCAGTCGCTCAAGCGGATCCCGGATGGCGCGAACGCGTTCATCCCCGCCAAAGGGGGCGAGCAGTTGTCGGAGGTCGGCCGGCACTACCTCGGCGGGCTGCTGGCCCATGCGCGCGGCGCGAGCGCCCTCTCGACGCCGACCATCAACGGCTACAAGCGCTACCGGCCCAATTCGCTTGCGCCCGACCGCGTGATCTGGGGTCGCGACAATCGCGGCGTGATGCTGCGGGTGCTGGGCGGCCCCGGCGACCCGGCCACGCGCATCGAGAACCGGGTCGGCGAGCCGGCGGCCAATCCATACCTGTATTTCGCCTCGCAGATCTACTCGGGGCTGGATGGCATGGCGAAGAAGCTCGACCCGGGTCCCTCGGCCGACGCGCCTTACGAAACCAAGGCCGAGTTGCTTCCCGCCACGCTGAGCGATGCCCTCGCCGCGCTGCGCTCCGACACCTGCCTGAGGGAGGGCCTGGGCAGCGCGTTCGTCGACTACTACTGCCGCATCAAGGAGTCCGAAATCGCGCGCTTCAACCTCGAAGTCAGCGAGTGGGAGCATCGCGA
>CAZZDV010000303.1:0-4320 GCA_964652785.1 uncultured Bordetella sp.
CGCCACGCTTGGATTCCTGCAGGGCGGCGCCGGCTTCGCGAAGGCAGGTCGCGCGATCCTCGCCGCTTTTCTTCATGCAGTCGGCGCGATCGCGGTTGTAGGTCGCTTGCGCCTCCGACGACACTTTGGCCTTGTCTGCGGCCAGGGCGGGCATTGCGCACCACATGAACGCGACGGCGCAGAGCGCCAGTCGCGACGAACCGGCCAGGTGGAAACGAGTGTTGGACATGGGATTCCCCTTGTGAAAGGCGGCCACTGTGCCAACTCGGGCGGTTTCCGTCAGTGCGTAAGCGGACATAGCGCCGAAGGGTGGTGACTGCTTCACTCCGCCCTACAGCCCCTTACTCTCCAGCCAGCCGATGAGCACGCCTGCAACGGCGCTGCTGTTCTTCTCCAGCATCGTCATGTGCCCGTTCCCGCGCACGCCCTTGTCCAAGTGAGCTACTCGATCACCTCGGTAGCGCCCAACAGCTCCTGCGGCAACCGGATGCCCAGTCGTTTTACGGCTTTTGCGTTGACGAAAAGCTCGAACGTGGACGGCTGGTTGAATGGGAGGGTGCTCGGGTGTGCGCCTTTAATGGCTGTCAGGATGCCCACGGCTTTCCTCCACGTAGTATCGGCTTACGACCCCGGTGCTCATTATTTGGATTTGCACGTTCCGAACCTTGGTGCGCCCTGGGCGAGGTGCGCCGTGAATGCCGACTGGCGCTTGACCGATGCCGATTTCAACGAAACCTGGTCCAGGAGCTCGCCGGCCGTAAGGCCCCACCACTCCCACCTCAGGGACGAAGCAAGATCGTCCCTGGCCGCACGCCGGGCGGCTTGCAGCGCCTCTTTCTGAGCCTCTTTCGCCGGGTCTTTAATGCACGCGGCGCTGCTTATGACTTTATCGACCATTTCGTAGACTTCCTGATCGAGGTCCCTCGTGAGCTGAACTTGAACCCGCGCCTCATCGATCCGATGACGGAGGTCTTCGTCGGAACGGCCCGGAGCCTGAAGCGCTCGCAACCGCGCGGATGCAAGCGCGTCGAGCGCAGCCCTTTCATTCTTCTCTGCGGTCGCAAGGCGCTCTATGTGATCCCTCCACTTGTCCGGAGGGCTGACGTATTTGGCTCGAGGCCAGTTGTCCGCCAACAAGATCGTCAGCGTGACGGCCGCGACGGCGCCAATAAAATTGGGAGAAGTCAGGAATGACATGGTGTCCTCGTCCTGGATATTTTGTTGCAGCTGCAAAGCGCTGCTTGCTTCCAGCAATCGAGAATAGCAGCAGGAGGAATGAAAATGTCGCAGGGCGTTCCTTAAAAGTGGCAGCCGATCGCGAACGCCAACGCCTGCATTGGAAGTGAAGAGGCGGCCGGGCGGCCCTGGGGCGAGCTGTATGCCGAGGCCAAATGCACCCTCACACGCTGGACCGGAATTGGGCAACCCTGTGCGCCGCTGGTGCAGTTGTCGGCCGCGGGAAAAGCGGATAAAGAGGCGGCTTCGCGATCGGCTTCGAACGGCAAGGGGCAGTCGAACAAGCTTCCCCCCCGATGCCCTGCAAGCGCTGAAACGGAATACTTTAGCTGTCCAGCCTGATCCCGCGCTCCTTGGCGATCGCCGCCCACCGCGCGATATCCCGGCGGATGAACTGCGCGAACTGCTGCGGCGTCATCGGCATGGGCTCCACCGCCTCCACCGCGAGCTTGTCCTTCAGCTCGGGCGCTTTGAGCACCGCACCGAGCGTGTCGTTCAATTGCTTCACGATCTCCGCCGGCAGGCCCGCCGGCCCGACACAGCCGTACCACTGCATGGCGTCGAACCCCTTGAACCCGAGCTCCTCGAGCGTCGGCACGTCCTTGATTTGCGGGCTGCGCGCCACGCCCGTGACCGCGAGCGCGCGAATGCGCCCGGCGCGGATTTGCGGCAACGCTGCGGCGAGGCCGGGAAACATCGCATGCGTGCGGCCGGCGACGAGGTCGGTGATCGCCGGGGCGATCCCGCGGTAGGGCACGTGCGTCATCGACGCGTTCGCCTGCTGCTTGAAAAGCTCCATGGTCAGGTGCGTGAGCGTGCCGGGGCCGGCGGAACCGTAGGAGGCGTCTGCGATCTTGCGCAGGAACTCGAGGAACGTCTTGAAATCCTCCGCGCTCACCGAAGGCCCATCACCAGCACGTTGGGCGTGCCGCCGATCATGCCCACCGGTGTGAAGTCCTTGATCGCATCGTAGGGCAGCGTGCGCGTGGCCGGGCTGGTGCCATGCGTGGCGACGTAGCCTTGCAGCAGGGTGTAGCCATCCGGCGCAGCGCCTGCCGCGTTCTGGCAGGCAATCACGCCGCCGCCGCCGCCCTGGTTGTCGACCACGAATGCCTGGCCCAGCGCCTTGCCCCAGCGCTCGGTCACGGTGCGCGCTATCAGGTCGCTGCCGCCCCCGGCCACGACCGGGACCATGTAGCGGATGGGTTTTCTCGGATAGGCCTGCGCTCGCGCGGCGCCGCTCGCAAGCGCGAGCAGCGGAACGGCGGCGAGGAACTCGCGTCTTTTCATGATTTGCACTCCATGATTCGCTCCCTCCGGCAATGCCCTTAGTTTGAACCAACCTGCCGATACCGGGACTCATTCATAATGAAGCTCTTCGCTGAAGCTGCGCACGCGGCATCGTGACCCTGCCTTTCGAAAGGTTCCTCCCGCAGCTCCCGCCGGCATCGGCCGCGCGCGAATCGGTCACCGCAGCCGCGCGAACGCCTGAACCCGAGGCGGTGCCGCCGCTGTTGGACGCCGCGAGGCTTTCGCCGGAGCTCTCGACCGAGGTGCAGCGCCTCGCCGAGCGCCTCGCCACCGGGCTGCGCGAGCGCAAGGTGTCCATCGGGCGCGCCGGCATCGTGCAAAGCCTGCTGCAGGAGTTCGCGCTTTCTTCGCAGGAAGGCATCGCGCTCATGTGCCTGGCCGAAGCGCTGCTGCGCATTCCCGACGAGGCGACGCGCGACGCGCTGATCCGCGACAAGATCTCGGGCGGCCGCTGGGAAGACCACCTCGGGCGCAGCCCGTCGCTGTTCGTGAACGCCGCGACCTGGGGCCTGCTGCTGACCGGAAAACTGGTCGCGACGCACAGCGAGTCCGGGCTCTCCTCGGCCGTCGGGCGCGCCATCAGCGCCGGCGGCGAGCCGCTGATCCGCAAGGGCGTCGACATGGCGCTGCGCATGATGGGCGAGCAGTTCGTCACCGGCGAAACCATCGGGCAGGCGCTGCGCAACGCGAGCCGCCTCGAGGCGGAAGGCTTCCGCTACTCGTACGACATGCTCGGCGAGGCGGCGATGACCGCCGGCGACGCCACGAGGTACCTGCACGCTTACGAAAACGCGATCCTCGCCATCGGCAAGGCTTCCGCCGGGCGCGGGATCTACGCGGGCCCCGGCATCTCCATCAAGCTCTCGGCGCTGCATCCGCGCTACAGCTTCGCGCAGTACGAGCGTGTCATGGGTGAGCTGTACCCGGACGTGCTCGCCCTCGCGCGACTCGCGAAGCGCTACGACATCGGCCTCAACATCGACGCGGAGGAGGCCGAGCGGCTGGAAGTTTCGCTGGACCTGCTCGAGCGCCTGTGCGTCGAGCCGTCGCTCGCCGGGTGGAACGGATTGGGTTTCGTGGTCCAGGCTTACCAGAAGCGGTGCGCGCGCGTCGTCGATTACCTGGCCGGCCTCGCGCGGGACAGCGGGCGGCGCCTGATGGTGCGGCTGGTGAAGGGCGCGTACTGGGATTCCGAAATCAAGCGCGCGCAGCTCGACGGGCAGGAGAGCTATCCGGTCTTCACGCGCAAGGCGTATACGGACCTCTCGTACATCGCCTGCGCGAAGAAGCTGCTGGCCGCGCCGGCCGAAATCTATCCGCAGTTCGCGACCCACAACGCGCAAACGGTCGCGGCGATCTACCACCTTGCGGGACCGGGGCGCTACACCGAAGGCCAGTACGAGTTCCAGTGCCTGCACGGCATGGGAGAGCCGCTGTACGAGCAGGTCGTCGGCGAGCTCGGCCGGCCCTGCCGGATCTACGCGCCGGTCGGAACGCACGAGATAGGCAAGCAAGGTCTCGTGCGCCGCCTGATCGAGAACGGCGCGAACACTTCGTTTGTCAACCGCATCGCCGACGCGAGCATCCCGATCGGGTTGCTCGTAGCGGATCCGGTGAAGGAGGTCGAGCGCATGGCGAAGGCGGAGGGCGGGTCCGGCCTGCCGCATCCGGCCATCCCGCTCCCGAGGGATCTCTACGGTGAAACCCGCCGGAACTCGGGCGGCATCGATCTTGCAAATCGGAAGGAACTGGAGGAACTCGTCGACGGGATGC
>CAZZDV010000304.1:0-4276 GCA_964652785.1 uncultured Bordetella sp.
GGTTGACCTGCGGGTTGACCTGCGGGTTGACCTGCGCGCCGAGGCTCCTGCGAAGGTCTTCCAGCGTTTCCACCGTGTAGCCCGGGGAACTCTTGCGGATCTCGCGCTCGTCGAGTTCGAAGCGCGGCTCGTCCGCGATCGCCAATCGCACCATGGCCGCACGGTGCACTGCGGCAGCGGCCGGCGCGCCCCGGTGCGGAGGCGTGCCGCCCGGGATCCAGAGCACCTTGGCCAGGCCGAGCGCGCCCAGCGCGGCGCGGGCCATGGACAGGTGGGCGTTGTGGACCGGGTCGAACGAGCCACCCAGGATGCCGATGGCGTTGTGCTGCGCCGCGCCGGGAGCTCCCGTCAAGTGCGCACTTCGCCGTGGCCGAGGACCACGAACTTCTGCGACGTGAGGCCTTCGAGCCCGACCGGGCCGCGCGCATGCAGCTTGTCGGTCGAGATGCCGATCTCCGCGCCGAGGCCGAACTCGAACCCGTCTGCAAAGCGCGTCGATGCATTCACCATCACCGAGGCCGAATCGACTTCGCGCAGGAAACGCTCGGCGCGCGCGCGGTCTTCGGTGACGATCGCGTCGGTGTGCCGGGAGCCGTACTTGGCGATGTGGTCGATCGCCTCGTCGAGGTCCTTCACCACGCGGATCGCCACGATCGGCGCGAGGTATTCCGCGTACCAGTCCTCTTCCGTTGCGGGCCTGGCATCGGCGACCAGCTTGCGCGTCGCCTCGTCGCCGCGCATCTCGACGCCCTTGGCGCGGTACACGTCCGCGATCTGCGGAAGCACCTTGCCGGCAATGCCTTCGGCAACGAGCAGGGTCTCGAGCGTGTTGCAGGTGCCGTAGCGCTGCGTCTTGGCGTTGTCGGCGATCTTCACGGCCATCGCCGGATCGGCCTTGTCGTCGATGTACACATGGCACACGCCGTCGAGGTGCTTGATCATCGGGATCTTCGATTCGCGCATGAGGCGCGAGATCAGGTCCTTGCCGCCGCGCGGCACGATGATATCGACGAACTCCGGCATCGTGATGAGCTCGCCGACCGCGGCGCGGTCGGTGGTCTCGACGATCTGCACGGCCGCGAGCGGCAATCCGGCCTCCATCAGGCCGTCGCGGATGCACCCGGCAATGGCGCGGTTGGAATGGATCGCCTCCGAACCGCCGCGCAGAATGCAGGCGTTGCCGGCCTTGAGGCAGAGCGCCGCCGCATCGACCGTCACGTTGGGGCGCGATTCGTAGATGATGCCGATCACGCCGAGCGGCACGCGCATGCGGCCGACTTCGATGCCCGTGGGGCGCTTCTCGAGATCGGTGATCTGGCCGATCGGATCGGGCAGCGCCGCGACCTGCTCGACGCCGGCGGCCATTTGCTCGACGCTTTTCGCGCTGAGCGTGAGGCGATCGACGAAAGCGCTGTCGCGGCCATCGGACTTCGCTTTGTCGAGGTCGTGGCGGTTCTCGGCGACCAGCCTGGCCGATTGGGCGCGCAGGCGGGCCGCGATCGCATTCAGGGCGCGGTTCTTGGTCGCGGTGTCGGCGCGTGCAACAGCGCGCGCCGCAATCCGCGCGGCGCGTCCGAGTTCCTGCATGTAGACCCGAATCTCGTCCTTCGTGTCGTCCTTCCTCTCGACCTTAGCGTCCATACTTCAATTCTAGACCCAGTTTCAGGAACTCATCCCAGGCGCTGCCCTTGGCGATGCCCTTGATGACGCGGTCGATCAGCGCCGCATGTGACAGGGCCGCATCGACAGTCTGCTGGCTGAAGCGGCGCAATGCCGCCCTCATCGGGGCTTCCTTGTTTCGCCAGATGCGATTCTCGCGAAAGAGCTGCTCGGTCTGGCGTCCCGCGGAGATTCCCGCAAGGATCCTCGACAACGCCCGCAGGTCTTCAGAGATCGCCCAGAGGATGAAGGTGGGCGCTTCGCCCTCGCCCTTCAAGCCATCGAGAACCCGCGCGTAGCGAACCATGTCGCCGCCGAGCATCGATTCGACCAGGCCCTGCACGTCATAGCGCGCAACGTTCGAGACCGCGGCTTCGGCTTCTTCGAGCGAGACCTCGCCCGGCGGCAGCAGCAGCGCGAGCTTCTGCACTTCCTGGTGCGCGGCGAGCAGGTTGCCCTCGACGCGGTCGCAAAGGAATTCGAGCACCTCGCGGCTGGCGCGCTGGCCGCCGCGCGCGAGGCGGGCGCCGATCCACTCGGGCAGGCGCGAGCGCTCGAGCTTGTAGAGGTCGATCACCACGCCGGAGCGCACGAGCGCGCTGAACCACGCGGAGTTCTGTCCCGTCTTGTCCAGGCGCGGCAGCGAGACGAGCGTGAGGCACTCCGGATTCAGGTTGCCGCAGTAACGCTCGATCGATTTGCCGCCTTCGGTGCCGGGCTTGCCGGTCGGCAGGCGCAGCTCGACGATCTTGCGGGCGCCAAAGAGCGACAGGCTCGCGCCCGCATTGAGGAGCTCGCCCCAGTCGAAGCCGCGCTCGGCGATCAGCAGGTCGCGCTCGGAGAACCCCTTGGCCCGGCCTGCGGCGCGAATGGCATCGGCGGCTTCGAGCGCGAGCAGCGGCTCGTCGCCATGGACCACATACAGCGGCGCAAGCGTCTTCTTGAGGTGCGCCTCGAGGTTGTCGGCGCGAAGCTGCATGGCCTGAGGGGTTATTGCACGACCGGCCGTGCCGCCTGCGCGGCCGAAAGGCGGCGCAGGATCTGCTGCACGAGGTCGGTCTGCATCTCGCGGTAGATGGCGGCTTCTTCCGCCTCCTTGGCGAGCACGTCGGTGTCGTTGTAGGTGAGGTCACGCTGAATCGACAGCGTGGTCAGCGGCACGAACTCGCCGCCCTTGCCGTCATGCACGCGCATGTTCACGCGCAGGACGAGCTGCAGCTCGCGCACGCGGCCGGCTCCGGAGAGCGAGAGGATGTTCCTGAACCTGGTCTCGCCGCTCAAGTCGAGCAGCGCCTGCGCGCCCTTGTCGGTCTCGACCACGCGAGTGCGCGTGCCGCTCTGGATGTTGCGCTTGAGGTCGAGCGCGATGCCGCCTGTGGTGTTGGGGATGTAGATCGTCTCGAACGGCAGCGCGGCCGTCCCGCGCAGCTGGAAGCCGCAGGCTGAAAGCGTCAGGACAAGGATTGCGAGGACGACCTTCAAGCGAAACTCCCGGCTTCAGACCACGACGTTGATAAGCCTGCCGGGCACGATGACGATCTTGCGGATCGCCTGGCCGGTCACGTACTTTTGCACGAGCGCGCTCGCGGTGACAAGCGCTTCGAGAGCCGGGCGGTCGGCGGCCTTGGACGCCTTGAGGCTGCCGCGGGTCTTGCCCCCGACCTGCACGACGTACTCGATCTCGTCCTGCTCCAGGGCCTTGGGATCGGGCTCGGGCCAGGGCGCCTCGAGGATGTCCTCGCCAAAGCCGAGCGCCTTCCAAATGTGGTGGCCCAGGTGCGGCGTGATCGGCGAAATGAGGCGCAGCAGGATCGACAGGCCCTCTTTCGCTTCTTCACTGGAGGAATCCCGCAACTTCTCCAGTGCGTTCAGGATCTTCATCGCGGCCGAGGCGACCGTGTTGAACTGGTGCTTGCCGAGGTCGTAGTTGGCCTGCTTGAGCACCGAGTGGATCTCGAAGCGCGTCGCCTTGCGCAGCTCGGGCGTGGGCGGCTTCGCCCCCGGCGCGCCGACGGGTTTTCCAAACTGTGCGCCGTAGTGCCACACGCGCTTGAGGAAGCGGAACGAGCCCTCGACGCCTTCGTCCGACCATTCGAGCGACTGCGTCGGCGGCGAGGTGAAGATGATGAAGAAGCGCGCGGTGTCGGCGCCGTAGCGTTCGATCAGCGCCTGCGGGTCCACGCCGTTGTTCTTCGACTTCGACATCGTGCCGATGCCCGCGATGACAACCGGCACGCCATCCGATGTCCGCTTGGCCGCGACTGCGCGGCCCTTGTTGTCCCGTTCCACCGTCACATCGGCCGGGTTGATCCACTCGCGCCGGCCTTCGGGGTTGTCGTGGTAATAGAGCTCGGCCAGCACCATGCCTTGCGTGAGCAGGTTGGTGAAAGGCTCGGTGACATCGAGCAGGCCTTCGTCGCGCATCACGCGCATGAAAAAGCGCGAATAGAGCAGGTGCAGGATCGCGTGCTCGATGCCGCCGATGTACTGGTCGACCGCCATCCAGTACTGGGCCCGCCCGTCGACCATCGCCTGGTCGTTGTCGGGGCAGGCGTAGCGCGCGAAATACCAGGACGAATCCACGAAGGTGTCCATGGTGTCGGTCTCGCGCCGCGCG
>CAZZDV010000305.1:0-4201 GCA_964652785.1 uncultured Bordetella sp.
ACACGCCGGAAGAATTCTCGCGCCTGCTCAAGCAGGAAGTCGCCACCTGGGCCGCCGTGGTCCAGGCCTCGGGCGCGAAAGTGAACGATTAGGGAAGAACAACCCGGCCTGGGACCGGGGCCTACTCCTTGTACCAGGCGATCTGCTGAGTGGTCGCAAGCAGCTTGCCGTCCCTGCCCCAGACCTGCCCCTCCTGGTCGTAGTAGCCCTTGTTGAAGACCTGCGCTTTGGCAACGCAGAGCACGGGCCCGCTGCCCTCGGCCGCCAGCTCCGCGGCATCGACGTGGAAATAGATGTTGAGCGACACCGTCGCGATCGGCGCCATGTGCGGCCGGCGCAGGAAGATGCGCGGGAAGAACGCGTCGCAAATCGCCGTGAGCGAGGCAAAGTCGAGCGGCCGCGAGGGCACGTCCCGCAGCCAGGCGTGCGTCACGCTGTCGGGGTTCTCCACGCCGAAGCGGCCGCGCGCATAGCGCATCTCGTACATCTGCGGCCAGACGATCTGCAGGCGAGCCTGGAATGGCTTGCACTCCTCGGGCGGCGGCGCCTGCGGCGGGACCGCCTCGCGCAGCGCCCACGTTTCGCGTCGCGCGGCAAAGACCGCGATTGCGCCGAGCACCGGCTCGCTTTCGCCCTCCTGCACGATCTGCGCCGACCAGTGCTGCGTCGAGCGGTTCGAGCGCACGAGCCTGGTCTCGACCGTGAATGCGCCTTCCTTGATCGGCGCCATGAAATTGACGGTGAGCGAGAGCGGATGACCCTGACGGTCCTCGCGCTGCATCAGGCCGTTGAGCGCGGTGGCGGCCGTGATCCCGCCGAACGGGCCGACGAAATTCCAGTACTTGCGGCTGGTGTGCCCCTTGTAGCGCCCTTCGCCCGCCGGCGTGAGGTGGACCGCTTCGTCGAAGGCGTGCCTGCCGGACTGCTCAGGCATCGGCGACCTTGATCAGCAGCTTGCCGGTGTTCTCGCCCTTGAAGAGCTTGAGCAGCGTCTCGGGAAAGGTTTCCAGCCCGTCGACGATGTCCTCGCGCGTCTTGAGCTTGCCGGCCTTCATCCAGCCGGCCATCTCGCGCACCGCCTGGCCGAATCGGTCGGTGTAATCCATGACCACCATGCCGGTCATGCTCGCCCGGTTGACGAGCAGCGACAGGTAATTGGACGGCCCTTTTACCGGCGTCGTGTTGTTGTACTGCGAAATCGCGCCGCAAATCACGATGCGGCCGTGGCGCGCCATGCGAGCGAGCGCCGCGTCGAGGATATCGCCGCCGACATTGTCGAAATAGACATCGACGCCCTTGGGGCAATGCTGGCGAAGCGCCTTGTTGACGTCCTCGGACTTGTAGTCGATCGCGGCGTCGAAGCCGAGCTCGTCGACGACCCACTTGCACTTGTCCGGACCGCCCGCGATGCCGACGACCCGGCAGCCCTTGATCTTCGCCACCTGCCCGACCACGGTGCCCACGGCCCCGGCCGCGCCGGACACGACCACCGTCTCGCCTTCCTTCGGCTTGCCGACCTCGAGCAGCCCGAAGTACGCGGTCATGCCGGGCATGCCGAGCGTGCCCAGGTACACCGGCAAGGGCGCAAGGCGCGGATCGACCTTGGTGATGTCGTCGCCCTTGGAGATCACGTAGTCCTGCACGCCGCCCCAACCGGCCACATGGTCGCCGACGGCGAACTTCGGGTTGTTTGAGGCGATCACCTTGCCGGCGGTGCCCGCGCGCATGACTTCGCCAAGGCCGACGGGCGGGATGTAGGAGCGTCCCTCGTTCATCCAGCCGCGCATCGCCGGGTCGAGCGAAACGTACAGGACGCGGATGAGCACCTCGTTCGCTCCGGGCTCCGGCACGGGCGCGGTGGTGAATTCGAAATCGCTGCGCTTGACCATTCCGACCGGGCGCGCGGCCAGCTTGAACTGGCGGTTCTGGTTTGGCATTTGGGGATCCTCCGGTGCGGCGCCGGCGTTGCCGGCGCGGGCGACGATGATACTTCGTGGCGGCGTTTACGGTAGAGTAATCCCCAACAACGAGACATTGCGGGAGCCCCAACATGAAAAAAATACCGGCGCTTGTCCTGGGCATCGTTCTGCTGGCAGGCTGCAGCCCGTTTAATACGGTGCTGCTACATCGCAACCAGACGAGCATCGACGCGTTCATGGGCGACCGGCAGGTGTGCATCAACGAAGCGCGCAAATGCGTGGTCGAGCGCTATGCCAATTCCAGCTATCACGGCGAATCCGTCGAGCACCTGTACCCGAGCCGGGGCGTCTATCTCGGCTGCATGCGGGCGCGCGGCTACGCGCCGGTCGAGGTCAATGGCTTCTACCCGCTGGTCCTGGTGAAGATGGAGGACTACCCGCCCGGGCGCGACTGCTACGGCGGTTAGCGGTTTAGAGAGCCCGTGTCATGAAGCAGCTGTTCGGGTCTTCGGCGTAGTCGGCGAACGGCCCGCACTGCCCGAGCGTGGAGCCCACCGGCGCGCCGACCATGCCGCTGGAAGATGGCCCGGCGCGTCCGTGTGAGGCGTCAAGTGAGCGCTCAACCGTGCACGGCGAGCTCTACGCGCACGATCTTGCGCACCAGCTCTTGGGTTATTGGTTGCTCTGTGAGACCAAGGTACGAATTCAGGGCTTCGTTGATCAAGGTCTGATAGCCCTTCCCGCTCTTTTCCGATTGGGCCTTGAAGCGCTTCAGAACCGCGTCGTCCATGTAGATGGTGATGCGTGTTTTTCCCGGTGGTGTCGTCCTCGACGGTGAGCGCGAGGGGATCATTCAGCACTCCGTCGCCCTCGGAACGCGACACGCCGTGCTTCCTGATATTTACCGCGTCCTTCTTCGGGTCGAAATCGGCGGACACATTCGTAGAGTATGCACGTTATGCATATCTTTCAATGCCTCACTGCGTCTGGTGTCGGGCGCTAACGCGCGGTTAGTTGCTTATCTGTGTACATCTTTGCGATTTCCGACCTTGAATATCGTTACCTCACGACGCTGATCATCAATGAGATAGATGATCCGGTACTGCCCCTGTCGTATGCGGTAGCGGTCTGAATAGCCGGCGAGTTTTTCGGAGCCATGCACTCTAGGATCAGCGGCCAGCGCCTGAATTCTCTCGATGACACGTTGACGGTCAGCTTTTGTTCCTGCCGCCTCGATTTCCTTTCCGGCCGAGGCCTTGATCAAAAGCCTATATCCGGCCACGCCGCTTTAGGCCCTGGACGAACGTGTCGAAAGAAAGGTTCTTGTCGCTCTTCCTTTCGGAGAAGGCCGCAAGGTCTTCGGCATCCTCGGCAAGGACGACCTTGACCGCATCGTTGACCATATCCGAGATTGACCGATCCGATGCCGCAGCTCTGAGGCGAAGAGCGCGATGGACGTCGGCCTCGAAATACACGGTAGCGCGTTTTTGGGTATCCATTGGTCGAACTATGCCGCTAAGACGTCACAACGTCAAGACGTCCGAATCGAGCCATCTAACGTGGAAACCACCGGCGCGCGCACGCCGGTCGCAGCATCGCGCGATGCATGTCGCGCGACCGGTGCGTTGCCGGGTTATGCCGCAATATCGACGTACTCGACGCGACTCGCCGGCTGCGGAATGGCAATTCCATCCTCACGCATGCCTTCAAGATGGAATTCGATCGCCTCACGGATTTGTGCCTCGGTTTCCTCCACTGTGGCACCTGTGGCCACACACCCGGGAAGATCCGGCACGTACGCCGAATAATTGCTCTCGGCCTTTTCGATCACGATGGCGTAGCGCATTTGAACCTCACTTCTTGAGACCAGACTGTTTCAGGATACTGTTCAGAGTGCCAATGCCAAGTCGTCACTCGGCTTCCCGGGCACGGTTACACGACCAGGCTTTGAGCCATGCTTGAATTGACGGTGACTGCCCCGAGTCGCCACGTGGCTCCAGCCATCGTCAGCAAGCATTCGCAGTATTTCGCTGACCTTCACCGCGCCAGCATATCAAGGACGCTACACACGTCCAGCGCACCTGATTCTTGCGGCATAACGTAGAGCCCACCGGCGCGTGCCGGCCTTATGGCGCGCGTCCGCGTACGGCGCCATGTTATGTCGCGTTTCGCGAACGACGCGGTGCTGCTTTGTTGACATACTCCTTCAACACCCCATCCATTCGACCTTGCCATCCGTCACCGGTGCTGCGGAAATACGCGATGACTTCCGGGCTGTACCG
>CAZZDV010000306.1:0-4197 GCA_964652785.1 uncultured Bordetella sp.
CGAGGCCCGCGGCTCACGCCATGACGTCGCGGCCACGCAGCTCTGCGGCGCGGAGCTGGCAGCCCAGCGCGGCGATCGCGCCGACGCCCTCGGCTTCCTCGACGCCGCGGAGAGGGCGTTCGAGGCGATGGGGATGGAGTGGCACCTCGGGAAGGCGCAGGCGTTGCGCCGCCAGCTGGGGGCGTAGAAGACGCTTACGGGAAGGCCCCTTCGAGACTGACGGTAAGCGGTGCCGGCGTCCCGCGGACGACTGCGACGGTGCCGATCTCGATGAGCGCGGTCAGCATGCCGAGCAGCACGCCCATGCCGATCTGCTGGCCGGGACAGGCGTGGGTGGGATGCGGCGACACGCTGCGGTCCCCGCCGAATACCGCCGCGACGTCCGTCACGCCGTTGGCAAGGTCTTCCTGGGTTGCCGAGACGAGCGAGAACGCGACCCGGTCGCCTTTCTTCACCTTCACGCCGCCGAGCCGGTGATCGACCAGCGCGGTCCGCCAGCTCACTTCGGGCGCTGGCCTGAACTGCATCGTCCTGCGCAGCGGGTCGCGCAGGATCGCGGAGGCTTTTGCATGGCCGGAAGGCAGCGGACTCGAAAGGTAGGCCTCCTGCAGCGTCCAGTAGGTGCGCTCGTCCAGCCATTCGTTCATCGTCGCGCGGAAATTGCCTTCGACGGTCGGCAGGAACCCGATCAGGGTGCCGAGGATCGTGCGTGCTGCCGTTTCGTCGGCAGCCGGCGAACCCGCGAAGGCCTCGAGCACCGCGAGCGTGATGGTCGCGGAAGCTCGCGGTGGCGTTTTCCGCCACAGCGCGACCAGCTTTTTCATCGCCCCGAGGAGCGCCTGGCCGCGCTGCTGTCCCAGCGACTCCACGCCCTCGCCCGGATTGGGCTGGAAGACGTAGCGCGAAGGCGCCGTGAAATGGCCGGGGTAATAAGGAGGCGTTCCCGGTGTCCAGTTCCAAGGGGAACCTCCGGCCTGAAACGCTCCGGGGGTGTCCATGGCGAACCAGTGGTCGCATAGCTTCGCCAGGGTAAAATCGGAGATTTCCTTGACCTCCAGCGTGGTGTCCCAGCGCGGACCGGTGCCGGCCGTCGCGTTCTTGGTGGCCGCGATGAGACCCTGCAGCCACTGGTTCGCGATCCCCCGCGCGAGGTCGAAAGCGACGTTCTCGCTGATGGCGTAAATGGCGGTATTGGTTGCCCGGGACTCCTTCTGGTAGGGGCACTGCGGGCTGCCATCGTCGTCCATGCCGAGATACATCTGCCCGATGGACGCGTCCAGGCGCTCGACATAGCCGCAGACCGAGTACCGGGCCTTCTCGTTCAGGAGCACTTCCATCACGTGCTTCTTGGTCGCCGCGACCACACCGTAGCTCGTGCGCAGGACGCCGCCGCGCTGGCGAATCGCCGCCCAGACCGCTTCGCTGTCGCCGTAACTGCGCGCGTAGCTGTCTTCGAAAGCCGATTTCCACAGATCGGAGGCCACGGCCTTCTCGCCCTCGCTGGCCGCGGCCGCGTCCTTCTTCAGCAGGGCCTGCACGATGGCCTCGCCCTCGGCGATTCCCTTGGCGGGCATGTTCACCGGCCGCGCATAGGCAGGCGGGGTGTACTTGCCCGCCGATTTCGCGATCTTGCCGAGTGCCTTGACCGAAGGCGCGAACAGGTAAAGCCCCCATTCGAGCTTCACCAGCGGCCTGACCGGATAAGCGGTTTCATCATCCAGCTTGACGTAGTGGACCTTGGGCGGGGTGGAGTCTTGCGCGTATCGGAACGTTCGCCGCTCGCCGATCTGCGGAACGCCGACGATCGGGTCGCGGTTGTCGGACAGCACGCCCGTGCTGTTGCCGCCGCTCATCCAGCGCTGGATGACCTCGAACTGTTCCGCAATGCTCGCGCCGTAGGCCATGAACATCACGCCGCGCTCCGCATCGGGTTTGTCCTGGTACTGCGGGCCGTAGGACATCCCCCGGCGCATGATGCGCGGCATCGGTCCGCGCCCGTCGATTTCCGGCACGCGCGGATTCGCGCGCCTGACATGCGCGGAAAACGGGCACTTCATGCCCTTGGCGTCTTTGTCGTAGGCGAAATCGTTCTGTCCTCCGCCGGCCGCTTCGACGAGCGGGTCGCCGTTCTGCTTGCGCCCGATCATCTTCGCCTTGATGTCCTCCGCGGTGTGGCCGGAGATGGCGGCCGCATCCGCCGCGACCTTGTCGAAGGCGTCTACGAACTGGCGCAGCTTGCGGATGACGAGAAAGCTGCCGTTGTCGGTCCAGTCGTTTCGCCGGGCCGGATCGCCGCGGTCGTTGGGATAGCCGAGCAGCATTTCGCCGAGGCCGACCTTGTTGCTCCATGCCTTCGTCGAAGGCGTGCCGATCTCGGGCTGGCTGATGCCGTCGATGAAGCCGAAGTGCTCGCGCGCGCGCCTGGTCTGCGAATCGATATAGCGGCGGGTGGCCTGAACCGACAGGAGGCGAATCCCGGCCTGCCCCGCCATCAGGGAAAGGATCTTCCTGTGCAGGTGCGGCGAAAGCTCCGCGGTTGCCGCAGCGTCCTCCATGCACATGTTCACGACCAGGTGCACCGACGAAAGGTGGACGACCGACTCAGGGGAAGTCGGCGCGCTCGGCCAGTTGCGTGCCGGAAGAGTCCAGTTGCGGGGATGGTTTGTGCGCAGGTCGCCAAGCAGTCCCGCACGCTCCTGCATGCCTTCGAGAAAATCGTGGGGAAAATCGCCAAGCACCTCCCTCGACAGGCCGCAGGCGCGCAGGCCGTGGGCGGTGAAAGCGGCGTTCACGTAGATCCCGTCCTTCGGCACGATGCTGTCCACCGCTTCGCCTTGCTTGTAGATCGTGCCGCCAAGGTGCTCGAGGAATTTCGAGGCGGGCTTGGGATCGTCGATCCGCAAGAGCAATACGCATCCGCAGTTGACGCGGTCGTAGCCGCGGAGGATGCCCCCTTGTGCGCCGCGGGACTCGTCACGCAGATCGGCGGGCGCGGCCAGCTTCGATGGCTTGGGGGGCGTCTCGAGCCACTCGAGCTGCGCCTTGAACCGTTTCCTCACCGCCTGGTATTGATCCTCGTTCGCGCGACGCAGGGCGGCCATCGCATCCGGGAGCTCCCGCAGGAGGTCGTTCGAGGCACGCAGCAGCACCGGCCCGTCGTCCGAATCGGGCTCGTACAGGTCGGCCAGGCGGTAAAGCGTGGCGAGCGCCTGCATGCCCTGCTTCACCGTGTACTTGTAGAACGCCAGCGAAGTCTTCTTCGCGGTCTCGGTCGGGTTGTCCGCCACGGCTTGGAAGGCGGCCAGGTCCGAAGCGGGCTGGTCGCTGAACAGCTTCTCGACCTCGCGCAGGTACTGGCCGTCGTCGTAGGTCATTGCCGTGGGCTTGAAGAAGAATTTAGTGTTGGTACGTGCATTGCGGATCCACTCGCCGTACTCGGCAAACGTGCTGTCGTACGAGATCGGGTAGCCGTCGCAATTGCAGAAGATGACGTCGAGCAGCGTGCCCACCTCGCGCCAGATGATGCGCAGGTACGGTTCCCACGGACGATCGAAGGTCACCGAGAGCAGGAGCTTCTGCTCGGGCTCCAGGATGACCATGCGCAAGTCCGTGATGGTGCGGATGCGGTCCGTGTTGTCCGAGAAGGTCCGGACCATCGAGAACTCGCGCGACGCCTGGCGCAGCGTGTTGAGGGTCTGCAGGATCGCGCGAAGGCGGCTTGCGTAGGTGCGCGTGTCCAGCACGCTGACCAGTCCCTGCCTGATCGGAGCCACGAGCGTGAGATCGCTCGTCCCCTGCAGACTCCTCGTTACGATTTCAGCTTCCATGTCGCCCCCGACGTTGGCTTCGAATGGGCGAAAGAGTGCAGTCGGCGCAATGCCGAGTCAAACCCTCCTTGGGACTAGACCCGGCGCCTGCAATGCTTTCGGCGCGGCGATCGCGCGCGGCTCCGCGCATCGTTTCGAACCAGCAGCCAAACGATTTCTTCGTCGGCCCAATGGCAGCATTTCACCCTGCAGACCAGTACTGGCAATGGGCATGCCTGATATTTGGCAGTATTTACCGCGCGATGCGGACATCCGGGATCCAGCCGCGCTTCCGGCCACGGGTTGAAACACTGCTGGCGCGCTTCCTGCCGCGTGGGCACCATTGCCCCTCAAGCCAAGGGAACCGCGATGAACGCAAGAAGGCCCGCTG
>CAZZDV010000307.1:0-4099 GCA_964652785.1 uncultured Bordetella sp.
GGCATCGATGCCGTCATCATCGAGCAGCGCAGCAAGGAATATGTGCTCGAGCGCATCCGCGCAGGCGTGCTCGAGCAGGGCACGGTAGAGATGCTCGATCGCTTGAGCGTCGGCACGCGCCTGCACGCCGAAGGGCTGGTGCACCACGGCGTCGAGCTGAGCTTCGGCGCCGGCCGGCAGCGGATCGACCTCAAAGGCCTCACCGGCCGCAACGTCGTCGTCTACGGCCAGACCGAGGTCACGCGCGACCTCATGGATGCGCGCGAGGCCGCCGGCGCGAAGACCGTGTATGAAGCCGATCATGTGAGCGTTCACGATTTCGACTCGACCACTCCCCGCGTCCGGTATATCAAGGACGGCGTGGAGCAAGAAGTCGAATGCGATTTTCTGGCCGGCTGCGATGGCTTCCATGGCGTGTGCCGGCAGAGCGTGCCGCCTGCAGCGATCCAGACTTTCGAGCGCGTGTACCCGTTCGGCTGGCTCGGCGTGCTCTCCGACACGCGCCCGGTCTCCGAGGAGCTTATCTACGTCTGCCATGAGCGCGGCTTCGCGTTGTGCAGCATGCGCAGCCCGACCCGCAGCCGCTACTACATCCAGTGCTCGCTTGCCGAGCGCGTCGAGGAGTGGCCGGACGAGCGCTTCTGGGACGAGCTTCGGCGCAGGCTGGACGCGGACGCGGTGCGCGACCTCGTCACCGGCCCCTCGATCGAGAAGAGCATCGCGCCGCTGCGCAGCTTCGTGGCCGAGCCCATGCGTTTCGGGCGGCTCTTCCTTGCGGGCGACGCCGCGCACATCGTGCCGCCCACCGGCGCCAAGGGCCTCAACCTTGCGGCGAGCGACGTGCACTACCTGTCCGAAGCGCTGATCGCGCATTACCGCGGCAGCCAGGCCGAGCTCGATGCGTATTCTTCGCGCGCGCTTGCACGCATCTGGAAAGCCGAGCGGTTCTCGTGGTGGATGACGATGCTGCTGCACCGGCTTCCCGACGACGGCCCCTTCGGCCAGAAGATCCAGCAGGCCGAGCTTGGCTACCTCGCCAGCTCGCGCGCGGCGCAGACCGCGATGGCCGAGAACTACGTCGGGCTGCCCTACTAACGAACCTATGCCCGGCGCGCATGACCGCCGCGCGGCGTCTTGGGTATGATCGGTTCAACCCCGGCCGAAGCGCTCCCCAATGAGCCGGTGTCCAAGGAGATCCTGAATGAAAATCCGTGCATTACTCGCAGCCCTGGCCGCGGCGGCCCTGCCAATACTCGCGCAGGCGCAGGCGTTCCCGTCCAAGCCGGTAACCATCGTCCTCTCCTACGCCGCGGGTGGCCCGACCGACTTCCTCGCGCGCACGCTCGGCGAAAAGGTCTCGGCGCGCATCGGCCAGCCGGTGCTGGTCGATCCCAAGCCGGGCGCCAACGAGCGCGTGGCCACCGAGTACCTGCTGCGCCAGCCGGCTGACGGCTACACGACGGTGCTGGTCGCGCTCCCGCATGCGACGAACCCAGCGGTGTTCGCCTCGCTGCCCTACGACACCTTCAAGGAATTCATCGGCCTGGTGCATCTTGTGAACATCCCGGTGATCCTCACGGTGAAATCCGATTCTCCGATCAGGAACTTCGCCGACTTTGCCGCGTTCGCCAAGTCCAAGCCGGGCGAGGCGATGTTCGGCTCACCGGGGGCTGCGACCAGCTCGCACCTCACCATCGAGCTGCTCGGCACGCTGACCGGCGCGGGGTTCACGCACGTCCCGTACAAAGGCGATGCGCCGGCGATGACCGAGCTCATGGGCGGCCGCATCGTTGCGAGCGTCAACTCGCTGCCCGGCGCGCTTGGCCAGATCCGCGGCGGGCGCGTGCGCGCGATCGGGATTTCGAGCGCGCAAAGGGTGCCGATTCTGCCGGACGTGCCGACTTTCGCCGAACAGGGCCATCCCGAGGCAATCACTGCAACGTGGTTCGGGCTCATCGTCCGCAGCGCCACGCCAAGGGACGTCGTCGCAAAACTCAATGCCGAATTCAACGCGGCACTGGCCCTGCCCGACGTCAAGGAAAAGCTCAACGACCGCGGCATGACGACGGTAGGCGGATCGCCTGAAAGCTATGCGGCGTTCATCCGCGCCGAGAACGAGCGCTGGGCGAAGGTGGTCAAGGCGCGCGGGATCAAGATTGAATAGCCGGTTCCGCTGACGACGCGCCGGGGCGATGACGCGCGCAGACCTCCGCAATACGCTGCTCTCGGCGCGCGACCTCGCGTTCACCGTCGGGCCTTTCGTGCTCATCGCGCTGGGGCTGCTCATCGGCGCGTATTTCCTGCTCGACCCCAATCCGCCGCGCAGCGTGGTGCTCGCCACGGGCCCCGAGCAAAGCGACTACGCGGAATTCGGCAAACGCTACGTCGCGGCGCTCAAGCGCCACGATATCGAAGTCGTCCTCAAGCCCACCGAAGGCTCCTCCGCCAATCGCCGGCTGTTGCGCGACGCCAAGCAGAAAGTCGATTTTGGTTTCGTGCGCGGCGGCTCGAGCGAGGCGATCCGCGCCGAGGACGAAAAAGGCGAGGGCAAGCCGCTGGTGGCCCTGGGCAGTCTTTTCCTCGAGCCGGTGTGGATCTTTTATCGCAAGGACGCAGCCGCGAAGCTGCCCGGGAAGAAACTCGAGCGCCTCGACCAGATCCGCGGCTGGCGGGTGAGCAGCGGCGGACGCGGGGCGGGCTCGACCTCCCTTTTCATCAAGCTGCTGCGCGCCAACAATCTCGAGCGTGAGGATGTGACGCTCAACCGCCTGGACCCGACCCATGCGGCGATCGCGCTCTTCGCCAAGGAGATCGAGGCGGTCGTGCTGGTCTCGGCTCCCGAGGCGCCGATCCTGCAGATGCTGCTGCGAACGCCCGGCATCGAGCTCTTCGAGTTCACGCAGTCCGAGGCCTACACGCGTAAATTCGGGTACCTCGAGGCGGTGACGCTGCCGCGCGGCGTCGTCGACCTGCCGCGCGATATCCCGCCGCGCGACATCCGGCTCGTCGCGCCGACCTCCATGCTGGTCGCGCGCGAAGGCACGCATCCGGCCCTGATCCAGCTTTTCGTGCAGGCCGCGCGGGGCATCCACGGCGAGCCTGGATGGTTCGCGCGCGCAGGCCAGTTCCCTTCCAAGGAAGATATCGAGTTCCCGCTCGCGCCCGAGGCCGAGCGCTTCTTCAAGACCGGCCCCCCGCTGCTGCAGCGCTACCTGCCTTTCTGGCTGGCCAACCTGGTCGAGCGCATGTGGGTGGTGCTGTTCTCGATCATCGCGATCCTGATCCCGCTCGGGCGCGTGCTCCCTCCGCTCTACAGCTTCCGCATCCGCTCGCGCATCTTCCGCTGGTACCGGCAGCTTCGGCAGATCGAGGACGCGCTTTCGGCCGGCAAGCGAGCGCGCGAGGACCTGCTGGACGAGCTCAACCGGCTGGATGCCAAGGTCGAGCGCATCGCGGTCCCGCTTTCGTACACCGACGAGCTGTATTCGCTGCGCAGCCACATCGCGCTCGTGCGCGGGCGGCTCGCCGAGACGAAGCCGGCAGGGGAAGGACCCGAAGGACGCATGGAAAGTTAGCGCTCAACTCTCCGCCAGTTGGCACCCCGTGTGTGAATCAACGCACGGAACCCCGTACCCGATCCGCGAATAATCCGTGCAACAGGGTAAGGAGGCTTCTCATGTCGAATCTTCAGGATAAATCCGGGAACGCAGGTCAGGCGCTGCAACTGATTGCAGCAGCCGTCACGGCCACGCTCATCGCGAGCGCCTGCGGGACGATCCCCGCCAACGGGGGACCCTCGGTAGCGGTCCTGCCGGGCGGCGGCAAGAGCATGCCCGAGTTCAATATCGACGACATCGCGTGCCGCGCCACGGCGAAGGTCAAGGCCAACGACAACTCGCCGCTGCCGGTGGGAATGGGCCTGGGCGAGCCCGAGATCGTCGCAAGCGTCCGCGGCCGGTTGAGCCTGCGAGACAGCAACGAGTTGACCGGTTCGGTTTTCGGCAATGCGGCCGCAGCCGATGCCGGCGCCGTCACGCCGCAAGTGCGCTATGACACTGCGTATTTGCAGTGCATGTATTCCAAGGGCCACAAGATCCCC
>CAZZDV010000308.1:0-2770 GCA_964652785.1 uncultured Bordetella sp.
CTTTTTTACCCCACCTACTCGTCTTCCGGGATCATGGCCTCGACGTCGATCTCCATCATCATTTCGGGCAGGGCGAGGCCGCGGACGATGATGCCGGTGCCGCAGGGATGGATGCCTTTGAGGTGGCGGCCGATCGCGTTGTAGACCGCCTCGCGATGCGCGCGGTCCGTGATGTAGGTCGTGAGCTTGCAGATGTGCTCGAGCTTCGAGCCGGCTTCCTCCAGCAGCACCTTCACATTCCTGATTGCCTGCTCGGCCTGAGCGCCGGGATCGCCCGCGCCGACGAACTTGTTGTTGAGATCCAGCCCCGTCTGGCCGCGGATGAAGATCGCGCGCCCGGCCTTCACCACCATGCACATATCGTTGTCCAGCTTGCCGCCGGGATAGACGTCGCGGGTATTGAACTTGCGCAGGCGAACGTGTGGCATTCCGGTTGGCATTCGATCGGCTCCTTTGGCATGATGCTTGCAAAGAGCAACTATAAGGGACAAATGACCTATTCGATTGCGGCGCGATGCCCTCGCACGGGCATGTTCGGCGTTTCGGTAACGACCTCGAGCATCGCGGTCGGCAGCCGCTGTGCGTTTGTGCGCGCAGGCGTGGGCGCGGTGCTTACCCAGCATCGAACGGACCCGCGCCTGGGATCGCGCGGACTGGACCTCCTTGCGAGCGGACTCTCCGCGACCGCAACCGTCGAAGCCCTCACGCGCGACAACCCGGCCATCGGGTGGCGCCAGTTGCTGGTAGTGGATACGCGGGGCGGCACCGCCTGGTTCCATGGCGAGCGCGTCAAGTCGGTGCACTCGGCGCACACGGGCGTGCAGTGCGTCGCGGGCGGCAACATCATTCGCAACACGAACGTCACCAAGGCCATGGTCGAGGCGTTCGATGCCGATCCCGCGCTTGCACTGCCTGAACGCCTGCTGCGCGCGATGGAAGCCGGCCATGCCGCGGGCGGCGAGCCCAAGCTCATCAAGTCCGCGGCGCTGCTGGTCGCGGACAAGGAAAGCTTTGCGTACGTGGACCTGCGCGTGGACTACGACCAAAGGCCCCTGGAGCAGTTGCGCTGGCTCTGGGAGATCTACGAGCCGTCCGCAACGACTTATGTGGCGCGCGCGATCGACCCGGACTCCGTGCCCGGAGCCGGCTGAGTTATCCGAAAGCGATCTGCGACGCAGGCCCCCGCCGTGGCAGGCGGCCAGCGGCAGCCACCGCATCGCCTGCCACATCCCGCTCGAAGAATTGCGGCGCATGGATCCGCGATTCGCGCAAATGCGGCAGGCCGCTTTGTAAAAACCGCGCGGTTGCTTTCGCAAGTTCATGCCCGGCCGGGCTGCCCGCGTCCGCCGCCAAAAAATTCCTACGCCCGGCAAACAGTTACGCAGCGCCCTGGCGCGCGGGCTCCGGCATGCAAATTGCACTTTATTAGCCTCGAGTGTGGGGCTGCGCACAGTTGGCCCCCGTCCAACCTGCAAACATCCAAGGAGTCTGATATGGGCAAGTACGTACTGGGCTGGTTTCTGGGAGTGCCCGTTGTGGTGCTCGTCATCGTTTACCTGATCTTCAACTAGCAAAGGAGCAAGCGAAATGGAATCCACTTCGGGCAGCATTCCGTCCAACGGTGCCGGCAGCACGACGCCGGGCAACGGTTCGGCGGCGGCATTGAGCAAGGCATCCTCCGCGCTGCATTCGGCGATCGACGAGGCCGCCCGCAAGGCGAAACCGGCCATCGACCGCTACGCGACGCTGGCGCATGACGCCACCGACAAGCTGAGCAGCGCAGGGTCGCAGACCGCAGAATGGATGAGCACGAAGGGCGAGAGCCTCTCGTCCACCCAGAAGCAGCTCGTCGAGGACACGTGCCAGTACGTTTCGGCCAATCCGCTGAAGTCGCTGGCGATGGCCGTGGCCGCCGGCTACGTGCTGAGCAAAATCCTCAAGTGACAACGGCAGCAAGCCGCGCCGCGGACGCCCCGGAATTCTCGGAGCCCGCGCCAAAATCGAGCTCGCCCGGCACAGGTGTGCTGGGCGAGGTCTCGAACCTCATGTCCTCGGGGCGCCGGATCGTTGCGGGCTTTGTGGACCTGGTGGTGCTCGAAGGGCGCCGCGCCGGGATAGCGCTGGCATGGATGGTCGGCCTCGGGCTGGCGGCCGGCCTGCTCGCGGTGACCGCTTGGCTCGGTCTCATGGCAGTTGCGGCGCTGGCGCTCATGGCCGCAGACGTCTCGCCGCTCCTCGCGATCCTGATCGTGGTGGTGCTCAACCTCGTTGCCGCCGGCGGCGCAGTGTTCGTCTGCGTGAACAAGAGCAAGGACCTGCTTTTCACGGCATCGCGCCGGCAGATCTCCAGCAAAGCCGGCTCCGCATCGACTCCATGATGCGCAGGCCAACGGACGAAGAAATCCTCGCGGCCGAGCTGCGGTTGGAACGAGCGGAGAGCGATTTCGAAACCGGGCAGGTGCGGACCAAGGCGGCCTTGCTCGATTTCGTTGTCCATCCGCTGACCCTGCTCGGGGTTGCGGTGGCGGCTGGGGGCGTGGCCTACCGGATCTTCAAACCCAGGATCAAGGCCCCCGTGAAGTTCGAGTGGCCGTGGAACCGCAACAAGGTGAGCCTGGAGACGAAACAGGTCGCCCAGACTTCCGTTCTGAGCCTCGTGCTGGCCATCGGCGCGCGCTATTTGATGCAGAACCTCCCGAGCATCGCGTTTCGCGTGCTCGGTCATACGCTGAAGAAGCGCGGTGCATTCTCGCGGGGCGTTCCAGCCACC
>CAZZDV010000308.1:2870-4087 GCA_964652785.1 uncultured Bordetella sp.
GCCCCGGTCGGGCGGGTACCATAGCTTCCTGTTCGTCGTTCACCCTCCAGGGAGCCGCGCATGACCGCCAGGGACCGCATCGATCCGCATTTCTATTCCCTCCACAAGGACATGACCGACTGGAGGCGCGACATCCATGCGCATCCGGAACTTGGTTTTCAGGAAACCCGCACCTCCGACATGGTGGCCGCCAAGCTGAAGGCTTTCGGCATGGAGGTCCATCGCGGCCTCGGCAAGACCGGCGTGGTCGGAACGCTCAAGGTCGGCAACAGCCCGCGAACGCTCGGACTGCGGGCCGACATGGACGCGCTGCCGATCGAGGAAGCCAACACGTTCGCGCACCGCTCCACCCACGCCGGCCGCATGCACGCGTGCGGGCACGATGGCCACACGACCATGCTGCTTGGCGCGGCGCGCTACCTCTCGGAGACGCGCAACTTCGATGGGACCGTGCATTTCATCTTCCAGCCGGCTGAGGAAGGGCTCGGGGGCGCGAAGGCGATGGTCGACGAGGGCCTGTTCGAGAAGTTTCCCTGCGAGTCGATCTTCGGCATGCACAACCGGCCCAGCCTGCCGGTGGGCAAGTTCAACGTGAAGTCGGGGCCGATGATGGCCGGCGGCGCTTTCTTCGACATCCGCATCACAGGCAAGGGCTCGCACGGCGCGCGACCCGAAACCGGCGTCGACTCCGCGCTCGTCGCGGCGCAGATCGCCGTGGCACTGCAGACCATCGTGGCGCGCAACGTGCGCCCGATCGATACGGCCGTGGTCTCGGTCACCAGGATTCACGCAGGCGACGCCTATAACGTGATTCCGCAAACCGCCCAGCTTGGCGGGACAGCGCGGGCATTCAGCCGCGATGTGATGGGGCGCCTGGAGGAGTCGATGAAGCGCATCGCCAAGGGGACTGCCGAGGCAGCCGGGGCGAGCGCGGAGGTGGATTTCCGCGTGCTGTTCAACCCGACGGTAAACGACCCGAAGGAAGCCGAGTTCGCAGCCAGGATCTGCAACGAGCTGGTCGGGGAGCAGAACGTGAACCGCAATCCCGACCTCGTCATGGGCTCGGAAGACTTTTCCTACATGCTCGAGCGCGTGCCCGGGTGCTACATCAACATCGGAAACGGTCCGGGCATGGAGAGCGGGTGCGAGGTCCACAACCCTGGCTACGACTTCAACGACGACGCGTTGCCGCTGGGCGCCGCGTTTTTCGGGCGGCT
>CAZZDV010000309.1:0-4034 GCA_964652785.1 uncultured Bordetella sp.
ACGTTGATTGAGGCCGTAATGACCGTAACCAATCGAGGCATGATTGCCGCGGCAACCGCGCTTGTTCGTGGCCTTTGCCTCGACGAACTCGGTCCCGAGGAACTGAAGCAGTCGACGAAGATCTATCGCCCACCGCGCTTCACTGATGCCGGTCGGAGACGGAAGAGGGCGGAGAGAGGCGGGGCAGCTAAGGACATTCGCCCGGCACTACTTGCTCAGCTCGTCATGGAAGATCCTCCTGAGGGCAGCGAAGATACGCTGGAATCCGGGCGAACAATTGCGGCAAAGCGAGTGTCGAATAAGAAGCAGTTCGTACTCCAAGCGTTCGGGTGGAGCGGAGTGTGCCCTTTCAACCGTCGCGACAAGGTGGTACAGATTGTCGATGAAACCGGCAGACGCACGCTGGTATCGCCACCAGGGAGCGTGATTTACACGAGGAAGTGGCGTCGCAAGAATAGAAAACTGACCTACGTATATCTCGAAGTCCCAGTCCGCCGGCGAATTTCGTTGAAAACGTTAGCCAGGAAACTGGGACGGGACTCGCGTAAGAGGCTGCTGCGAGGGGGACGAGTCCGGCGCGACTTCGCAGAGCGGTTGCTGGCAGTTTGGAATCTCTGATGGGCTAGACTAACTCTCGACCATGCCTCCGCCACCCGCTCAGCCGAAGATCTTCCATATCGTCCACGCGGACCGTTTGGCATCGATCATCGCCGATACCTGCCTGTGGTCCGACGCCGTGGTGATTGGACGCGGAAACCCAGGCACGACAATTGGTATGGGCGGGATTAAAGCTCGACGTCTTTCACTCCCGGTGGACTGCCACCCGGGCGATCATGTTGGCGAGTACGTGCCGTTCTACTTCTGCCCGCGCTCCATCATGCTCTACGTGATCCATTGCGCGAACCATCCGGAGCTTGCCTATCGCGGCGGACAGGGACCCATCGTGCATCTGGAGTCGGATCTGCATCGAGCGATAGTCTGGGCCAACGCCGGCGGACGCAAATGGGCGTTCTCATTGTCGAACGCGGGTGCTGCTTACACGCAGTTCCGTGCGCAAGCGGAGCAACTTGGCGAGGTGGACTGGCCCGCGGTTGAATCGCCGGACTTTCGTTCGGCCAATGTCAAGGAAGGCAAGCAGGCGGAATTCCTGATGCACCAGTCATTCCCATGGCAATTGATCGAGCGCGTTGGTGTGTTATCTAGGGAGGTTGCGCAGCAAGTCGCGAACACTATGGACGGAGCGGGGCATAGGCCTGTCGTCGAGATCCGTAGGGACTGGTACTATTAACAGGGGGGAGCCGACGATGATCGAATTCAAGACCGGGGACATTCTACGCGCGGACTCAGAAGCGCTCGTCAATACGGTCAATTGCGTCGGCATCATGGGGCGAGGCGTCGCGCTTCTGTTCAAGAACGCCTTCCCCGAGAATTTCAAAGCCTATAAAGCAGCGTGCGCACGCGATGAGGTCCAACCCGGGCGGATGTTCGTGTTCGAGACCGAGTTTCTAGACAACCCGAAGTACATCATCAACTTCCCGACAAAACGCCACTGGCGTGGCAAGAGTCGCATAGAAGATATCGACGCGGGGCTGAAGGCACTTGCCGACGAAATCCGTCAGCGCGGCATCCGGTCCATCGCGGTGCCTCCGCTCGGCGCTGGCCTTGGCGGATTGGACTGGGCCGAAGTCCGGCCGCGCATCAATGCCGCCTTGGGTGCGCTGGAGGGCGTCAGCGTGACAGTGTTCGAACCTTACGATTCCGCCGACTCGCGGATGGCGAAGCGCACGGGCAAAGTACCCAACATGACCGAGGGTCGGGCCGCGCTGGTCGGCCTGATGCGACGCTACCTGGGCGGGCTGCTGGACCCGTTCGTGACGCTGCTGGAAGTGCACAAGCTCATGTACTTCATGCAGGAAGCCGGGCAGCCGTTGAGGTTGCGCTATGTGCAGGCTTCGTATGGGCCTTACGCAGAGAACCTGCGGCACGTGTTGCGCGATATCGATGGCTATTTCATATCCGGCTATTCAGATGGCGGAGACGCACCGGACAAGGAGCTGGCGTTGGTGCCGGGAGCCGTCGAGGATGCAGAGGCGTTCCTCGCGCAGCATCCAGGCACCCATGCCCGCTTCGAGCGGGTCGCGGAACTGGTTCAGGGGTTCGAAACCCCGTTCGGGCTGGAACTGCTGTCGACAGTGCACTGGATAGCCCGCGAGAACATGCGGACGTCGGACGACGTGGTCGCGCGAGTGTATGCGTGGGGTGAGCGCAAGCAACAGTTTTCACCGCGGCAGATCAAGCTTGCCTTGAATCTTCTGGTCGCAAAGAACTGGCTGTCCGCCGATTCGCACGCCGCCAACGGTTAGTCTCTTTGCGGGGATGGCTTACGAACACCGTGTCCGCACTCACGTACGCGCCGCCGGATCAGAGGGTCGAAAAAGAATCTATCAGAATTAATTGCAAAGTCGGCTGCTGTAGCCATTTTCCGGGTAGTAGATATGTCAATTATAGAAATTTATTGAGATAAGTTACGCCGCTCTCGTCCTTTAACGAGACTCCGCTGAGGCCGCGGCGCAATGATTCGGCCACCAGCCAGTCGAGCTTCGCTGCGGCTGCCGCGTAGCCCAGTCCTTCCGGGCGGACATTGGAGATGCAGTTGCGCTCTGCGTCCGTGCGCCCGGCGCGTGGGGCGTGCGTCACGTAGAGCCCCAGGCTGTCCGGGGAGGACAGGCCCGGGCGCTCGCCGATCATGACCACGACGAGCTTCGCGCCCAGCCGCTCACCGATCGCATCTCCCAGAGCGACCCGGCCCTGCAGCGCGATCACGATGGGAAGCGTCGACCATCGTTGCGGCGCCAGCGCACGCAAGGCAGCCAGCAGCGTTGCGGCGTGCCTCTGCGTGGCCACTGCCGAGAGACCATCTTCAATTGCGACGAGGACCTCCGGCGCGCGGTGGGGAGCAACCAGGCCACGGATGCTTTTTTCGTCGAGCCGCCGCCCCAAATCCGGACGCGTGAGGAAGGTGGCGCGGTCGGGCGCGGCGCTTTGCGCGCGCAGAGGCGCGTAACCGTCGGCGCGCAACTGCTCCTCGAGGGCATCCACGTCGAGCGCCTGATGGACCGCGTCGCGCGCCCGTGCATGTGCAACGCCGAATGCCAGGATCTCCCGAGTCGGCAGCGCGGGGCCGGCGCGGCCCAGCGCGATGCGGGCGGGCGTATGGCTGCGCAGGTGCGTCCACGGATTCGCGGTGACCGGCGGGTCCGCGCTCACGGTGTCTCGAGATCGTTCGTGGCGGCAAGCAACCGGCTGCCGCTCGCATGGGGAAGCAGGCGTCCCGAGGCGTCGATGAGCTGCATCTTTTCCAGCCACGCTTCGAACTCGGGCGCGCGCTTGAGACCCAGCACGTTGCGCAGGTACAGCGCGTCGTGAAAGGACGTGCTCTGGTAGTTGAGCATCACGTCGTCCGATCCGGGCACGCCCATGATGAAAGTCACCCCCGCCACGCCGAGCAGCGTGAGCAGGGTGTCCATGTCGTCCTGGTCGGCCTCGGCGTGGTTGGTGTAGCAGACGTCGACTCCGAGCGGGACGCCGAGCAGCTTGCCGCAGAAGTGGTCTTCCAGCCCCGCACGGATGATCTGCTTGCCGTCGTAGAGGTATTCCGGCCCGATGAAGCCCACGACAGAGTTCGTCAGCAAGGGCTTGAAATGCCGGGCGACGCCATAGGCACGCGCCTCCAGCGTCTGCTGGTCGACGCCGTGATGCGCATTCGCGGAGAGCGCACTGCCCTGGCCGGTCTCGAAATACATCACGTTGTCGCCCAGCGTGCCGCGCTTGAGCGACAGCGCCGCGTCGCGCGCCTCGTTGAGCACTGCGAGGTCGATGCCGAAGCTCTCGTTGGCCTTCTGCGTGCCGGCCACCGACTGGAACACGAGGTCCAGCGGGGCGCCGGCCTCGATGCCCCGGATCTGGTTGGTGACATGCGTCAGCACGCAGGACTGGGTCGGGATCGAAAAGCGGCGGATGATCTCGTCCATCAT
>CAZZDV010000310.1:0-2485 GCA_964652785.1 uncultured Bordetella sp.
GCCCTTTCGGCGCGCGGCGAGGAATGCGGCGTGATCGGGACGATCGGCGCGCGCCTGCGGGACACCTCGGTGGATGTAGGCAACACGACGCCCGACGCCCTGGAGCTGCACCGGCTGCTGGCCGAATTCCTGCAGGAGGGCGCCAAGGCAGTGGCGATGGAAGTGTCCTCGCATGGCCTCGTACAGGGCCGCGTCAATGGCGTCCAGTTCGATTGCGCACTGTTCACAAACCTGACTCATGATCACCTCGACTTCCATGGAACGATGCAAGCTTATGCCGCCGCCAAGGCGCAGCTCTTTGAGTTCGCGTCGCTGGAAAGCGCCGTGGTGAACCTGGACGACCCGGTCGGCGTGAAGTTCGCGAAGAGGCTCAAGGAGCGGGGCGTTCCGACGACCGGCTACAGCCTTTCGCTCGAAGGGTTGGAAGAAGGCAGCGTGGCCCGGTTCATTGCCGCGCGCGGCATCCAGGTCGGTTCCGAGGCCACGCGGGTCGATCTGGCGACGAGCTGGGGCGAGCATCAGGTGACGCTCCCGCAGCTCGGGCGCTTCAACGTATCCAACATCCTCGGCGTGCTCGGTTGCCTTCTGGCGCATGGGCAGGACATGGACAGCGCGCTGGCGTCGATCTCGAGCTTGCCGGACGTTCCCGGCCGCATGCAGCGTCTTGGCGGGAGCGGGCGCCCGATTGCCGTGGTGGATTACGCGCACACGCCGGATGCCCTGGAAAAGGTGCTGGTCGCATTGCGGCCGGTCGCCGAGGCGGCCGGTGGCGAGCTGATCGCGGTATTCGGGGCCGGCGGCAATCGCGATGCGACCAAGCGAGCGCGCATGGGCGAGATCGCTTCGCGCCTTGCCGATCGCGTGGTCATCACCTCGGACAATCCGCGCAACGAAGACCCGGCCAAGATCATCGAAGCGATTCGCGCCGGCGTGAGCAGCGGGCACGACGTCGAGCCCGACCGCGCCAAGGCGATTGCCGGGGCGATCCGCAATGCGAAAGCCAGCGACGTCGTGCTGATCGCGGGCAAGGGGCACGAGACTTACCAGGAAATCGCGGGCAAGCGCCATCCGTTTTCCGACGTGGTCGTCGCGGAGCAGTCGATCGCCGCCTGGAGCCAACGATGATGCGCGTCGCCGAAGCGGCACGGGTGCTGCGTGGATCGACCACCGGCGCGGACTGTGAATTTACCGGCGTGTCGACCGACAGCCGCTCGATCGGCAAGGGCGACCTGTTCGTGGCGCTGCGCGGCGAGAAGTTCGACGGCCACGAGTTCGTCGCCGCGGTCGCGCGAGCCCGCGCGGCGGCCGCGATGGTCGACAGGGCATTCGATGCGACCGGCGTCGACTTGCCGCTGATCGTGGTCGAGGACACCAGGCTCGCGCTCGGCGAGCTCGCGAGGCACTGGCGCGCGCAATTCGCCCCCGTCCTCATTGGCGTGGCCGGTTCGAACGGCAAGACCACGACCAAGGAAATGCTCTCGAGCATCCTGCGGGCGGCAGCGGGTGACGAGCACGTGCTTGCGACGCAAGGCAATCTCAACAACGACATCGGACTGCCGCTGACGCTCCTGCGCCTTCGGTCGGTGCACCGCTGGTGCGCGATCGAGCTGGGCATGAACCACAAGGGCGAAATCGGCTACCTGGCGCAGATCGCCCGGCCGACGGTCGCAGTCGTCACCAACGCACAACGCGAGCACCTTGAGTTCATGGGTTCCGTGGACGAAGTGGCCGAGGAGAACGCGGCTATCCTGCGCGCGCTTCCCGATGGCGGGACCGCGGTCATCAACGCTGATGACGAGCATGTTGAAACTTTCCGTTCCGCGGCCGGCGCGCGCCGCAAGGTGGATTTCGCCCTCGATCGCGGCGCGTCCGTGACCGGGCGATACGAATTGATGCCGCTGTCTTCTTCAATCCGGATCCAGTGCGGCAACAGTGAGGCGTTTGCGACGCTCGCCATCCCCGGTGTGCACAACGTGATGAATGCGCTGGCAGCGGCGGCTTGCGCGTATGCCGCGGGCATCTCGGCCGAGGCGATCGGACGCGGGCTATCGGCTTTCCGCCCTTATACCGGCCGCCTGCAGGTCAAGCAGTCCAGCGAGGGCATGACTGTGATCGACGACACCTACAACGCCAATCCGGACTCCGTCCGCGCGGCGATCGACGTGCTGGCGGGGGCGAGCGGCCGCACCTTGCTCATCCTCGGCGACATGGGCGAGGTCGGCGACGAAGGCCCGGACTTCCACAGCGAAGTCGGGCGCTACGCGAAGGAGCGCGGCATCTCCAGCGTGCTCGCCCTGGGCGAATCGACGGTGCACACCGTCGCGGCGTTCGGGCCGGACGCGCGCCATTTCGCGACCATCGAGGACCTGACCGAGGCGATCGCGCGGGTGCATGACAAGGGCACCACAGTGCTCGTCAAGGGCTCGCGCTTCATGCGCATGGAGCGCGTCGTGGACGCACTGACCGGCGTCGCTGGCAAACGCAC
>CAZZDV010000310.1:2585-3994 GCA_964652785.1 uncultured Bordetella sp.
AACGCGGCAAGCAACGCTGGACGCACCGAGGAGACGCACTGATGCTGCTCGAGCTCGCTCAATGGCTGGCGAAGGATGTGCGCCTGTTCAACGTTTTCAACTACATCACGCTGCGCGCGGTGCTCTCCTGCCTCACGGCGCTCGCGATCTCCCTGATCCTGGGCCCGCTCGTCATCCGCAAGCTCACGGCCTACAAGATCGGCCAGTCGGTGCGCGACGACGGTCCGAGGTCCCACCTGACAAAAGCCGGCACGCCGACGATGGGCGGTGCCCTGATCCTGCTGTCGATCTCTTTCACGACCCTGCTCTGGGGCGACCTGCGCAACAAGTACCTCTGGGTCGTGCTCCTCGTGACGGTCGCGTTCGGCGTCATCGGTTGGGTCGACGACTACCGCAAAGTGGTCTACCGCAATCCGAAGGGGCTGTCTGCGAAGTCGAAGTTTTTCTGGCAATCGGTGTTCGGGCTTGCGGCGGCGGCATACCTCGCAATGAATGCCGGCTCCAGTCCGGCATTCAACGAGCTCATCGTCCCGTTCTTCAAGCACATCGCCTATCCGCTGGGGACGATCGGGTTTATCGCCCTGACCTATTGCGTGATCGTGGGCACCTCGAACGCGGTCAACCTCACCGACGGGCTCGATGGCCTCGCGATCATGCCGACGGTCATGGTCGGCAGCGGGCTGGGGATCTTTGCTTACGTCGCGGGCCATGCAGTGTTCTCGAAGTATCTCGGCATCCCCTATGTCCCTGGGGCCGGCGAACTCATCGTCTTCTGCGGGGCCCTTGCCGGTGCGGGTCTGGGCTTCCTGTGGTTCAACGCATATCCCGCGGAAGTGTTCATGGGCGACGTCGGCGCGCTCGCCCTTGGCGCGGCGCTCGGCACGATCGCGGTCATCGCCCGCCAGGAGATCGTGCTCTTCATCATGGGCGGCGTGTTCGTCGCCGAAACCCTCTCGGTGATGATCCAGGTCATCTACTTCAAGGTGACCGGCGGCAAGCGCATCTTCCGGATGGCGCCGCTCCATCACCACTACGAGCTCGAAGGCTGGAAGGAATCGCAGGTCGTGGTGCGCTTCTGGATCATCACGATGATGCTGGTGCTGTTCGGACTGTCCACCCTGAAGCTCAGATAAGCATGGCGCTGGCCACTTCACGGGACGCCGGTCTCGAGGCTCCTTTCGCGTCGCTCGTGCGGCCTGCGCGCATGACGCTGGCCGGCAAGCGCGTGCTCGTGCTCGGGCTCGGCGACACCGGCCTTTCGGTCGCGAAGTGGGTTGCGCGCGAAGGCGGCCGTTCGCGCGTGGCCGATACGCGCCCGGCGCCGCCCTGCCTTGCCGCATTGGAAGCCGACGTGCCGGCGGCCGAAGTACATTGCGGGACACTGTCCTCGAGCCTGCTCGAGGCGGTCG
>CAZZDV010000311.1:0-1231 GCA_964652785.1 uncultured Bordetella sp.
GGCTGCCGGCATGATGGACCTCGAGCTCTGGGACAATTTTTCCACGCTCGCGACCGTGCTCTTCATCGGCCTGGTCGTGCTGCTGCTGGTGGTCATCTGGTCGATCAAGCGCCACCGCGACCCGGACCTGGAGATCGAATGCGACTTCCCCATCGAGGATCTCATGCCCTCCCTCGCCGGCTTGTCGCTTGGGACGGCCGTGGACGGCAATTCGGTCGAACTGCTGGCGAACGGCGCCTTTTTCGACGTCGTGATGGAGCGCATCGCCGCCGCGGAGCACTCGGTGCACTTCGAGACTTTCCTCTGGAAGGAGGGCGTGCTCGGCCAGCGCCTGGCCGACGCGCTCTCGGAGCGAGCCCGGGCGGGCAGGCAGGTGCGCGTCATTGTCGATGCCACCGGCTCGAAAGAGATCGGCAAAACCGCGTGGAAGCAGATGAAGGACGCCGGGTGCCGGCTCGCGCTCTTCCACGAAAAGACCTGGCGCAATATCGGCGTGCTGAACGACCGCGACCACCGCAAGCTCGTCGTCATCGACGGCCGCGAGGCCTTCGTGGGCGGCCATTGCATCGTCGACAACTGGATGGGCGACGGCGAGGACGGCAAGCACTTCACCGATCTCAGCGTGCGGCTGCGCGGGCCGATCGTCCACAGCATCCAGTCGGCCTTCAGCGAGAACTGGGCCGGCGAAACCGGGGAGCTGTTCGTTGGCGCGGATGTCTTCCCGGAGTTGAAGCCGGTGGGCGACATCATGATCCACGCCGCCTTCGCCAAGCCCGAAGGCTCGGCACCCGCGGTCAAGATCCTGCATCACACCGCCATCTGCCTCGCCCGCAAGAAGATCTGGATCCAGAACCCGTACTTCATCCCCGAGCCCGAGGCGATCGATGCTTTCGGCGCGGCCGTCAAGCGCGGCGTCGACGTGCGCGTGCTGATGCCTTCGACCAGCGGCTCCGACAACCCGATGGTGCAGCACGCAGGGCATCGCAACTTCGAGAAGCTGCTGCGTAACGGCGTCCGGCTCTTCGAATACCCGCACACGCTGCTGCACCAGAAGGCCATGACCGTCGACGGCATCTGGACCGCGATCGGCTCGAGCAATTTCGACGACCGGTCCTTCGAGACCAACGACGAGATCACCCTCGGCATCCGCGACAAGGCGATTGCGGAGGAAGTCGATGCGGTCTTCGAGAAGTACGTGGCGAGGGCCGAAGAGATCAACCTGGAGGAATGG
>CAZZDV010000311.1:1331-2488 GCA_964652785.1 uncultured Bordetella sp.
TGAGCGCGACCCGGACAACCTTCCTGATTGCAGGCCAACTAACGAACCGACACTCTGCGTCGTTGACGAATGTCGGTTTTGCGGTGACTGGTCTGTTTCCAAATATTAGCTAATTTAGCTATAATCTGACCCATGAAACATTCGACCTTCGACGCCACGTCGGCCAAGAACCGCTTCGGGCAGGTGCTTGAGGCCGCTGCACGGGGTCCCGTCGCCATAGAGCGCCACGGAAGGGTGGTCGCGTACGTGGTCGCGCCCAATGAGGTTCCCTCCGCCCCTGCGCCAATCGGGGAGCGCCTCGCCGCCCGCCTTCGCGCAGCGGGAGCGCATTACGCAACGATCTTCGGATCTGTCTCAAGGGGAGCGGCACGCCCGGACAGCGACATCGACGTCGCCGTCAGCTTCGGAAAGCCGATGACGAGCGATCTTCGGATGGCGCTTACGGGCCTGGTTGCTGAAATAGCGGGGCGCAGCGTCGATCTGATCGATCTTGAAAAAGCCGAAGGTACGATCCTCGCGCAGGCTCTCGGTGGCAGTGAAATCCTGTGCGACAGCGTTTCGACTCGCCACCGCATGGCCCTTCGGTTGAACCGGACAGAGGACGACCGTCGCAGCGTGGCGATCGCAGCGCGTCATGCCCGGAAAGCGCTGTTCGCGTGAAACCCGCTGCGCCGGGGAAGATCGACTCCACGGTCCTCGACCCGAAACTCGCCGAACTGTCTCGCCGCCTGAAGCGCATCGAGGCCAAACGCCCGGCCACCATCAAGGCGCTAACCGCAGACGAGGATCTGCAGGACATCCTTGCGCGCAACCTGGAGGTGGCGATCCAGGTATGCGCGGATATCGCCCTTCACCTTTGCGCGGCCTACGGAGATGTGCCGGCCACGTCGGCCCTGGCATTTGCCACCCTTGCTGACCGGGGGGTCATTGACCGGGGCCTCGCGCAAAGGCTCCAGCGTGCGGTCGGGTTCCGCAATGTCCTGGTCCATGAATATGCCAAAGTCGACTGGAAGATCGTAATGGAGGTGTTGCGCACGGGCACACGCGACCTCGCGGAACTTGGCCGGTCAGTCATCGCGTTTCTCGACAAAGTCGAACTTTTATCCGCGGAGAACCGCATGCAAGGCCGATCTTAAGTCTATTGGTATGCCTGATAT
>CAZZDV010000311.1:2588-3983 GCA_964652785.1 uncultured Bordetella sp.
TCCAGGTCGCGCTATCCGAGCGTCGTAACCATTTCGATTTTTGGCGCGACCGACCGCACGACTTTCTGGATGCCATGCCCGGGATTCGCCTGCCGCCGCGAAACGATCAACCCCATCTTCTCCAGCAATCCGACATCCTTGGTGATCGCCGAACGATTGCGATGCAGGCGCTGCGACAACTCGTTGATGCTCAGGGGTTCGTGCATTACCTCGAGCATCAGGCGGCGGCGCGATTGCGAGAGAACCGAAAACATCCGCTGCGGATCCTCGAAACAGAGCGTGACCTTGCCTTCGAACGCCTCGCCTCGATCCGCCCTGCGCGCGGCATCTTTCGCGCGCGAGAAAAATCCCGCTACACCATCGGTGCGAATCACGACTTTGGTCATGGTTTCCTTCCCCGTGTTTTCCTGGCGATTGCCAGCCATTCGAGCTGAAACTTTTCCAGCGTTGCCTCGTACCCCGGAAATTCGACTTCTTCGATCTCGCCCATGTAATGCCGATGGTGGTAACCATGGGCATTGTCGTAACCGAGAACCCGTCCGTTGTCGTCCTGGCAGATTGCGTGGTTGACGTACGCCAGGTTGTATCTGGTCACCACGGTCCTGCCTTTTTCGACGTACCCCCAGACTTCATAGCTTACGAGGCCACCGCCTGATTTCGGACTGAGTTCGCATCGCTCCTGCTCGAGCAACTTTTCCCTTGTCGATTTCGCCATCCGATGTACCGTCTGCAGATGTGTCTGATGCTAGCACACCTGTGAAGGACTGCGAACTGGTGGCGGCGGAGGGGAATGGGTGTTGCGGTGATCGGAGGCTGCAATTCCACTCAAAAGTCTGACTTTAATTTCCGTAGAGGGAACAACGGCGCGGCTCTCCGGCCAATTGAAATTACAGAAGCAGTATATGCAGTATCGGGTGAGCGCCGGAATCGACCAGGATCACCTGTCGGTTCTCATCGCCTCGAGGTCGCCCTGCCAGTCGAGCTTGCCGCGGCGGATCTCCTCCTGCTGCCGAAGGCGCAACAGGGTGCGCAGCCCGAGCTCTACGACCTCGCGCCTGGTCTTCGCCCAGGTCGCGCGGAGCGCCCCCCGCAGGAGCTTGTCGTCGATCACGATGTTCGTGCGCATGATGCGAATTCCTTGTGCATTTTGTGCACATTCTGGACGGGGAGGCCCTGCCCCGCAACCGCCGGCGTGTTTCACGCGTGCCGTCTTTGAGATGAACGCGAGGCCCGCCGCGTTGACCCGCCGCCGCGCGTTTTCGGACTACGATATCCCGCATGACCCGCGACCAGATCCTCTCGGCCTTCGACCGCATGCGCGTCTGGCAGCGCGGCGACCAGCGCGCCGTGCACAAGCCGCTGCTCGTGCTGCTTGCGCTCGCGAGGGTCGGCAGC
>CAZZDV010000312.1:0-3970 GCA_964652785.1 uncultured Bordetella sp.
GCTTGAGCGCCGCAGGCTACGGCTTGAGCGCCGCAGGCTACGGCTTGAGCGCCGCAGGCTACGCCTAGCGGGGCTCCTGCAGCTGCGCGAGCAGCATCTCGTTCAGGTCGGCGGGCACGGGCAGCAGGTGCTGCTTGAGCAGCTTCTGCAACTGCTGGCGCTCCTCGTCGGGGAGGCTGGCCGTTTCCTGCCTGAACTGCCTTGCAAGGCCTTCTTTCTGGGCGTAGGTCAGCTTGCCCAGCTCGATCTGCGCTGCCCGCACCGCGAGGGCCTTGTGCAGGAAGTATTCGATGAGCGCCGCGCGGTTGCCGCCGAGCTTCGGGTCCAGCAGCATCTCGTTCAGGCTGTCGAAGATCTCGGTGCGTTGCGAGGACGAAAGGTAGACGAAGCTCTCGTGAACGACCCTGCGCAGGGTTCGCGGCTCCACGGCGGTGCCGGGGTACGTCGGTGGGGGGGCGACCGGCAGGGCGGCGATCCGCGCCTGCTCCGTCATGGCTTTCTCAATCGCCCTGGAAGCGATCTCCTTCGCGGCGCTCATCAGGAAGAAAACGAGCGGATCGGCCTGCGCCATTGCGGGCCAAAGGCCAACGAAGAGGAGGAAGAGCGACCTGCGCAAGGCGCGGCACATGGGGACTGGGGGAGGGGACCAAACGACGACCGGGGGGGAACAGATTCTAGACCTGTCGCCTGCGGGCGCAAGCCTCGGGGCGGTCGGAATTCATCCCGCCACGCAGCAATCCAAAGTCAGCGGCGGGCTTGCACGGCCTTATATTTTACTGGAGGTAAATTCTTCTTCGCTATGATTTTGCTTGGCTTTGCGGTTTTCTCGGAAGCGGTTGACTTGATCTGTTTGGCCGCAGCAGCAGTCCGGGTGGGCAGTGCGGCCATGTTCACACGAAGCTGATGACCGATCGTCAGCCGCCCGATCGGGTTCCAGCGCCGAAGGTCGTCCGGCGTGACCTTGTAGCGCCCTGCGATGGACAGGAGCGTATCCCCGGCCTTGACCGTGTGGGTCGTAATCCGCGTGCGGCTTTCGGCCATCGGGATCGGCGGGCTGTACATGAGCGGAAGCGTCGGGCTGCCGGCGGTGAGGGCGCCGTTGATCGGCACGACGAGCATGGAAGGCACCGTGCGCGCATTCGCCGTGACCCCGTTGACCTGACGCAGTTGGGCCACCGTCACTCCGAACCGCTTGGCCACGGTCTCGAGCTTGTCGCCCGGCCGCATTTCGTACGTCTGCCATGAGACGAGGGCCTTGCTGTCGTACTTCTGCAGGTTCGAGTGGAAAATCTCCAGCTTGTCGGCCGGCAGAACGATGCGCGCATTGACCGAGGCAGGCATGATCGGCCGGTTGAATGCCGGATTCAGCGCCACGAATTCCTCCACCGGCATCTCGGCCAGCTTCGCGGCCAGCCTGATGTCGATGTCGACAGTCCTTGCGGCCGTCGCGAAGTACGGCTGGTTCGGGATCGGGTCGAGCACGACGCCGAAAGGCGCCGGGTTGGCGATGATGTTCTTGAGCGCCTGCAGTTTCGGCACGTAGTTGCGGGTCTCCTCGGGCATGCGCAGGCTCGAATAGTCGGTGGGAATGCCGGCGGCCTTGTTGCGCTCGACGGCCTTGGCCACCGCGTTCTCGCCCCAGTTATACGACGCGAGCGCGAGATGCCAGTCGCCGTTCATCTCGTAAATGTCTTTCAGGTAACCGAGTGCGGCTGAAGTCGAGGCAACGATGTCGCGCCTGCCGTCGTACCACCAGTTCTGAGCGAGGTCATAACGCTTGCCCGTGCCGGGGATGAACTGCCAGAGCCCCGAAGCATGCGCGGAGGAATAGGCCATCGGGTTGAAAGAGCTCTCGACCATCGGCAGGAGCGCGAGCTCGGTCGGCAGGCCCCGCTTCTCCAGCTCTTCGACGATGTGATAGAGATAGCGCCGGCTGCGCTCGAACATGCGCTTGAGCGCCTCCGGGCGGGCCGCGTACCAAGCGGTGCGGTCCTGCACGATCGGCCCTTCGAGGTTCGGCATCGAGAACCCCGCGCGGATCCTTTCCCACAGGTCATCGGGCTGCACAGTGCGATCCACGGTGGCCACGCCGCGCAACGGCTCCTTGACCTCCTGCTTCTCGCCGTCAAAAGGCGGCAGGCGCGAGGCGTCCAAAGGTTGGGCAACCGCAGGTTTGGCAACTGCAACCGCCGGCGCGGGCCTGGCCGGTTCGAAAGCGGGCGAGGGCGCGCCCACCTGGTAAGGCACGCGCGCCGGCTTCGAGGAAGTCACTTCGTCCGGCGCGGGCGCCTGCGTCGCGCACGCGCCGAGCAGGGTGGCCAAAAGCAAAGCGCAGGCGATTGCCTGCGCTTTGCCGGCTTTTCGCCGGCCTAGAACTCGTTTTTCCATCGCCTGATGGCGGAGAAGACGTTGACCGGATCCCCGATGCGGGAACCGAGGTACTTGTTGGCGGAGTCGATCACCGCGGGTTCGCGGCAGCGGAGGAAAGGATTCGTCGCTTTCTCGTCGCCAAGCGTGGAAGGCAATGTCGGCAGCCCGCGGTCGCGCAGGGCCTGGTCGCGTTTCTCGCGCGCGGCCAGCGCCGCGTTGGAGGGCTCGACCGTCCTGGCGAATTTCATGTTTGCGAGCGTGTACTCGTGCCCGCAATAAACCTTGGTCTGGTCCGGAAGCGCAATGAGCTTCGAGAGCGAGTGGAACATCTGCTCCGGAGTGCCTTCGAAAACGCGCCCGCATCCGCAGGCGAAGAGCGTGTCGCCACAGAACAGGGACTCTAAGCCATAATAAGCAATATGAGCCCGCGTATGGCCGGGGATGTCGAGCACGGAGAACTCGGCGCCCAGTTCTGGAATGCGCACGCAATCGCCTTCGGATACCGGATGGGTCAGAGTGGGGATCGGTTCGTTCTTCGGGCCGTACACGGGGCAGGGATGCGAGCGGAGGATTTCCGCGATGCCCCCCACATGGTCCGGGTGATGATGGGTTGCGAGGATCGCCGCCAGCTCGAGACCCTCTGCGGCGAGGTAGTCCAGCACCGGTTGCGCCTCTCCCGGGTCGACGACCGCTGCGTGGGTGGAATTTCGCAGCGTCCAGATATAGTTGTCCGTGAAAGCCTTCAGCGGAACTACGGCATTTATTTTATTCATTGATGGCCATTGTAGCGCCCACAGACGCCGCATCGCTCGCCCGGTGGTTCGAAACCCCGCAGGGAGTGTACGTGCTCGGGTGGGAGCAGGACCAGTTCGATAGCGCGGTGGAGGATACTTTTGGCTTCCTGGCAGTGCAGGTCGGCTTGCCGGGCATCGACTTCCTGCGCCGCAACCGGATTTCCTACCGGTTTCCCCTTTCCCTGGAGCCGGGCGCGGCCGTACGGGCCGACCCGCTGGAGCTGCCGATCGCATCGCAGAGCGTCGATCTTCTCGTGCTGCCGCATGTGCTGGAGTTCAGCGCCGATCCGCACCGTGTCCTGCGAGAAGCAGAACGCGTGCTGATGCCCGAGGGACAGATCGTGATCTCGGGGTTCAACACGCTGTCCTTCTGGGGACTCAAGCAGTCGTTTTCGGGACGACACGCGGACTATCCATGGAACGCGCGGATGATCGGACTGTTGCGCCTCAAGGACTGGCTCAAGCTGCTGGGGTTCGAACTCAACGGCGGCATGTTCGGCTGTTATGCGCCGCCCTTTGCACAGGACAAATGGCTGTCGCGTTTCGCATTCATGGAAAAAGCCGGCGCTCGCTGGTGGCCGATCGCTGGGGGCGTCTATGTCGTGCGGGCAGTCAAGCGCACGGTCGGCATGCGGCTGGTGATGCCAGCATGGAAGAAAGAGCGCACCCCCGCGCCGGCGCTCTCGCCGGTCACGCAGTCCAACGGCCATGCCAACAGGCACGAAGATGCCTGAAGTTACGAGCACGAAGATGCCTGAAGTTACGAGCACGAAGATGCCTGAAGCTACGAGCACGAAGATGCCTGA
>CAZZDV010000313.1:0-3964 GCA_964652785.1 uncultured Bordetella sp.
CGTCACGAGCGCGCGGCCAGCCCCCCGTCGATCGTGATGTAGATGCCGGTCGTGTAGGACGAGCGATCGGACGCCGTAAACGCCACCGTCCACGCGATTTCCTCGGCCGTGGCCGGGCGATTGAATGCCATTCCCGTAAAGAGCTCCTCGTACCGGTTGGCGTCGCCGAGCTTGGTTGCAGCCATCTGTTTGTACAACGAAAGCAGCCGATCGGTCGCTACGGGCCCCGGGCTCACGCCGACGACGCGGATGCCGTCGGCGTGCGAAGCCCCGCCGAGCGCGCGCGTGAAAGCCATGAGGCCGGCGTTTGCGGCGGAGCCTGCTATATAGGCCGCGTTGAGCTTCTCGCCGGCGTTGCCGAGCACGTTCACGATCACGCCGCTCTTTTTCTCCTTCATCTGCGCATACACGGCGCGCGTGAGATTGATGTAGCCGAACACCTTGAGGTCCCAAGCCTTGCGCCACGTGTCCTCGTCCACCTTGAGCAGGTCGCCTCCGGGGATCGCGCCCGCGTTGTTGACAAGGATGTCGACGGGTCCGGACTGCGCAGCCCACTTCGCGAGTTCCTCGGCAGCACCGCGCTGCGAAAGGTCGGCGGCCTTCCACTTCACGTCGGCGCCGGTCTTCGACTTGATGTCCGCAGCGGCCGCCTCGAGCGCCGCGCCGTCGCGCGAGGCGATCATGACCGAGCAGCCTTCTTCGGCCAGCACCTGCGCGCTGGCCTTGCCGATGCCCTTCGATCCGCCGGTCACCAGGGCGCGCTTTCCCTTCAGGTTCAGGTCCATGAAATTCCTCTATGTGAGCGGCGTGAATTTGGGTAGGCTTGCCGCTGGATTGAAAAATGCGAGCCAACGTGCGGACACTCTACCTTCGTCCGCCCCTCCACGAAACGAGACTTTCACATGCCCCATCTCACCACCGACGACGGAGTAAAGCTGTACTACGAGGATACCGGCACCGGGACGCCGATCGTGTTCGTGCACGAGTTCGCCGGCGACCATCGCAGCTGGGAGCCGCAGGTCCGCTATTTCTCGCGCAACTACCGCTGCATCACCTATAGCGCCAGGGGCTACGTGCCCTCCGACGTGCCGAAGAATTTCGAAAGCTATTCGCAGGAGCGCTGGCGCGACGACATCCGATCGGTGATCGACGCCCTCGAGCTGCCTGCGCCGCACGTGGTCGGCCTGTCGATGGGCGGGTTCGCGACACTGCATTTCGGCATGGAGTACTGCAAGAAGGGCAAGCCTGCCCGGGCGCTGTCACTCACGATCGCAGGGTGCGGCTCGGGCGCGCACCCTGCCCTCTACAAGCAGTTCCAGGCCGACGCAGTGGCGCTGGCCGAGCGCATCCGAGGCGAAGGCATGGAGAAGATGGCTGCAACGTACGGACACGGCCCGACGCGCATCCAGTTCCAGAACAAGGATCCGCGCGGGTTTGCAGAATTCGCGCGCCAGCTTGCCGAGCACTCCCCCGAGGGCTCGGCCAACTGCTCGCTCGGCTACCAGGGACGCCGTCCCTGTATCTACGACATGACCGGGCAGATGGCGGCGATCGACGTCCCGGCGCTGATCATGACCGGGGACGAAGACGAGGCGTGCCTCGAGCCTTCGCTGCTGATGAAGCGCGCAATCCCCAAATCGGGACTGGCGGTGCTGCCCAGGAGCGGGCACGGCATCAACCTCGAGGAACCGGCGCTCTTCAACCAGCTCATGGGCGACTTCCTGCACCAGGTCGAATCCGGACGCTGGGGTGCGCGCGATCCGCGCGCCGCGCTCGGTTCGGTGTTCGGCCCCGAGGGCAAGCCGAAGATGGCGGGGCGCGCCTGATGGCAGGGCGCGTCAGGGCCGAGAAGGACGGCGCGATCGGCTGGCTCGTGATCGACAACCCGGGACGCCTGAACGCGATCTCGAGCGGCATGTGGGCCACGTTTCCGAAAGCCATGGCCCAGTTCGATGCCGATCCCGAAGTGCGTGTGGTGATCCTTCGCGGGGAGGGCGAGAAGGCCTTCGCGGCAGGCGCCGACATTTCGGAGTTCGACGAGGCGCGCGAGACTTCCGACAAGGTCTCCGCGTACGACAGCCTGCTCGACGTTGCGCTGCATGCGTTGCAGCGCTCGGACAAGCCGGTCGTCTCGATGATCCGGGGCTATTGCTTTGGCGGCGGCGTCGAGATTTCGCTCGCGTGCGACCTTCGCTATTGCAGCGACGACGCGCAGTTCGCCATCCCGGCGGCGCGGCTGGGGCTGGGCTACGGCATCGACGGCATCAAGCGGCTGGTCGAAACCGTGGGGCATGCCAATACGCGTGAGATATTCTTCACAGGTCGCCGCTATAGCGCGGCCGAAGCCCTGTCGATCGGGCTGGTGCATCGCGTGCTGCCGGTGGACGGTCTCGAAAGCTTTGTGCGCGATATCGCAGCCGGGATGGCCACCAACGCACCGCTCACGATCGCAGCCTCAAAGATCATGATCGAGGAGTTTGTGCGGCCCACGGGCGAGCCGGACGTGGCCAAAGGCCTTGCAGCGATCGAACGCTGCGCGTTGAGCGAAGACTATCTCGAGGGGCGCAAGGCCTTCATGGAGAAGCGCAAGCCGGTTTTTCGCGGGCGCTAGAAACCCGACGGAAGGCAAACCGCATCTCCTGAGGAGGAGCCGACTTGAAAGATTCGAAACTCAACATTCGCAGCTTGCGCGTGCGCGCCGTGGCTGTGCCGATGCGCCTGCCGCTGCAGACCAGCACCGGGGCGGTGAGCATCGCGCCGCTCGTGCTGCTGGACCTCGAAACCACCGCGGGGATCACCGGCCGCGCCTACCTGTTCGCGATCGGCCGGCACAATCTCAAGGCCATCGTCGCCCTGTGCGAATCGATGGGCGAGATGATCGCAGGCGACGCGGTCGCGCCCTTCGAGATCGAGAAGAAGCTGCGCCAGAAGCACACGCTGCTCGGCGTCCATAACATCGTGCTGTTCGCCATGGCCGGGATCGACATGGCGGCCTGGGACGCGTACGCGCAAAGCGTCGGCCAGCCGCTGGTCAAGGTGCTCGGCGGAACGCCCCGGCCGGTGCGTGCCTATAACTCCAAGGGCCTCGGCATCATGGCCGTCAAGCCGCTGGCGAAGGAGGCCGAGGCGCTGGTGAAGGAGGGGTTTTCCGCGGTCAAGCTTCGACTGGGCCGGCCGGAGGCGAAAGAGGATGTCGCAGCGCTCAAGGCCGTCAAGAAGGCCATCGGCCCCGGGGTCACCTTGATGTGCGACTTCAACCAGGCGCTGACGGTCAACGACGCGATCCTGCGCGGGCGCATGCTGGAGGACGAGGGTGGCTTGTACTGGATCGAGGAGCCGACGCGCGCGGACGACTTCGACGGCAACGCGCGCATCGCCGCGGAGCTGGCCACCCCGGTGCAGATCGGCGAAAACTTCATGGGTCCCGAACAGATGGCGCAGGCGCTGGCCGCCGGTGCCTGTGACTACGTCATGCCCGATGCGCAGCGCATTGGCGGCGTGACCGGGTGGATGCGCGCCGCGGCGCTTGCGCAGGGCGCGGGACTGGAAATGTCGTCACACCTGTTCCCCGAATTCAGCTGCCACCTGCTTGCGGTCACGCCGACGTGCCACTGGCTCGAGTACGTGGATTGGGCTTCGCCGATTCTCGAAGCGCCCGTCGTCGTCAAGGACGGCCACATCGTCACGCCTTCGGTTCCCGGTGTGGGCATGCGTTGGGACGAAAAGGCCGTTGCCAAGTACTTGGTGTAGGCATGTTCACCCGCCACTATCCCCATTGGCCGCCGGGACTGCCCAAAAGCCTGGCGGTGCCGCAGACGAGCCTGTATTTCAACCTGTATGTGAGCGCGCGCCGCTACGCCGAAAAAGCCGCGATCCACTACTACGGCGCAGATATCAGCTACGCGCGCATGGACGCGGAAGTGTGCGCGCTTGCGGGCTACCTTCAGCGTTGCGGCGTCAAGCG
>CAZZDV010000314.1:0-3953 GCA_964652785.1 uncultured Bordetella sp.
CTCGGCGCGCAGGCCCTGAATGAAACCGTGCCCAAGGCACTGGCGCTGCTTGCGGACGGCGATCGTCCGCAGGTCGTGCACCAGTCGGGCGAGAAGCACCTGGAAGCGCTGCGGTCCTCTTACAGGGCAGCCGGGGTCGACGGCGAACTGGTGGCCTTCATCAGCGACATGGCCGCGCGCTATGCGGTAGCCGACCTGGTCATCTGCCGGGCAGGCGCGCTGACCGTGTCGGAGCTTTCCGCCGCGGGCATGGCGAGCGTACTCGTGCCATTCCCGCACGCCGTGGACGATCACCAGACAGCGAATGCCAGATTCCTCGCCGACAGCGGCGCGGCGGTGCTGATCCGGCAATCCGACATGAACCCCGCGAAACTCGCGGACCTCATACGCACGCTCGACCGCACCAAGCTTCTCGCGATGGCCGAGAAGGCGCGCGCCCTCGGCAAGCCCGAGGCGACGCGGCTGGTCGCCGAGTCGTGCATCCAACTGGCAGGCGGAACAACGCCATGAAGCACAAGGTCAGGCGTATCCATTTCGTGGGCATCGGCGGGGCCGGCATGAGCGGCATCGCCGAGGTACTCGTCAATCTGGGCTACCAGATCAGCGGCTCGGACCTCGCCGCCAACGCGGCGACAAAGCGCCTCGAGCAACTGGGCGCGACCATTAAAATCTCGCATGCCGCGGAAAACGTGAGCGACGCAGACGCGGTCGTCGTGTCCACCGCGGTCAAGAACGACAACCCGGAAGTGCTCGCCGCGCGCGCTCGGCGCGTGCCGGTCGTGCCTCGCGCGATCATGCTTGCCGAGCTCATGCGCCTCAAGCAGGGCGTCGCGATCGCGGGCACGCACGGCAAGACCACGACCACGAGCCTCATCGCGAGCGTGCTGGCTGAAGGCGGGCTCGACCCGACCTACGTGATCGGCGGGCGGCTGACTAGCTCCGCGTCGAACGCGCGTCTTGGCGCAGGGGATTTCATCGTGGTCGAGGCGGATGAATCCGACGCTTCCTTCCTGCACCTCCAGCCCGTGGTTGCGGTCGTGACGAATATCGACGCCGACCACATGGACACCTACCAGCACGACTTCACGCGGCTCAAGCAGGCGTTCATCCAGTTCCTGCAGAACCTGCCTTTCTACGGCAGCGCCATCCTGTGCATCGACGACCGCAATGTGCGCGAGATCATGCCTTTCATCTCCAAGCCGGTGACGACCTATGGCCTCGGCGAGGACGCGATGGTGCGCGCCGTCGATTTAGAGCATGCCGAAGGATCGATGCGGTTCAAGGTGCTGCGGGAGAAGCGCCCGGCACTGGATGTGACGCTCAACCTGCCCGGCGGGCACAACGTTCTGAACGCGCTGGCTGCGATCACCGTGGCAACCGAAATCGGCGTCGCGGATGCCGCGATCTGCAAGGCGCTCGCGGATTTCCGCGGCGTGGGCCGGCGCTTCCAGCGCTATGGCGAAGTGGCCATCGCGGACGGCGGCACTTTCACGCTCATCGACGACTATGGCCATCATCCGGCGGAGATGGCCGCAACGGTGGCCGCGGCGCGTGGGGCCTTTCCGGGCCGCCGGCTGGTGCTGGCCTTCCAGCCCCACCGCTACACGCGGACTCGCGACCTCTTCGAGGACTTCGTGCGCGTGTTGTCCACCGTGGACGCTGTGATTCTCGCGGAGGTCTACGCCGCGGGCGAGCAGCCGCTGGTGGCGGCCGACTCGCGGGCACTCGTGCGTGCGATCCGGGTTGCAGGCAAGGTCGAACCCATGTTCGTTGAAGAGGTCGCGGAGCTTGCGGATGCGATCCGCGGCATCGTCAGGGACGGCGATGTCGTCGTGACCATGGGGGCGGGCTCGATCGGCAACGTGCCCTCGCAGCTCGCTTCCGGCGACGCGTGAATGGATGACCGGACCCGGACTCATGACGCAGCCAACCACGCAATTGCGAGGGGAGCTCAAATCGGATGAGCCGATGGGCCGCCATGTCAGCTGGCGTACGGGCGGCAACGCGACGCGCGTCTATACGCCCGCCGATCGCGATGACCTCGCCGCCTTCCTGCGCCAGTTGCCGCCTTCGGAGCCGATCATGTTCATCGGCCTTGGCAGCAACTCGCTGGTGCGCGACGCCGGGTTCCGGGGCACGGTGGTGCTCACGCACGCGGCTGCAAAGCGCCCTGAGTTCGTCGATGGCCTGGTGTACGCCGAAGTCGGCGTGGCCAGCCCGAAAGTCGCGCGCTTCGCGGCCACGCATGACTTCGCCGGCGCGGAATTCCTTGCCGGCATCCCCGGCACCATCGGTGGGGCGCTTGCCATGAACGCGGGCTGCTACGGGTCGCAGACCTGGGAGATCGTCGAGCGCGTCGAGACGATCGATCGAACCGGCACGATCAGGACGCGCCCGACGGCTGACTTCGACATCGCCTACCGGCATTGCGAGCTGAAGGGCGGCTCCCGCATCGGCGTGGACGAATGGTTTACCGGCGGCTACTTCAAGCTCGAGCCGGGTGACGGGGATGCGTCGCGCGCGCGGATCAAGGAACTGCTCACCAAGCGCATCGCTTCGCAGCCGTTGTCGTTTCCGAATGCGGGCAGCGTGTTCCGCAATCCGCCCGGTGACCATGCAGCGCGCCTGATCGAATCGTGCGGCCTCAAGGGACTCGACCGTGGCGGAGCGCGCGTCTCGGAGAAGCACGCCAACTTCATCGTCAATCCCAAAGGCGCGGCGCGCCCCTCGGATATCGAAGGGTTGATCGAAACCGTGCGGGCGACCGTGAAGTCGCAGACCGGGGTCGACCTGCATCCCGAAGTGCGCATCTTCGGAGACGCGACATGAGCCGCTTCGGCAAGGTCGCGGTACTCATGGGCGGCAAGTCGGCCGAGCGCCCGGTGTCCCTCAAGAGCGGCGGCATGGTCCTGTCGGCCCTGAAGGCGGCCGGCATCGACGCGCACGCATTCGACCCGTCGGAGCGGGGGCTCGAGGCGTTGATCGACGAGCGCTTCGAGCGCGCATTCATCGCCCTCCATGGACGCTTTGGCGAGGATGGCACGCTCCAGGGCGCGCTCGAATACCTCGGCCTGCCGTATACCGGGAGCGGAGTGCTCGCCTCGGCGCTCGCCATGGACAAGCTGCGCACGAAGCAGATCTGGCGGGCCCGCGGACTACCGACTCCGCCGTTCGAGCTGCTCGGACAGGACACCGATTTTCGCACCACGGCCTTGCGCCTCGGCCTGCCGATCATGGTGAAGCCCGCCAGCGAAGGCTCCTCGATCGGGATGAGCAAGGTGCGCGAGGCGGGCGACCTCGAGGAAGCTTTCGCGCTCGCAGTGAACTACGACCCGGTCGTGATCGCCGAGAAATTCATCGAGGGCACCGAACTCACAGGCGCGATCCTCGGGCGCACGCCGCTGCCCCTGATCCGGCTCGAAACCGAGCGCGACTTCTACGACTACGAAGCCAAGTACGTGCGGGACGACACGCGCTACATCGTCCCTTGCGGGCTGCCTGAGGAGGAGGAGAGGGAAGTTCAGGCGCTCTGCCTCAAGGCCTTCGATGCGCTCGGGTGCGCCGGCTGGGGCCGCACGGACCTCATGATGGACGAGGCCGGCAACGCCTACCTGCTGGAAGTGAACACGTCCCCCGGCATGACGGACCATTCGCTCGTCCCGATGGCTGCCCGTGCGGTCGGGATGTCCTATGAGGCGCTCTGCGTCGAGATTCTCGAGGGTTCGCATGTGGGATAACCCCCGGCTGCTGAACCTCGTGGCCAGCAGCCTCATGGCCACCGCGTTCGTGATCCTCGCATTTGCAGGAACGCAGTTTGTCCTCCACTCGCCATGGTTCCCGTTGCGCGAGCTCACGGTGCGGGGCGACCTCGCGCACACGAGCCGTGCGCAGCTCGAAGCGGCCACGCGTGGCCGGGCTGCGGGAAATTTCTTCGCGGTCGACCTCGGTTTGCT
>CAZZDV010000315.1:0-3944 GCA_964652785.1 uncultured Bordetella sp.
GGCGGGTCTGGGCCGAAGGCAAGGAGGGGGTCGGAGCGACGTTCTGGTTTACGCTCCCTGGTGAGGAGGGCTGACTGCCTGCCGCGGCAAGCGTCTGAAAAGAAGCCGAATGGCCCTGCAGTTCGCCCGACGGCCCTGCAGCCTGGAATCCGAGAATCTCACAAGGTCTTTCAGGCCCGGAATCCACGGGACGCAAGCTGTTGCAGTCGATCCACAGCCAGATGCTCCCGACGCCTTGAACCGCATGACTTCAACCGAGAGATGAACATGAATTTTGACCAGGAACAGATATTTCCCCTGCTTGAATCGGCTTCGGAGGCGCAACTCGACGCCGCACCCTTTGGCATTGTCCGCATGGACAAGTCCGGCCTTGTCACTGGATACAACGCCGCGGAAGCCGCGCTCTCCGGGCTGTCGCCCGAGCGCGTGATCGGCAAACACTTCTTTTCCGATGTCGCGCCCTGCACCAACAATTACCTAGTGGCGCAGCGCGTCGAGACGGAGGACTCGCTGGACGCAATGGTCGACTACGTCTTTACGCTGCGCATGAAGCCGACACCGGTCGTCCTCAGGCTGCTGAAGTCCCCGGCGCGAGACCGGATGTACCTGCTGGTGCAACGACGCATGCCGTGAGCGATTCCGCCGTAGCGCTGCGGGAGGAGAACGAAAGGCTGCTGCGGTTCCTGTATGAGGCGCCGGTGGGCCTGATGCTCGTCCGCAGGGACGGATCGATCGAGCTCAGCAACCCGGCGGTGGTGCGACTGCTCCTGCCGATCGCGCGGCGCCCGGCGCTGGAGAACCTGTTCGAGGTGTTCGAGGACGCGGCGCCCGAGTTGCGCAACATGATGTTCGCTTACGTGCCTGCTTCGGGCCTGGTGTGCGACCAGTACCGCATCCTCTACCCGCGGCAGAAAAGCTCGCCGCCGGACCTCGTGCTGACGGCCACCATCTACCGGCTCGAGCCGGATGCCTTCATGGTGACCCTGCTGGATACCACCAAGACGGTCCGCTACGAGTTGCAGCTACATCGCAGCCAGCAGCGCATGCAGGCGCTGTTCGAGAACGTGCGCGATTACGCGATCTACACCACCGACAAGGCGGGTCTGCTGGATGACTGGAACCGCTCCCTCGGGCGGCTGACCGGATACCAGCGCGAAGACGCGATCGGAAGGCATGTGGGCATGCTCTGCGTGGAGGAGGAGTCCGCCCCTGCAGTGATCGCGCCGCTGCTGCAGCGCGCCTCGCGCGAGGGCTCGGCCGAGGTCGAGGGCTGGCGGGTCCGGAGGGACGGCTCCCGCTTCTGGGCCGATACCCTCGTCGCCCCCCTGCGGGATCTCGAAGGGGAAGTCGATGGATACGCCTTCATCACCCGCGACATCAGCGAGCGGCGCCGGGAGGAGGAGAACCTGCGCACGGCGGCGAGCACCGATTTCCTGACTGGCGCCTACAACCGGCGCCACTTGGAGGCAGCGGGCCTGCGCGAGTTTGCGGCGCACCGCGCCAGCGGCAAGCCGTTGTCCGTGGTCATGCTCGACATCGACCATTTCAAGCGCGTTAACGACACCTGGGGACACGATGCAGGCGACAAGGTCCTGGTCGCACTGGCCGGACTGGTGTCCTCCGCGATCAGGGGCGCCGACGTGTTCGCCCGCATGGGCGGGGAGGAATTCGTCGTCGTCCTTCCCGGCACGCCGGTGGAGGGCGCGGTCGCGCTGGCCGAGAAACTGCGGCTCATGATCAAGGCGCAATCGATCGGCTTCGAGGGGAGCGAGATCCGGTTCACATCGAGTTTTGGCGTATCCGCCGCCGGGGAAGTCGCGTCGTTCGAATCGTTGCTGCAGTATGCCGACGAGGCTTTGTATGCGGCGAAATCCGCTGGTCGCGACCGGGTGTGCGCTTACCGCCCCGCCGGGCGCTGATCCTCGATTGCTGCCATTTTTCTGTTGAGGGCGGCTCTGGGAGCGGCTTGCAAGGCAGATTGCTGCCATCGGCTGCCTGATTGCTTTTTATCGGCACGCTTCGGGCGCCCGTAGTCCGAGCGGCGCACCGTGCGCGCGATGAACTCGTAGCGCTGATCGGCCGACACCGACTCAAACCCCATTGGACAAGGCCGGGGCTCGACAAAATCCTTTTGCGTAGCTATATTAAGAGCTAATAAAGGAGCTTAATCATGGAAACCATTTTCGCCGATATCACCGTCAGCATGTCGGAGTTCAAGAAGAACCCTGCAGCAGTGATTAGACAAGCAAACAGTCGCCCGGTGGCCGTGCTGAACCATAACAAGGCGGCGTTCTATATGGTGGAACCTCTTTTATTCCAGGCCATGCTGGATGAATTGGCAGACCAGGACCTTCACCACAAGGTCATCGCGCGCATGGGAGAGCGGGCGCGGGCTATTGAGGTGAATATTGACGAAGTCTAAGGCATCCGCAAAATACAGGTATCGACTGCTGTTTCTACCTTCCGCGCTGAAAGAGTGGCGGGACTTGGATGGCTCCGTCAAGGAGCCGCTGCGCAATCTCTTGCGCAAGCGACTGAACAACCCGCACGTTCCCGGTGGCGCGCTACACGGCGAGCTTCAGGGATACTACAAAATCAAGCTTAAGAAGCATGGCTTCCGGCTCGTGTACGGCGTCGAGGACGATGCTCTCATCGTCGTAGTCATGGCGCTCGACAAGCGGGAAGACAGTGTGGTTTATCGGTCGGCGGTTGCTCGGATCGCGGAGAAGGTCTCTGCCCTGGGAAACGCCATCAAAATCAAGCTCACGGGCTAGGAGCCTGTTTGGAGCGTCACCCGTGAGCAGCTGGCAAAAACCACTCCTATGCGCATACAACGCGCATAGGAGGTGCAAAATGAAAACCGGCCACAAACCGAACCCGCGCAAGCGCCCCGTCAATGACGTTGAATGAAGATCTGGTGCTTCAGGCACGAGCGTTAACCGATAACCTCTCTGGTGTCGTAGAGTCGCTCCTGGCGCAATTCGTGGAGCGCGAGCGCCAACAGAAACTCGCCAAAACCCGTTCCCGTGAGGCGACGATTGCGACCTGGAACGGCTTCAACGCCAAAACCGGTTCTTTCGCCGACGAGTACTCGACCCTCTGACGACCGAAAAGCGCTCACTCGACCGATGGCCCAATTCGACGTTCACCGCAATAGCGGGAAGACGCGCGAGTCCATTCCCTTCGTCGTCCTGGTGCAATCGTCCCTGTTCGACAGCTACCGCCGCAGAGTAGTCGTTCCTCTGGTACGCGCATCTTCTCTCGGACCGATCCGTGACACGCGTTTGAACCCGACTTTCAAAATCGCGAACATCACGGTGGTTTTGCATCCTCTCGAGATCGTGTCGATCCACGACGAACAATTGGGCAGGTTTGTGGCATCGCTTGCCGATGAAGGCAATCGCATTGCGGATGCTCTCGACGAATTGCTGACCCGCGCCTTGGGATAGCAGTCTCCTCATGAAAGGCGGGCTGGGCACGGGTTAGCGCGGCGTCGGAGCGGATTGTTTTCGCAGCGACCCGGCCAGCCGCGTAATGGCGGTGCAAAGGTCGTCGACGGCGCCGGCCTTGAAAATGAGTTCGCGCACGCCGGCGGCGTGCGCATTCGCGCGCAGCGTCTCGTCGATGAAGCCCGAGGCGATCGCCACCGGCAGGCCGGCGCGGATGGTCCGCGCCTCGCGCACCACGTCCAGCCCCGACATGCCCGGCATGTTGTAGTCGGTCACCACGAGGTCGAACGACTCCGGCTCGGCGCGCAGGGCCGCGAGCGCTTCGCGCTGGTCGGTAAAGGCGCTGACGCGGCAACCGCGCCGCTCGAGCAGGCGCTTGACCAGGAACACCAGCGCCTCGTCGTCATCGAGATACAGGATGTGCTGGCCGCTGCCTTGCGGCGGCGCGGTGATTTCGCCGGCGTCCGCAGCGGCGAGCGCCGTTACTGACGCCGC
>CAZZDV010000316.1:0-3924 GCA_964652785.1 uncultured Bordetella sp.
AAGCCGATATCTCCGATCCGCAGTCGCCGCCGCAACTTCCGAATGCGTCACCAGGATCGCGGCCGCGCCCTGCTCCTTCACCTGCACCCGAAACAGCTCCAACACCTGCCTCGCATTGTCCGGATCTAGATTTCCGGTGGGTTCGTCGGCCAGCACCAGCCTCGGATCGCCCACCAGCGCACGCGCAATCGCGACGCGCTGAAGCTCACCACCCGAAAGCTCCCGCGGCAGGCTTTGCTCGCGCCCGGCAAGACCGACTGAAGCCACTGCAGCATTCGCCCTCTGCGTGGCCTCAGCGCGCGGCACGTGACGCAACGCGAGCGGCAGCGCGATGTTCTGCGCCACGGTCAGGTGCGGGAGCACGTGAAAGGCCTGGAATACGAAGCCGAAGTGGTCGCGTCGCAATAGTGTCAGCGCATCATCGTCGAGCCCCACCAGCTCCCGCCCTTCGAACCGAATGCTGCCGCCATCCGCCGGCTCGAGGCCCGCGATCACATTCAGCAGCGTGGACTTCCCCGAACCCGAATCGCCAAGGATCGCCACATAGTCCCCCGCCGACATCTCCAGGCTCACGCCCGAAAACAGCAGCCGTTCCCCGAAAGACTTCTTGACCTCGGCCAGCGCCAGCATCGGCCGGCCGGTCAAACGCCGAGGTAACGCAAATGCACTTCGGGACGCGCGCGCAACTCGGCCGCCGGACCCGAGTAGACGACCTCGCCCTTGACGAGGATCACGTTTCGGTCGGTGATCGCGTTGACCGCGCGGAAATTCTTGTCGACGATCACCGTCGCGATGCCCGAGGCCTTGACCGTCGAGACGATGCGCATGATCTCGCGGGCGATCAGCGGCGCGAGCCCCTCGGTGGCCTCGTCGAGGATCAGCAGGTCCGGGTTGGTGAGCAGCGCCCGCCCGATGGTGAGCATCTGCTGCTCGCCGCCCGAAAGCTCGGCGCCGCCGAGCTGCAGCCGTTCGCCGAGGCGCGGAAAGGTCTGCATCACGCGCTCGAAAGTCCAGTCGCGCCGCCCGTCGGTGCCGGCGCGCGCGGCCATCAGCAGGTTCTCGCGCACAGTGAGGTTGGGGAAGATGCCGCGGCCCTCGGGCACGTAAGCGATCCCCGCGCGCGCGATTGCGTGCGGCGCGGCCGCCGTGACATCGGCCCCCTTTACGCTCACCGTGCCCGAGCGCGGGCGCACGAGGCCGAGCATGGTCTTGAGGAGCGTGCTCTTGCCCATGCCATTGCGTCCCATGAGGCCGACAGACTCTCCGCGACCGATGGCGAAATCGACACCATGCAGGATATGGCTGGACCCGTAATAGGTGTGCAGCGCGCGGCCTTCCATGAGGTTGCTCCCCTCACTCATGGGATTCCCCAAGGTAGGCTTCCTGCACTTCGGCGTTTGCCCGGATCTCAGCGGGCAATCCGCTCGCAAGCACCTGCCCGTTGACCATCACCGTGAGCCGGTCGGCGAGCGCGAACACGGCGTCCATGTCGTGCTCGACGAGCAGGATCGCGTGGGTCTGCACCAGTTTCTTGAGCAAAGCGACCATCGAAGCCGATTCCTCGGCGCCCATGCCGGCGAGCGGCTCGTCGAGCAGGAGGAGCTTGGGCTGCGTGGCGAGGGTCATCGCGATCTCGAGCTGGCGCTGCTCGCCGTGCGAGAGCGCACTGGCGACCACATCCATGCGGCCGGCGAGGCCCGCGGCCTCGAGGGCCACTTCCGCCGCACGATTCACGTCGGCCAGCCGCGCTGCCGGTCGGAAGAACTGCATCGACGTCTTGCGCCGCGATTGCGCGGCGAGGCGGCAATTCTCGAACGCGGTAAACGCGAGGAACACATTGGTCTTCTGGTAGCTGCGCCCCACGCCCATGCGCGAGATCTGGTGCGCGGCGAGGCCCGTCACGTCGCGGCCACCGATCGACACACTGCCGCTCGAAGGCGGCAGGTCGCCCGAAAGCATGTTGATGAGCGTCGACTTGCCCGCGCCGTTCGGGCCGATCACCGCGTGCAGCTGGCCCATGTGCGCATCGAGCGTGACGTTGCTCACCGCGGCAAGGCCGCCGAAGTGACGCGTCAGCCCCTGCGTGGCGAGGATGGCGTCAGCCACGGGGCTTCCTCATCTTTCGGAGCAGCGAAGCGCCGAGGCCAAGCAATCCGTTGGGCAGCAGCAGCGAAGCGAGCACGATGAAGCTGCCCATCCAGAGCTGCCAGTGCTTGCCGAGGTCCACGTCTCCGATCTTTGGCAGCCCCTGTAACCCGAGCTCGAGCAGCATCCACACCGCGGCGCCGATGATCGGCCCGGTCAGCGTGCCCATGCCGCCGAGGATCACCATCATCATCACTGCGCCCGAAAGGTGCCAGCCCATCATCTCCGGGTTGACCACGCCGAACTGGATCGACGAGAGATAGCCTGCGATCCCCGCGATCGCCCCCGCGATCACGAAGGCCACGAGCTTGTAGCGGAAGGTGGGAAAGCCCAGCGAGCGCATGCGCGCCTCGTTGGCCTTGATGCCCACCAGCACACGCCCGAACGGCGAGGCGAGGATCACGCGCAGCAGGATGTAGACGAGCACGAAGAACACGAGCACGAGATAGAAGATGTGCACGAAGTTGTCGAGGTTGAAGGGCTGCCACTCGCCGATCTTCGCCACCGGCCGCACGTCGATGTAGATGCCGTCGTTGCCGCCCGCGATCTTGGTGTCGTGGAAGAGGAAGTACAGCATCTGCGCGAACGCGAGCGTCACCATGATGAAATAAATGCCGTGCATTCGCACCACAAAGAAGCCGATCACCAGTGCAAGGAGCGCGGAGACGGCCACTGCAAGCGGAAAGGATGTCCAGAAATTGGCCGCCTGGAAGGGCGGCGTCAGCATGGCGAGCGTGTAAGCCGCCGCGCCGTAGAACGCCGCGTGGCCGAACGACACGAGGCCCGTGTACCCCAGGAGCAGGTCGAGGCTCATCGCCAGGATCCCCATGATGAGGAGCTTGGCGAAGAACTGGACGTAGAACTTCTCGGCGAAAAACGGCGTCACGGCGATGCCCATCACCACGACCATGAGCAGGATCGTGTTCGCGCGCGACGAGCTGACGGCCGCGGTGCCGGGAGTGCTCACAGGCGTTTACCGAACAGCCCTTCGGGCCGCCACAGCAGGATCGCGGCCATGAGCACGTACACCGTCATGCTCGAAAGCTCGGGCAGCAGCTTCACCCCGCCGATCTCCAGCGTGACCACCTTGCCGAAAGTGTCGACGAGACCTATGAGCAGCGAAGCGATCAGCGCGCCCTTGACCGAGCCCATGCCGCCGATCACCACCACGACGAAGCAGATGATCAGCACGTGGTTGCCCATCCCGGGGAATACGGCCGACACCGGTGCGGCGATCATCCCGGCGAGCGCCGCCAGCGTGAGGCCCGCGGCGAACACGACGCGGTAGACGATGTGGATGTTGATGCCGAGCGACTGCACCATTTCGCGGTTGGACGCTCCTGCGCGGATCATCATGCCAAGCCGCGTGCGCTGGATCACCCAGTACATCAGCACCGCCACCACCAGGCACACGGCCGAAATGGCGAGCCGGTAGACCGGGTAAGACTGGTTCTCGGTCAGCGGGATCGATGCGGCGAGGATCTGCGGGATGTTCACGCCGCGCACGTCGTCACCCCACAGGACGCTGCGCAACTCCTCGAACACCAGGATGAGGCCGTAGGTGAGCAGCACCTGGTAGAGGTGGTCGCGGTTATAGAGCCAGCGGATCACCAGCCACTCGAGCAGCATGCCGATCAGCACCGTGATGACGATGCCGGCGGGAATGGCCAGCCAGAAATTGCCGATCGCGCCCGTGAGCGACCACGCGAGGTAGGCGCCGATCATGTAGAAGCTGCCATGGGCGATGTTGATGATGCCCATGATGCCGAACACCAGCGT
>CAZZDV010000317.1:0-3907 GCA_964652785.1 uncultured Bordetella sp.
GCGGTGACCTCGATTATCTCAGAGTTCGGTTCGCGGACCCGGTCCCGGGACTTCGATCCCGGCGTGAAAAGAGGCGGTTCTGCTAGAATTCTCCCGGCTCCTCCACATCATGCGCACACTCCTTTCCGCCCTGCTTCTCGCCGCCGCGCTGCCGGTTCTTGCGCAGTCACGTCCGCCGCTCAAGCTCGAGCCGCTGCCGCCCCCGCCGCCGATGGCGCCCGGACTATCGGACGCCGACGACAGCGGCCCGCGGGTGAACATCCCGGTGCAAAGGGAGGACAAGGTCGAGGAAGTGCGCGAAGGCGGCCGCGTGGTGATGATGAAGGTCACGCCCCCGGGCGGGGTCCCGTACTACCTGATGGACAACACCGGCAACGGCAACTGGATCCGGCGCGACTCGCTCGACGACGGCGTGCGCGTGCCGATGTGGACCATCCGCACCTTCGACTGACTTGTCGGTCTTCACGCCGGTTACCGAAGCCCAGCTGGCCGACTGGCTCGGGCGCTATTCGGTCGGGACGCCCAGCCGGCTCGAGCCGATCGCCGCGGGCATCGAGAACACCAATTACTTCGTCACCACCACGCAGGGCGATTATGTGCTCACGCTGTTCGAGAAGCTCGGCGCCAAGGAGCTGCCGTTCTACCTGAACCTCATGGCGCACCTGGCGCGGCACGGCATCCCGTGCCCCGCCCCGATCGCGAACCTCTCCGACCAGTACCTGGGCGAGCTCAACGGCAAGCCCGCCGCGCTGGTGACCCGTCTCCCAGGCAAGTCGATCCCCCAACCGGGTCGCGAAGAGTGCGCGCAGCTTGGCGCGCTGCTCGCGCGGATGCACCTCGCCGGGCGCTCGTATGCCGGCTACCAGGAGAATCCGCGTGGTCCGCGCTGGTGGCGCGATACCGCGCCGCAAGTGCGCTCTTTTCTCGACGAGGAGCGACGCGCGCTGCTCGATTCGGAGATGGCGTTCCAGGCGCGGCACCGCTTCGCGGACCTGCCGCGCGGGCCGGTGCATGGCGACCTGTTCCGCGACAATGCGATCTTCGATGCGGGCCGCCTGTGCGGGGTGTTCGATTTCTATTTTGCGGGCGTGGACGGGCTGCTCTTCGACGTTGCCGTCTGCGCCAACGACTGGTGCCTCGTGGATGCGGCGTCGGATCGCCGTTTCGAGCCGGTGCTTATCGAGGTGTTCCTGGCCGAATACGCGGCGGTGCGTCCCTTCACTTCTGCCGAGCGCGAGGCCTGGCCGGCGTTGCTGCGCGGCGCGGCTCTGCGTTTCTGGCTTTCGCGCCTCTATGATCTCCATCTGCCGCGGCCGGGCGAACTCGTGCATGCGCACGATCCGGACCATTTCCGCGAGATCCTCGCGCTGCGCGCCGACCCGGGCCAGGCCGTTCCATGGCTGAACTGAACGTGCAGGCGAGGCTTGTGCCCGCGCAGCGCGGCTGGCGCTGGCTGGCCGAGGGCTGGAAACTGTTCCGCGCAGCGCCGTTGTCGTGGATCGCGCTTGTATTCGGCTATTTGATGCTGATGACGCTGGTGAGCGCGCTGCCCTTCGTCGGGGTGGTCGCGGTGCTGGTCCTGGTGCCGGCCTTTTCGGTCGCATTGATGGCGGCGAGCCGCGTCTGCGAGCAGCGCCAGCCGGTGCAGATGTCGTTGCTCTTCGCAGGCTTCCGCGAGAACCTGCGTGGCCAGCTGATCCTCGGCGGCGTCTACTTCGGCTGCGTCGCGCTGCTGTTCTCGGCGAGCATGCTGGCCGACGACGGTGCCCTTGCGCGGTGGATGGTCACCGGGGTCAGGCCGAGCGTGGAAGTCATCCAGTCCGACGCGTTCCTCAGGTCGCTCACGATCGCGGCAATCCTCTACCTGCCGATCATGATGCTGTTCTGGTTTGCGCCCACGCTGGTTGCCTGGCATTCGATGCCTCCGGCCAAGGCGCTGTTCTTCTCGCTCTTTGCGTGCCTCATGAACTGGCGTGCCTTCACGATTTACAGCATCGCGTCGGCTTTGATCCTGTTGGTGGCGCCTTTCATCGTGCTCCTCGTGCTGATGCTCGCCTCCGGCGGGACGATGCGACCGGCCGTGGCGGCGGTGCTGTTTCCGTTCGTGCTTTCGATGATGCCCACGTTGTACGCAAGCTTTTACGCAAGCTATCGCGATATCTTCGCGCCGGTGCCCGAACAGATCGAGGAAACCGCTTCGCAGGATTGAATCGCCCAGAGTCTGCAGCCGGCACCCCTTTGGGGCGCATGTCCTTGTGTGCGTTACGTAACCCATGAACCCGATCGCGTGGGATAGAATTCCTGCCCATCCTGCCCCACGCCGTTCATGCAGCGCCTTCGCGAGATCCCGTATAACTACACTTCGTTTTCAGACCGCGAGATCGTCTTGCGCCTGCTCGGGGACGATGCCTGGGAGCTGATCAGCGAATTGCGGGCCGAGCGCCGCACCGGCCGTTCGGCGCGAATGCTCTATGAAGTGCTCGGCGAAATCTGGGTCGTCCAGCGCAACCCCTATCTTGAAGACGACCTGATCGACCACCCCAAGCGCCGGCGGCAGGTCCTGTCGGGGATGCGCAAACGCCTCGAGGAAATCGAAGCCCGGCGCGGCGAGAGCGACAAGGTCCAGGCGCTGCTCACGGCCGCGACCGATGCGGTAACCAGATTCGATCACGCTTTCGATCGCACGCAATCCCTCCGGCGCAAGGCGATGCGGCGGCTTGCCCGGGTCACGCGCAAGGACAACATCGCGTTCGACGGTTTTGCACGCGTGTCCCACGTGACCGACGCGACTGACTGGCGCGTGGAGTATCCGTTCGTCGTCGTGTCTCCGGATACCGAGGAGGAAGTGCAGGCGATCGTGCGCGAGCTGATCCGCATGGACTTCACCATCATCCCGCGCGGCGGCGGCACGGGCTATACCGGCGGCGCAGTGCCTCTCACGCGCCGTTCAGCGGTCATCAACACCGAAAAGCTCGAAACCCTCGGCCGTGTCGAGGACGTGGTGTTGCCTGGCCTCACGCAGCCGACGACCGTAATCCGCTGCGGTGCGGGCGTGGTCACACGCCGCGTGATGGACGCCGCAGAGGGCGCGGGGCGTGTATTCGCCGTCGACCCGACCTCGGCCGATGCCTCCTGCATCGGCGGCAACGTGGCAATGAATGCCGGCGGAAAGAAGGCGGTCCTCTGGGGCACCGCCATCGACAACCTGGCTTCGTGGCGCATGGTGACGCCGCAGGCCGAATGGCTCGAGATCGAGCGGGTCGGGCATAACCTGGGGAAGATCCACGACGTCGAAAAGGCCTCGTTCCGCCTCTGCCGGTATGCAGCCGACGGCAAGAAACTGCTCGAGGAAACGCACATCGAGATTCCGGGTGGCGGATTCAGGAAGGCCGGCCTCGGCAAGGACGTGACCGATAAATTCCTCGCGGGTTTGCCGGGCGTGCAGAAAGAGGGCACCGACGGGATCATCACCTCCGCCCGCTTCATCCTGCACAAGATGCCGGCGCACATCCGTACCGTGTGCCTCGAATTCTTCGGCAACGCGCATGACGCCGTCCCAGCAATCGTCGAGATCAAGGACTACCTCGACGCCCACCCGAGCGCGCAGCTTGCGGGTCTCGAGCACCTCGATGACCGGTACCTCAAGGCCGTGGGGTATGCCACCAAGGCGCGGCGAAACCAGCGGCCCAAGATGGCGCTCTTCGGCGACATCGTCGGCGATAACGTCGACGACGTGGCGAGCGCAGCCTCGGCCGTGGTGCGGATTGCGAATGCGCGCGGTGGCGAGGGCTTCGTCGCGGTGAGCGCCGAGTCGCGCCAGCGCTTCTGGCTGGACCGGGCGCGCACGGCGGCCATCGCCAAGCACACCAACGCCTTCAAGATCAACGAGGACGTGGTGATCCCGCTC
>CAZZDV010000318.1:0-3898 GCA_964652785.1 uncultured Bordetella sp.
ACCGCAACAAAAGCTCCCATAAGGTATCACAGGGCGACCCCCGCAAACAAGCCGGCATCCGAGATAAAGCCCCGGATTTAGACGCGTTTTCCCGATTCAGTTTCGCAAACGCGAATCGCTCCCGAGATTTACGATGGCGTGCCCTTCGGGGGTTTTGCGGGCGGCCGCTTTCCATGCATGACCGTACACCACCTCCACGGTCGCGGGCACACGGCCTTCTCGCGCGAACCTGGCGAGCGATTCGCCGACCGCTTTCCAGCGGCGCGGGCCGAAGAGCCCGCGCGATCGTCCGGCCAGCGCGCAGGTCTGCCCCGTCGACTTCAGGTCCGCGGTCATGCCCGCGAAATCCGCATAAGTCAGCGTGATCGTTTCCGTGTCCATGACCGGGGCTGCGAAGCCCGCCGCGACGAGCATGTCGCCCAGGTCGTGCATGTCGATGAAAGAGTGGACATGGGGCGCGTCGCTTAAACCGGAAAAAGCCGTGCGGAGCTCCTTGAGGGTGTCGGGGCCCAGGGTGCTGAACATCAGCAGGCCCTCGACTTCGAGCACGCGGTTGAATTCGCCGATCGCCGCCGCGGGATCCGCGCTCCAGTGCAAAGCCATGTTCGACCAGACGAGAGAACAACTGCGCGACGAGATCGGCATGCGCGCCATGTCCGCGCATACGCCCCATGGGCGCCGCCGACCCCTGAGCCGGTCCAGCAACCGGGGCGGCTCGATGGTGCGCAACATCTGGAGCGACACGTCGAGCGCCACCAGCTGCGCTGCAGGGTAGCGTTGGGCAAGGGGCGCCGATTGCGGCGCCGGTCCGGATCCCGCATCCAGGATGCGGGTCGGCGAAAGTTTTACGTAATCCAGCCTTTCGAGCATGCGCGCGCCGACTTCCTGCTCGAGCCGCGCTGCGCCGAGATACTCCGGCGCTGCGCGGTCTGCGTTGCGTCGGACGCAGCGGCTGTCGAGCGCGAACTGGGGCGGCGGGGCTGGAATCGGCGTCGTTAAGGCTGCTGGAGCGTTGGACCGGCCAATTCGCGCTAAGCGGCCGCTCTGTGGGTGATCGACTCGAGCACGCCCTCGACGCTTCGCGCTATCGCCAGCACCCGGCGGTCGCCGCCTGCAAATCCGGCAACCGACAGCCCGACCGGCGCCTCGCCGGGCGCATGACAGGGCAGCGTGGCGCCGCACCCGTCCAGCACGTTGCCGAGACCCGTATTGCGCAGCAGGCGCAGGTTCCAGCGGAAATAGTCGTCGTCGGCTTTGCCGGATTCGGCAATGGAGGGCGCGCTGCACGGCGTGGTCGGGTACAGCATGGCGTCGTAGGGCGCGCCCAGGGCCTCGGCCTCCCGGATGAACTCGGCGCGATCGAATCCGAGCTGGATGTAGTCCGCCGCGTTGAAATCCTTTGCAAGCACGACTCGCTTCGATACGCGCGGGTCATAGCCCGAAGCCCGCGTCTCCAGGCGCTTTCGATGGAGGAGGTACGCTTCCGCGCCCGCAAATCCGCCATTCTTGTAGAGATCCATCGAACGCGTAAACGAAGGCGCGTCGACTTCGGTCACGATCGCGCCGGCCTTCGAGAGCGCCGCAAGCGCCCGCTCGAAGGCCTGCGCGACGTTGGCGTCCAGGTCCTCTATGAGGATGCTTTTCGGCACCATCAGCCGCAGGCCTTTCACCGGCATTTCGGGCAAAGGGTCCGGCGATTCCGCGGCGAGGATCGCGTCATACGTCGCGCAGCACGCCACGGTATTTGCAAGCGGCCCGACCGAATCGAGCGTCCACGAGAGCGGGAAAGCCCCTTCCCGCGGGATGCGTCGCGCGGTCGGCTTGAAGCCCGCAATGCCGCACAAGGAAGCGGGCACGCGCACCGAGCCTCGGGTATCCGATCCCAGCCCCATCGCGCACATGCCGTCCGCGACCGAAACGGCCGCGCCCGAAGAGGAGCCGCCGGGAACGCGCCCCGTCTTGCGATCGTACGGGTTCCTGGGCGTGCCGTAATGCGGATTGAGCCCAACGCCGCCGAACGCGAACTCGACCATGTTGGTGCGGCCGACGATGACTGCGCCCGCTGCGCGAAGCCGCGCTACGGCCGGCGCATCGACCGCAGCCGGTGCGGCATCCTCCAGCACTTTGGATCCTGCGCGCGTGACGTCGCCGGCAACGTCGTAAAGGTCCTTGACCGAGATGGGAATCCCGTCGACCGGCGAGCGGACGATCGCGGCGCGGCGCAGCCGGTCCGAATGGTCGGCTTCGGCGAGCGCGGTTTCGGAATACGTCTTCAGGAAAGCGCGCGAGCCTTCGCCCTTCGGGTCGGCGATGCGTGCGAGGGCCTGTTCGACGAGCGAGCGGCTGGTGACCTTTCCGGCGGCTAACTCGCCGGCAAGCCGTGCAACTGTCCACATGATGGGAAATTCCATTGGAGGGGAGGGCTGGATTCTCAAGCCCCCCGGATAGCGGCGTCAACAATGCGTGCCCGTTGCCGCATAATCGTTCGCAATGAGAACGTCCCTTTGGACCCGTGGCGCAGCCGCGCTTGGCGGCCGCTTGTTCGCCGGCACCTGCTACCTGTGCCGCGGCGAAAGCCAGGGAACGCTCTGCAGGCAGTGCGACGCGGACTTGCCGCAACTGGCCCAACCGCGGTGCCCCCAATGTGCGTTGCCTTTGCCTGTCGAGACAATCTGCGGTCGATGCCTGCGGGAACCACCGGCGTTCGATGCGACCGCGGCGGTTTTTGCCTACGCTTTTCCGGCCGACATCCTGGTACAGGGCCTGAAGTTCAGGGGTGAACTCGCCCTCGCCCCGTTGCTGGCCGATGCACTTCATGCGGAGCTCACCGCAAGACAAGACGACCCGGTCGACCTGCTGGTCCCGGTCCCATTGCATGAACTCCGGCTCAGGGAGCGCGGCTACAACCAGTCGATGGAGATCGCGCGCGCGCTGGCCGGCCTGACCGGCGTGCGGGCGGCCGCGGACCTGTGCGTCCGGGTGCGAAACACGGCCGCCCAGCTCGAACTGCCGTGGAAAGAGCGCCGCGACAATGTGCGCGATGCCTTCAGCTGCAGGCGCGCGGTGGAAGGCAAGCGCATCGCTGTCGTCGATGACGTGATGACGACGGGCGCCACGTTGAACGAAGTCGCCGCGACCCTCAAGAAGTTCGGCGCGGTGCGGGTGGTCAACTGGGTCGTCGTTCGCACGCCGATGGACTGACGCCATATGTTCCACATCGTCCTGTACCAGCCCGAAATTCCACCCAATACCGGCAATGTGATCCGCCTCGCGGCCAATAGCGGTGCGCGGTTGCACCTGGTGGAGCCCCTCGGGTTCTCCATCGACGACAAGCAGTTGAAACGCGCGGGCCTTGACTATCACGAGATCGCGAACATGCAGGTGCACGCAGGCTGGCCGGCGTGCTTGTCGGCGCTTGCGGGCTCGCGCCTGTTCGCGTGCTCGACGCGTGGGGCCGTGCGACATACCGAGCCGGCCTATGCGGACGGGGACGCATTCGTGTTCGGGCCCGAGACGCGCGGGTTGCCGGAGGCGATCCTCGAGTCCGTGCGGGCCGAGAGGCGGCTGCGGCTTCCGATGCGTCCCGGCAACCGCAGCCTCAATCTTTCGAACGCGGTGGCGGTGGTGGTGTACGAAGCCTGGCGCCAGCGCGGCTTCGAAGGCGCGACTTGAAAGAAGGCGGGCAGCTAGCCCTCGCTGCGCGGGTCGCGCGCAAGCAGAAGGTCGAGCGCCGCGCGCGGCGACATTTCTCCGGCCAGCACCGAATTGACGGCCAGCGTGATCGGCAAATCGACCCCGTGCCGCTCGGAGAGGCGCAGCGCTTCACGAGCTGATCGCACGCCTTCGGCCACGTGGCCGAGGCCATTCAGGATCGATTCGAGCGACCGGCCCCGCGCAA
>CAZZDV010000319.1:0-1965 GCA_964652785.1 uncultured Bordetella sp.
GTAGCGGATGTCGGGGTCGAGGGTCTGGAAATCGATGTCCATCAGGTGTTCAGTTTTCGGGTGAAAGCTTCGCCAGTCCGCCCGGCAGGTCGAAGCGTTGCCGGGTGGTGCAGTAGCGTGCGGCGAAGAGGCGCCCGATCGGCTGGTAGCTCGACTCGCTGATGCGTTTTGACGTCGGGTCGATCACGCCCTCACGCGCGTGGACGATGAGGATCTCGCCGAACACGAGCTCGCGGCCCGGGCCGATCTCCAGCCTCTTCCACACCCGGCATTCGAAGCTTGCCGCCGCTTCGGCAATGCGCGGATGCTTCACCACAGAGCAGGGAGCGGGCGTCAGGCCGGTTTTCTCGAACTCGCTGTCCTCCTCGGGATATTCGTAGCTCGAGAGGTGCATAGCATCGGCCGTGGCTTCGTCCACGAGGTTGACGACGTACTCGCCGGTGCGATGGATGTTCTTGAGCGTGTGCTTGGTGAGGCCGTCGGAGCGCACGTTGAAGCTCGTGACGCACAGCGGCGGTTCCTCGGACAGCACGTTGAAGAAAGAGAAAGGCGCGCAGTTGTTGACGCCGGACTCGTTGACGGTCGAGATCCATGCGATCGGCCTCGGGATCACCAGGCCGATGAGCAGCTTGTAGCGTTCGACCGGCGAGACGTCCGTGAGCTTGAGTTCCATCCGCGCGTCAGTGCGAGAGCCGCGTCATGAAAGTCCGGTCGCGCCCCGCGAGCATCGGCACGGCCTCGGCGAGATAGGTCTTGAAGGCCTGCGTGCCCTGGTGCTCCTGGAATGCGGCCTCGCTCTTGTAAACCTCGTACAACATGATCTTGTTGGGGTCTTCAGGGTTCACGAGCACGTCGAATTGCAGGCAACCGGCCTCCGTGCGGGCCGCTGCGGCGTTGGCCGCGAGCTTCTCCATGAATGCAGTGCGGGTTTCGGGATGCGTGCGGATATTCACTACGAGACCGAAGCTCATGGTGTGTGCCTTCAAAAGATTGGAAAAAGGGGGGGGTCAGTTGGCCGGCGTGACTTCGACGCCGACCCTTTCGACGATCAACTTATAGTGCTCCGGGCGGCGATGCGCGGCGAGGTTGAACATGGTTTTCCTCAGGTTCTCCCCGTACGAGAGGTCGACGTTATGCACGATGACCTCGTCTTCCTCGGAGTTGGTCTTGGCGACGATCTCCCCGCCCGGCGAAACGATCACCGAGTGGCCGAACATGCGAAAGCCGTCCTCGAACCCGCACTTGGCGACTTCGACCAGCCACACCGCGTTCTGGAAAGCCATCGACTGCGCCATGATGAGGTGGTGGTGCACGCGCAGCGCGGGCGGCTCGGGATAGTGCAGGTTCTCGGTCGGCGTATTGAAGCCGAGGGTGACGATCTCCGCGCCCTGCAGGCCGAGTACGCGGAAGGCCTCGGGCCAGCGCCGGTCGTTGCAGATCAGCATGCCCGCGATCATGTCCATGAAGCGGAAGGTGGGGAAGCCGAGATTGCCCACCTCGAAATACTTCTTTTCGAGGTGCTGGAAGGCCGCGCCCTGCTTGTGGTCTGAATGGCCGGGCAGGTGGATCTTGCGGTACTTGCCGACGATCTTGCCATCGGGCGAGACGAGAATCGCGGTGTTGAAGCGGCGCCGCTTTGGTCCATCGGTGCCTTCTTCCTGCGTGAGTTCGCCATAGCCAATGTAAAAGCCGATGCCGTGCTTCCTCGCCTCGTCGAAAAGCGGCTGCGTCTCGGGCGAAGGCATGCTCGCCTCGAAGAATTTCTTCTCCGCCTCGGTCTCGTCTTCGTACCAGTAGCGCGGGAAGAAGGTGGTGAAAGCGAGCTCGGGAAACACCACGAACTTCGCGCCCATGCTGGCGGCCTCGCGCAGCATCTCGACCAGCCGCTTGACGACAACGGGCCGGGTGTCGGCGAGGTTGATCGCGCCGAGTTGCGCGGCCGCGACGCGGATTTTTCTGCTCATG
>CAZZDV010000319.1:2065-3888 GCA_964652785.1 uncultured Bordetella sp.
ACGGTGACCGGCCACCCGGTCAGCTCCCGGCCCTCGTAGGGCGTGTAGCCTGTGTTGTCGTGCACGAGGCTCGCATCCACCTTGACGCGCTTGTCCGGATCCCAGATCGCGATGTCCGCATCGGTGCCGACGGCGATGGTGCCTTTCTTCGGATACAGCCCGTAAGTCCGCGCATGCCGTGTCGAGGTCAGCCCGACGAACTCGTTGATCGAGATGCGCCCGGCCTTGTAGCCGAACGTGAAGAGGAGCGGCACGCGAAGCTCGATGCCCGGCACGCCGTTGGCCATTTCCTTAAAGGTGGTCTTGTCGCCGTTCGGCAGCTTGCCGCTCGCGTCCATCTTATAAGGCGCGTGGTCCGACGAATACACCGTGAGCGTGCCGTCCTTGAGGCCCTGCCAGCACGCTTCCTGCGCGGCTTCGTCCCGCGGCGGCGGCGAGCAGCAGAACGCTGCGCCAAGGACGCCGGGCCGGTCGATGTCCTTGGCGGTCAGGAACAGGTATTGCGGACACGTCTCCGCAAACACCTTGAGGCCGCGGGCCTGCGCCTGGCGGATCGTCTCGATGCCTTCGGGCGTGGACACGTGCACGATGAGGATCGGGCAGTCGACCACTTCGGCCAGGGTGATGATCCGGTTGATCGCCTCGGCTTCCGACCCCCGCGTATGGCAGATCGCGTGATAGCGCGGAGCGACGTTGCCCTGCTTGACCATCTTGCCCGCGAGCCACGAGATGATGCCGTGGTTCTCGGCATGCACCATGAGCAGCGCGCCGTCCCGCCGCGCCACCGACATCACGTCGAGAATCTGTTCGTCCGACAACCGCATGCGGTCGTAGGTCATGAAGATCTTGAACGAGCGCACGCCCTGGCCGATCGCGGCCGGCAGGTCGGTGCCGAGCGTACGGTCGTTGGGGTTGGCGATGATCAGGTGAAAGCCGTAGTCGACCACGGCTTTCGCTCTGGCTTTGGCGGTGTAGTCGGCAAGCACCTTTTCGAGCACGTCTTCGCGATGCTGCGCGCAGAACGACATGATCGTCGTGGTGCCACCGAAAGCGGCCGACACCGTGCCGGAGTAGAAATCGTCCGCACACGGAATGCCGAAAGACGAGACCTGCTCGATGTGGCAATGGCTGTCGATGCCTCCGGGCAGCACGAGCTTGCCTGTGGCGTCGATCTCGCGCCGGCCGCGCAGGCCGGTGCCGATGGCGGCGATCTTTTCACCGCTGATCGCCACGTCCGCGGCGAAGGTCTTGTCCTCGGTGGCGACGGTGCCACCGCGGATCACCAGATCGTAAGGAGTGTCTGTTGTGCTCATTGGCCGATTATGGCGGCCGAGGCGCGGGCGTCAATAGACGGTTCGAACGTCCCGCGGCCTCATTCGCGGACGAGCGTCACCGGCCGGCCCAGAAGGACTTCGTCGCAGTTCGGGTTCGCGTCCGGGCCCTCATCGCCGCGATCGATGACGAGGAAAGACTGCCCGGCTTCGAGCGCGATCAGGGGCATGTGCCACGTGCCGCGAAAGTAGTTCACGCCCTGGGTGCCGTCGGTCACGAAGGCGCGCAAGTCCTCGGCCCGCACCCATTCGCCCGCTGGCGCAACCACGACCACGAACGAGATTTTCGCGAGCGGGACAAACGCCTGGCTCCCCAGCGGGTGGCGCTCCACGAGGTGCGGCTGAACTGGGAAGGGCTCTAGCCGGCCTTTTTCGAGCGGGCGCCTTCGGCTATAATCCGCCCCCTCGCGCCCATAGCTCAGCTGGATAGAGTACTTGGCTACGAACCAAGGGGTCGGGAGTTCGAATCTCTCTGGGCGCGCCAGTCATTCC
>CAZZDV010000320.1:0-3879 GCA_964652785.1 uncultured Bordetella sp.
CCGTGAGGTGGATCATGAAGCCGAACTTGGCGGCGGCGCGGCGGCGGGCAATGCGAACGAGGTCTTTTTCTTCCATGGCAATTTCCTTTGCGATGATTATGAGGTCAGAGTGTCCGCGAGCGATCCCGGCCGGGGTAGCCGAAAGCGACGAAACGCCTGTTCCGGGGGGCGAACGGCTCAGGCGGCGGACAAGTGGATCCTGCGTCGATCAGAACGGTGGGACTGTAGGACTTTAGGACCAGTCTGCGTCGAATCCGCCAGTCACGCCTACAGTGACCTTGTGGCCCTGGGACTAACCTGTATCGCTCAACCAGGCATCGAGGTGAATCATGAAACTCAGACGGGCTACACTGGCTGTCTGGAGGAGCAGACAATGATTTCGATCGGCACGCACGAGCGCTCGCTTTCCACCCGCGGCAAGTTCACGCTGGCCAACGGCACGGGATACTTCAAGAGCGTTTTCCTTGAATCCCCCGCCGCATCTGACGACCGTGGCACTGTGGCGCCGCAGTCGTTTCTCGTCGAGCAGGATGCGGACTCGGTGATCCTGCCGCACTTCCACCTGCAGAACGAATTCCAGGTCGTGGTGCGGGGCGAGGGCAGCATCGGCCGGCATCCGGTGCGGCCCCTTTCGGTCCACTACGCAGGCGCGTTTACCGGCTACGGGCCGATCACCGCCGGGCCCGGGGGCCTGTGGTACTTCACGCTGCGCCCGACCATGGACCAGGGCGCGAAATTCCTGCCCGAGGCGCGCGACGAGATGCCGAAGAACGCGCCCAAGCGGCACCTGCTCGGCGGGCCTCTGGACCTCGAGGGTGACTGCGCGAACCTGGGCGACCCGGTTTGCGAGGACATCTTTGCGCCGCAGGCCGACGGCATCGGCGCATGGATCGCGCGCTTGGGATCCGAAGGCTCGATCAGCGCGCCTGCGCTTGCCGGCGGGCTCGGAAGGTACTACGTGGTGGCGTCGGGCAGCGCCACGGTGGGCAACAACGAGAGCGGCGAGGCGCTCGGACGCTGGGCCACCGTGTTCGTCACGCCGGACGAGGAACCGGTGAGGATCAAGGCCGGCCGCGAGGGCGCCGAAGTGCTGGTGCTCCAGTTCCCGCAATGAGGTCGCTCGTTGCTCTGTTGCTGTCCGCGCTCTGCGCGCTTGCGCAGGCGCAGGGGTTCCCGAACAAGCCGCTGCGGCTGATCGTGCCTTTCCCTCCGGGCGGCGTGACCGACATCAGCTCGCGCGTCGTTGCGCAGAAACTTTCGACCGAGCTGGGTCAACCGGTCGTCGTCGAGAATCGCGCGGGCGCAAGCGGTGTGATCGGCGCCGAAGCTGGCGCCAAGGCCGCGGCCGACGGCTACACGCTCACGATGGGCAATATCAGCACGCTTGCGATCAACGCGGTCACGTTCGCAAAGCTGCCTTACGACCCGGTGGCGAGCTTTGCGCCGGTTTCGATGGTCGCGATCCAGCCGCTGGTGATCGCGGTGCATCCTTCCGTGCCCGCGCAGACTTTGGCCGAGCTGGTCGCGCTCGCGAAGGCGCAGCCGGGCAAGCTCAACTTCGGCACCGCGGGCAGCTCGATCTACCTCGCGGTGGAATTCTTCAACACCGCGGCCGGGATCAAGATGAACCATGTGCCGTACAAAGGCAGCTCGCCCGCGATCACCGATCTCATCGGCGGCCAGCTGCAGGTGCTGTTCGATCCCTTCTCCTCGCTCTACCCGCAGGTGCGTTCGGGGAAGGCACGCGGCCTTGCGGTGACCACGCTGAAACGCTCGGCGCAGGCACCCACCCTTCCGACGGTCGCAGAACTCGGGTATCCCGGATTCGACGTGAGCTCATGGCAGGGCATCGTCGTGCCCGCGGGAACCCCCAGGGACGTGCTCGATCGCCTCAACCGCGAGGTCGTCAAGGTGCTCGGCTCGCAGGACGTGCGCGACCAGTTCGCGGTCCACAGCGCTGAAGCTTCGCCCTCGACGCCCGAGCAGTTCGGCGCCTATATCCGCCAGGAAATCACGCGCTGGAAGAAAGTGGCGACCGATGCCGGCGTCAAACCCGAATGAGGACAGCATGAGTCACGACCTCGTCATCCGCGGTGCAACGGTCTATGACGGCCTCGGTACGCCCGGCCGCGCCGCCGATGTGGCCATCAAGGACGGCCGCGTGGTCTCGGTGGGCAGCACCCTTGGCGAAGCACGCGAGTCGGTGGATGCGAGCGGTCTATCGCTGATGCCCGGCATCGTCGACCTGCACACGCATTACGACGCGCAAGTGACGTGGGATCCCACGATGTCGCCGTCGCCCTCGCTCGGCGTGACGACCGCCGTGATGGGCAACTGCGGCTTTGGCATCGCGCCTTGCCCGGCCGACCGGCGAGACACCATGGTGAAGAACCTCTCGGTGGTCGAGGGCATGGACCTCGACGCGCTGCAGGCGGGCACGCGCTGGGAATTCGAGTCGTTTGCCGAATACATGGAGCTGCTGCGCCAGACTCACCCCTACGCGAATGTCGGGGTGTTCGCGCAGCACTCTACGATCCGCACCGCCGTCATGGGCGAAGCCGCGTCGACGGAGATCACGCCCACGCCTGCGCAGCTCGCGCAGATGCGGCAGGAGGTGCGCGCAGCACTCGATGCCGGCGCGATCGGTTTTGCGTCCTCGTTCTCTCCGAACCACAGCGGCCACGGCGGGCTGCCGATGCCTTCGACCATCGCGGGCGACGCCGAAATCCGCGCGCTCGCCGGGGTTCTCGGCGAAGCGAAGCGCGGCGTGCTCATGATGGCCACGGGTCCGCGCGCGACGCCCGAGTTCATGGAGGAGCTGGCCTCGGCAAACGGCCGGCCCGCGTTCATCTCCACCGTTCTTACGATGTACAACGAAGCCGACCCCCAGCGCGGACTGACCTACTACGAGAAATGCGCGGCGGCGATTGCGCGCGGCCACGAGGTCTACATCCAGACGAGCTGCCAGCCGCTGTCTTTCGATTTCACGCTCGAAGACCCGTACCTGCTGCTCACGCACTCGGCCTTCGACCGGATTTCGAAGCGCACCACCGAAAACCTCGCCGACATCTATCGCGATCCCGGATTCCGCCGCCAGTTCCGCGCCGACCTCGCCAACCCGCGGCCGGGAATCCTGTTCTATGGCAATTGGGCCATGGTCGAAGTCGATGGCCGCCCGATTACGGCAATCGCAAGAGAGCGCGGCGTCGACCCGCTCGACTGCTTCTTCGACGTCGCGCTGGAGAACGATCTCTCGACGCGCTTCGTGGCCAAGCTGTTCCAGAACGACGACAAGGGCGTCGCGCCGCTGCTCAAGCACGCGGCCGGTGTCGTGTCGTTGTCGGATGCCGGTGCGCATTTGATTTTCATGTGCGATGCCGGGTTCGGGCTGCACTTCCTGCGGCATTGGGTGCGCGAGACCGGCGTGTTCTCGCTGGCCGAGGGCGTGCGCAAGCTCACCAGCGATCCCGCGGCCAAGTACCGTATCCCTGAGCGCGGACGCATCGAGCCGGGCGCGTGGGCAGACCTGTTGTTGTTCGATCCGGGCAAGGTTGGGCTGTCCGGACTGGTGAGGCTGCACGACCTGCCGGGCGGTGGATCGCGCATGATCCGCAGGCCCGAGGGCGTTGCGGGCGTGTGGGTCAACGGCGTGCGCGTATTCGACGGCACGGACTATGTGAAGCTGGCGCAGGGACCGGGGCGCGTGCTCGACCGGTTCGATGCCTGAGGACGGAGACAAAACAAGAATGAAGCAATTGACAGGAATCGGGGTGATCCTCGGACTGGCCGGCGTGCTCTTCGCGGCACCCGCCCTCGCCCAACCCTATCCCAACAAACCCATCCGCATGATCCTCGCGTTCCCGCCCGGCGGGCCGACCG
>CAZZDV010000321.1:0-3873 GCA_964652785.1 uncultured Bordetella sp.
GGGCGGGTCCGGCCTGCCGCATCCGGCCATCCCGCTCCCGAGGGATCTCTACGGAAAAATCCGAAGGAACTCGGGCGGCATCGACCTCGCAAATCGGAGAGAGCTGGAGCAACTCGTCGACGGGATGCGCGCCAGCGTCGAATGGGTCGCAGCGCCGATGCTGGGTGTCGAATGCGTACCGGGCGACGCGCGGCCGGTGCGAAATCCGGCCAACCATACCGATGTCGTCGGCAGGGTTCACGAAGCCACTGCGCAGGACGTCGACACCGCGTTGCGTTGTGCAACGCAAGCGGCCTCGCGCTGGGCTGCGCTCGCGGCCTCCGAGCGCGCGGCGATTCTTGAGCGCGCTGCCGATGAAATCGAAATCGAGCGCGCGCACCTGATGGGCCTGCTCGTGCGCGAAGCCGGCAAGACCGCAGCAAACGCGCTCTCCGAAGTCCGCGAGGCCGTCGATTTCCTGCGCTATTACGCGGGGCTCGTTTCAAAGGGATTCGCGTCTCACGACCACATGCCCCTCGGCCCGGTGGCCTGCATCAGCCCGTGGAATTTCCCGCTGGCGATCTTTGCCGGGCAGGTGGCCGCGGCCCTCGCGGCGGGCAACACCGTGCTCGCAAAGCCGGCCGAGCAGACACCGCTGATCGCCGCCGAAGCCGTGAGGCTCCTCTGGCGCGCGGGCATTCCGCGCGACGTCCTGCAGCTTCTGCCGGGCCGCGGCGAAGTGGTCGGCGACCGGCTGGTGACGGATGAGCGCGTGAAAGGCGTGCTCTTCACAGGCTCGATCGAAGTTGCGCGCATCCTTCAGCGCGCCGTGGCCGGCCGGCTCGACGAGAACGGGCATGGCGTTCCCCTGATTGCGGAGACCGGCGGGCAGAACGCGATGATCGTCGACTCCTCGGCGCTTGCCGAGCAGGTCGTCGCGGACGTGGTGGCGTCCGCCTTCGACAGCGCAGGACAACGATGCTCTGCGCTGCGCGTGCTCTGCGTGCAGGAGGACGCGGCGGACCGGATTCTCGAAATGCTGCGAGGGGCGATGGCCGAGCTGCGCATCGGGATGCCCGATCGCCTGTCCACCGACGTCGGTCCGGTGATCGACGCGGAAGCAAAAGCGATCATCGAAAAGCACCTCGAGGCGATGCGCGCGCGGGGGCGTCCAGTGCACACGATCGCGTCGCCCGATTCGACGGGGCTCGAAGGAGGGACTTACGTCCTGCCGAGCCTGGTCGAAATCGAAAGCGTCGTCGAGCTGGAGCGCGAGGTCTTTGGCCCGGTGCTGCACTTCGTTCGCTACAGGCGCGAAGCGCTCGACGAGCTGCTCGCGCAAATCAACGCGACCGGCTACGGCCTTACGCTGGGCCTGCACACCCGCATCGACGAGACGATCGACCGCGTGGTCGGCCTCGCGCATGCGGGCAACGTCTACGTCAATCGCAACATGGTCGGGGCGGTCGTCGGCGTACAGCCGTTCGGCGGCGAAGGCCTTTCGGGCACCGGGCCGAAGGCGGGCGGGCCGCTCTACCTGTACCGGCTCCTGTCGCGCGGGCCGGATGACGTGCTGGCTCGCGTCTTCGAGGAGTCGGGGAAACGCTTCGAACTGCCGCTGCGCGGTCCGACCGGCGAGCTGAATACCTACAGCGTCGTGCCTCGCGAAGCCGTGCTCTGCCTGGCCGAGCGCGAAGAGGATCTGCAGGCGCAATTGGCGGCGGTGCTGGCCGTGGGCAGCCGGCCCGTGCGCGAACCTTCAGGTCTCGAAAAGTTCGACCAGGTCCTCTTTCACGGCAGCGCGCAGCGGCTCATCGAACTCCGCAACGAACTCGCCCAGCGGCCCGGGCCGATCGTCGGCGTGGAAGGCTTGCGCCCGGGTGAGCCGGTGCCGCTGGAGCGGCTGGTGGTGGAGCGCGCGCTCAGCATCAATACCGCGGCCGCCGGCGGAAATGCCTCGCTGATGACGATTGGCTAGCCCCAGAGCCGCTTCGTCGCAATCCACGCGCCTTCCGATGGGGCTTACGCCGTTATATGGATTGTGTTCTGCGGTATTCAATGACAGTATTTCGCCCGGAAAGCCGCTTGCAGAGCGGACTTCAGACAAAAAATGGCAGCATTTAAGTACAACAACCTACTATTTCCGGGATGGCAATTTTGCTCAAGCTTAAGACCGCAGCGATGACGAGCTTGCCGCGATCGCGACGGGCGTGAAGATGATCGGGCCGTCGACGACGAACCCCGAACTGAAATCCGAGGCGTTCTTCGGCCAGGACGGCAAGCTGCGCGGGACGCTGATGCCGTACATAGGGCGCGGTGCGAACCTCTCCTATGAAGGGACCTGGTTCGTCTCCGATAAGGGCTCCCTGTGCGCCGACATCAGGACCCAGAGCAACGCGAGGATCGAACGCTGCGACTGGTACTTCCGCCTGGGGGACGCTTATTACACCTCCCAAGGCGATACCAGCGGCGCGCCGGTCGTGGAGCGGCAGATCAGCCGGTAGGGCCGAATGAAAAGAACCGGTACGCTCCTCGCAGGACTTCTGTGTGTTCTCTCGGCCTTTGAGGTATCGCAGGCGTGCGCACCGATCGGCCGTCCGGGCGAAGAAATCAGGATCAGTGACGAGTCCGCAATCATCGTCTGGAATGCGCCCGCTCGGGTGCAGCACTTCATCCGGCGCGCATCGATTAATGCGAAGTCGGCCGATATCGGATTCCTGGTCCCGACGCCGACAGTGCCCGAGCTCGCCGAAGCGAACAATGCGGCCTTCGGCGTCGTCCAGAAGCTCAGTGAACCCGATAACTATGAAAAGTACATGCGGACGAGAATAGTTCCAGGCCCGGCATCCGCACCCAGGGTGACCGTCGTTGCCACGGCGAAAGTGGGTGGGTACGACGCGGCCGTTTTGGACGCCACCGATGCCACTGCGCTCGATGCCTGGCTCAAGGCCAATGGCTATGCCAGCAACCCGGCACTGCTCGAGTGGTACAAGCCCTATGTCGAAAAACGCTGGATGATCACGGCGTTCAAGCTTGCAAACGACAGCCCTCAATCCTCTAGCATCGATGCTAAAGCCGTGCGGATGTCCTTCCGGACGGAGCAACCGATCTACCCCTATCGGGAGCCCGAATCGGCAGGCGATCGGGAGGGCCGGTCGTTGAACGTATATTTCCTCGGCGACGCCCGGGTCGAAGCAAAGGCCGGCGATGCGCGATGGGAAGCGCGCTCGTGGTCCAAAATGCTGACGCCCGGCCAGAGCAAGGAGCTGCGTGAGGTGTTGAAGCTCGCGGAGGCGCAGACCGGTCAAATGAAGCGCCTGACTGTTTTTCTCGACTACTCGAAATCGCGCGCAGGCAAGGGTGATCTGACCTTCGAGCCTGCGACGAATCAGGCTGACTTGCCTCATCCTGAGCAGCCCGAAATTGACAAGATTCTCAAGATCGAAGATGCAAGAAGTGCAGAACAGCTGCTGTGGGGCTCGTTGCTGCTCACGTTGCTCGGCTTGGCGTACTACATCCATTGGCGGCGAAAGTCGCGTAAAAAGCCCGCGGGCGGATTAATCTAAGCGCCACCGCTTCGTGGTTCCGCGCACAGAAGACGTTGACCTCCAACCCAACAATGCACCCATGGTTGCCCAGGTCTCCGCGGAGGATTTCCTCTCCATCTATCGGCAAGGGTTCGTTCGCGTCGCGGCGTGCAGGCCTCTCTGCCGCGTGGCCGACCCGGAACTCAACCTCGCGCACACCCTCGAACTCGTCCGGGAGGGGCACGAGCGCGCGATTGCGCTCATGGTCTTTACCGAGATCGAGGACAGCGAATTCGCGCCCGGGAGACCCGGGAACGAAGCAGCCGAGCGCCCGGCACCGGCGCCCCTGCGCAGGTGATCTCGCTAT
>CAZZDV010000322.1:0-3857 GCA_964652785.1 uncultured Bordetella sp.
ACTGGGCTCACCATGATGTTGATGAGGGAGAGGTCGATCACCGGCATGCGCGCGCCGATCGACAGCGCAAGTTGCGTGGCGGTCTCGTTGGCGTGCGCGTCGAGCTGATTTTCCAGATTGCCGCGCGCGCTGGCCACGTAGATCGCCTCGATACCGACGAGAAGCGCGATGAAGATGAGCGCGGTGCCGGAAAGCAACTGTCTTCCGAGGGTCACGGCGGCCCCATCGCTAGATGCGGGCTTCCATGGCGAGCCGCGTCTGCACGTGGATCCAGTTCCGGATCTCCGAAGGCTTGCCGCGCCTGCCGCCTGCCACCAACCTGATTTCGTCGTCGTTGAAACTGTAGACCGGGTCGAGATCGGTGCGCTGCGAAGCCGGTCTTACACGAGGAACGAGGTTGTCCAGGATCAGCGGCTCGGCCTCCGCGCTCGCGTAATAGGCCAGGACCATGTGCGCCTGTCCATTGAGGTTGAGGACGCGCACATAAGTAATGCGCAGGCGAGCGATAGGCACGCCCAACTCCTTGAGCAGGTAATATTTGGCGATCGCGTAGTCTTCGCAATCCCCGCCGGCGCTACCGATCAACTCGGCCGGTGTCGCCCAATAGTCCTCGGCGCCCCAGTGTTCCCGGTCCTCCTTCCAGGTCACGTTGTCGTTGATCGCGGCGTTGACCATTTCCAGCGCCGCCTCGTGGCCGTCCGGGGTTTCGAACACTCGCGTCGGCGAGAAGCCTTTGCGCTCCCGGGCGAACGTTTTCCACCGGCCGATCCGCTGCACGGTCGAAGCCCCGAATCGCTCGGCATATTTCGCGGCCAGCATTGCGCTGACCCGGGTCGAAAATCCGAGTTCGCTCGGCTGTTGTGCCGAACCAGTGCCGATCAGGGCAATGATGCCGCAGGCGGCCGCGCCCTTGGCAAGCATCGACTTAAGGCTCATCTGCACGGCGCCCTTCCCCGCATCTGGAAATGTCTGTGCTGGAATTATCGGCACCCTCCGGCGAAACCGAAGAGGCGAATTGCGAAGGATTCCCCGCCCCGAATTGAAGGCCGAAACCCGCCCTGTTTCACGCATCGAATGAACCCGCTCGCGCGTAACGTGACGCCTTTCTTCGCGCTTCCTGATCCGGGGACGGCATGGCATTGGCAATTTCACTGGCTCCCAAAGCGCCGGTGCCCTCGCGCATCGGGCGTTTCGAGGTCCTGCGCGAACTCGGCCGCGGCGCGCAGGGCGCGGTCCACCTTGCGATGGACACCCACCTGGAGCGGCAGGTCGCGCTCAAGACCCTGCATCTGAATGCCGATGGCGCGGCTTCGCAACTCGAAGCGCTGCTCGCCGAGGCGCGCATCGTCAGCCGGTTGCAGCACCCCAACATCGTCACGCTCTACGACGCGGGCGAAGACCAGGGCGAGCCCTACCTCGTGTTCGAATTGGTCGAGGGGCACAGCCTCGCGCAGCGCGTGCGCGCCGACGGACTCATGCCGGCGGCCGAGGCGGTGCGCATCACGCTCGCGCTGCTCGAGGGCATTGCGTACGCCCACGCCCGGCAGGTCGTCCACCGAGACGTGAAACCGGCCAACATCATGCTCACTGCCGAGGGCGTGCCGCGCCTGATGGATTTCGGCATCGCCGTGCATGGCCCCTCGGACGAGCACGCCGAGTTCTGCGGCACGCCGGCCTACATGGCGCCGGAGTACATCGCCACGCATCGCTACGAGGCCTCCTGCGACCTGTTTTCGCTCGGCGTGGTCCTCTATGAAATGCTCACCGGCTCGCCGCCCGTGCGTTCGCGCGACCCCTACCAGACCATGCACAGGATCGTGCACGAGGATTACGAACCGCCGTCACGGAGCAACCCCAGCGTCGCCCCCGAACTCGACCTGATCGTGATGAAGGCCCTGGCCAAGGACCCGCGCGAGCGATACGACGGAGCGCTCGCAATGGCGGCGGCGCTCGAGGCGTGGTTGGCGCCCGAGCCGGCCGCCCCCGAATCCGCCGAGCCGGCCAAGCAGGGAACCCTCGAGTTCCTGCTGCGTCGCATGCGCCACCAGAGCGACTTCCCGGTCCTGTCCGGAGCGCTTTCCGCGGTCACGCGCGTCGCCGCCGACCGCGAGCACGCGAGCGTGCTTTGCAACAGCATCCTCAAGGACTTTTCGATCACCAACAAGCTGCTGCGCATCGTCAATGCGTCGAACTACGCGCAGTTCGGCGGCACGATCAGCACCGTGTCGCGCGCGGTGGCCATCCTCGGATTCGACCAGGTCCGCTCGATCGCGCTTTCGCTGATGCTGTTCGAGCACCTGCACGACAAGCCCAAAGCCGCGGAGTTCAAAGACGAAGTGGTCGCGTCCTACTTCTCGGCGATCCTTTCGCGCCAGCTGTGCGGCCTGGTCGGCATTCACGACACCGAACAGGCCTTCATCTGCTCGATGTACCACCGGCTGGGCCGGTTGCTCACCACGTATTACCTGCACGACGAAGCGCAGGAAGTCGCGCGCCTGATGGCGGCCCGGGGGTTCGACGAACGCCGCGCTTCCACCGAGGTGCTCGGCATTTCCTACGAGGACCTCGGCGCCGGCGTGGGCCGCGCCTGGAACCTCCCCGATACGATCCTCACCTCGATGCGGTGCGCGGCCGGCAAGACCGCGCCGCGCCCGGTCGGCGAGGACGACAAGCTGCGCGTGATCTCGGAACTTTCCAACAGCCTCGCGGCCGTGGTGCGAACATCGAGCGAACGCGACCGCGCCGCGAAGCTGGCCGGGCTGGTCGAACGGTTCGGCGCGGCCACCGGCGTTTCGGCCAGAGGCCTCACCGGCGCGGTCCAGGAATCGCTGGCCCGGCTGATGGGCGACGCGCAGGTCCTTGGCTACAGCGCAACCATGTGCCCGGTCGTGGCCAACGCCAGGAGCTGGGGGACGCCCGTTTCAGCTCCGGACGAAGGAGACCCCACATTGCGCCGGATCGCTCCAGACATCGTTCTTCGCACGGCCGACCCGGCGCAGTTCGCCGCCCCCCCCACCGATGCGCTGCCCTCGGCCCACCGGCACGCGGCGCTGGCCGCGGGCGTGCAGGACATCACCAACACGCTGGTCGGCGAATACCACCTGAACGACCTGCTGCGCATCATCCTGGAGACGATGTACCGCGCCATGGGATTCACGCGCGTGCTGCTTTTCGTGAGCGAACCGGCCCGGCAGCTGCTGCGGTGCCGGTTCGGTTTTGGCGCGGACGCCGATGCGCTCGTGCAGTCCGGACTGTCGGTGCCCACCACTGGTTCGCGCGACGTGTTCTATGCGGCCGTCGTGCAGGGCGCCGATCTGTGCCTGGAGGACCTCGACGCCGAAAAGGTGAAGCCTTACGTGCCCGACTGGTACAGGAAGGCGATCGGCGCAAAGGGCATGGTGCTGCTGCCACTCGTCGTCAACAAGAAGGCGCTCGGCCTCATTTACGCCGACGCCGAACGCGCCGAAACCCTCCGTTTCAGGCCCGACGAACTCAGCCTGCTCAAGACGCTCAGGAACCAGGCGGTGCTCGCGATCCGCCAGAAGAGCTAGCCCGCATATTTCACGCGTAGTCCGATTGGTGCTGAGGTGAGTGCGGGTGGAGTGATTTTTTCGGATTGACTGGCGAGGCGCGTTGTTTCGTGGGGGGCTGATTTTTGGCAAAGCCCCCCCTCACCCCCGCTGTTTTGTCGTGTTGCCAAGGACAGTGCTCGGCGGGATCTACGGCGAGTCGAGCGCGCGAGAAGAGCAACACCGAGAAGGCCAAGTCGCCGCCCCGGCGGACTAACGGATCGGCAAACCCGGCCGATAAGGAGTCGATGTGGCTCCTCTCACCGCTATGGCGCCGCCTGACCGAAG
>CAZZDV010000323.1:0-3853 GCA_964652785.1 uncultured Bordetella sp.
TCACGCTGGAAATGCTGATCCAGCACGGGCAGATCATCCCGGTCAACATCGGCGATCATGATGAGGTCTATGGATAAGCCCTGAATCTTGATTGGAACTGCACAAGTTCATCCCGCAGCAACTGGTCCGCGGCGCCAGATAGGTGCCAATTTGAACCCAATTCCCGCTTGCTAAGGAGGGACTTGCCAGACACCATCGTATTTCCACGATGGCGTGGGCTCATAAAACCAAAAAAATATGAAGATTTTCGCGGCATGGAGGAAAGTCAGGGACTTCGAACGGGTGCGCCTGCCGTTCCTTGCCTCCATGATCGATTTCGACATCATCATCGAAATCGGATACGCCGAAGAGCTGGGAAAACCCCTCACGCTCAAGCAACTGCTGCTCGTCATTCCGAGCTCGCGCACCACCGTGCGCCGCAGGCTGGTCAAGCTGGTCGAGGCTGGCGTTGTGGACCAGCGCAAAAGCGCGAGCGATCAGCGCGCCAACGTGCTGACCATTTCCACCCCGAGCCTCAAGCTGTTCGGCAAGTACGCGGGCACGATCTCCACGGCCTTCAACGTCTCTTTTCCCTGAGCGGTTACACCCGGGTTACGGCTTCTCCGGCGTGAGCAGGTCGGCGCAGGCAGCCGAGACCCCGGACACCGGTTCCTTGGCTCCAAGCATCGTCGCGTAGCCGCCTTTGGCGATCACGTCGCCGCGCGACCACTTGTCGACTTTCTTCAGCGCGACGAGCTGGGCTTCGTGATCCTTGGCGTTTTTGAACTGCGTTGTGCAGATCTGCGCGTACGCGGCAACCACGGCGGTCTCGGATTGGCGCTTCATGAGCGCGTCGGCGGCCGCGCTGGTCTTCCATCCGAGGGCGTCGAATCCCACCCAGGTGGCGAGCACTGCGCCTGCGAGCGCGCCCAAGAGGAACGGGCTCGTATTGTTCGGTAACTTGAAATCCATGACTTTCCTTCGCGAATGGAGGGAAAAGCCCTCCGTTGCTCAGGATACGCTGAACTGACGTCTTCAACACGGGAGCTACTCGCCCGAGGCCGTTGGCGGCAGGGGCGCCTGCTTGTAGCGGGAGAGCACTTTCGGCACGTAGGCAGTCGTCTCGGCGTAAGGCGGGATGCGCCGGCCATACTTCATGACCGCTTCCTCGCCCGCGTTATAGGCGGCCAGGACGAGCCTGAGGTCGTTGCCGAACATCGCCATGAGGTCGCGCAGGTAACGCGCGCCGCCGTGGATGTTCTCGCGCGGGTCGCGGATGTCCTTGACTCCGTAGCGCCGCGCGGTATCCGGCATGAGCTGCATGAGGCCCATCGCGCCTTTGGGCGAGCGGGCCGTCGGGTTGTAGCCGGACTCCACCGAAATCACCGCCTTGATGAGGCCCGCGTCGACCTTGGTCTCGGCAGCCGCGGCGTGGATGTGATGGTCGAACGTCGAGGGCATGCGCACCGGGCCGTAGTAGGCGGGGCCGTACGAGGCGGGGACGCGGCGGCTGCTGGCGGCCTGCGCCTCGATCGCCGCGAGCTCCGCCTTGGCCTGCTCGCGCATCTGCAGGCTGCGGTAGGCGTTGGGGTGGACGATGAATCGGTTGTTGCTGTTGGAGTAGAGCTTGTAGCTGAGGTCGGCCGGCGGCTGGTCGGAGTAAATGACTGATACGCGGTCGTTTTCGACCTTGCCGTACACAGCAGCGTTGACCGCGCCGCTGAATGCGAGAGGCATCAGGAGCGTTGCGCAGGCAACGAGGATGCGGGGTCGAAGCAGGGGCATGTGTGCTTTTTTTGTGGACCCAAAAGGTGCGTGAGTTTACCCCAGCCGGCTGCTATGATCGACCGCACCTTACCTCCTGTTACATCATGACCGAACCCCTTGAAATAGAAGTCTTCTCCGACTACGTCTGACCCTGGTGCTATCTCAGTACCGTGCGTATTGAGCAGCTCAAGGCCGAACACGGTGTCAGGATCAAGTGGGTGCATTTCCCGCTGCATCCGGACACGCCGCTGGACGGGCGCAGCCTCGCCGACCTGTTTGCGGGCCGCGGCTACGACATCCCCAAGATGCAGGCGCAGATGCGCGCGCGCATGGAAGCCGAGGGCCTGCCCTACGGCAACCGCACCATGACGTTCAACAGCCGCCTCGCGCAGGAGATCGGCGCCTGGGCCGACACCCAGCCCGGCGGCGAGGCGATCCACGACGCGATCTTCCGCGCGTACTTCGTCGACGGCCTCGACATCGGCGACAAGGACGTGCTCGCGGGCCTTGCGGCATCGGTGGGGCTTTCGCGCGAAGCGGCGCTCGAAGTGCTCGAAAAACGCACCTTCAAGGACGCGGTCGACGCCGACTGGGACAAGTCGCGCAAGTACGGCGTGACGGGCGTGCCTACGTTTGTGGCGGCGGGGCGCGGCGTCGTCGGCGCTCAGCCGTACGAGGCTTTGGTCGAACTCGTAAATCAGGCGCGTTCCGACGCCTGATTCGAAACATTCGTTTCCGCGGAATCAATCCCCGCACCGCCCTCCGGGCAGTTGATATAACCGAACCGGTATAACTCCAGCAGGTCTTGCCTAGCGCCTGGGCTGCGTGTCCGAACTCGTGGACACCGGCACGGGGACGACGAAGCCCACGCACGCGCTCAATGCAAGCGCCGCAAGCAGCGCGGCCGCAATCGTTTTCAGGTGTGTCATGGCGATCCTTTGAATGCCGTTGGCGCCCAATCCGCGCCTGCAAAAACTAACTTCCGCGCGAGCGGTCGTCAGTGCGGTAACGCGCCTAATTGGCCTCGAGCCGCAAAATCGCTCACACTAGAGGGCCAAATCACCCGAAGACCCGATCGGAGCCATAGATGAGCCATTCCAAGACAGTGCAGACGCGGCGGCGCAAAGCGAAGGCCAAGCACACCGAGGCGCGCGTCGCGAAATCCGTCGAGAAAGTCAAGAAACAGGCTGCAAAGAAGTAAAGCGGCGAGATCGCGGTAAACCACGCGGGTTAGAGCGGAAGGTTAGTGTATGCGTAGGCGCGGTGCATGAGCCGCTCACCGCCACCGACGCAGTCATAACTGCGGGCCGGCGTGGCTGAATGCATCGCGGCGCGGTTGTCCCAGAACACGAGGTCGCCAACGCGCCATACGTGGCGATAGACGCGGTCCGGCTGGGTGGCGTGCTCCATGAGCTCCTTGGCAAGCGCCGCGCTTTGGGGTTCGTCCATCCCGTCGAAGGTCTTCACCAGCGTCGGGCTGACGAAGTAGTGCTCGCGTCCCGTGACCGGGTGCTCCTGCACGACCTTGTGGATGCGGTCGGGCCACTTGGCGCGATCCTCGGCGCTTAATGGCTTGGCCGAGCCCGGATTCTTCGCGAGCAGCGCGTCGTTGTGCTTGTTGAAACTGTGCACCACGCCGAGGGCCCGGATGCGCTCGCGCGCGGCTTTCGGCAAGGATTCGAGCGCGGCATGCATGCTGCAGAAAAGGGTGTCGCCGCCTTCGGACGGTGTCTGGACGCAATACAGCATCGTCACCGCGTCGATATGCGAATCGCTCGACGTGTCGGTGTGCCACAGGTCGCCGGCGCGGTCGAGGAAAGCGGCGGGCGTTCCGTCGGGCTTCTTAACGTTGCCGACCTTGCCGATCTCGGGCCTGCCCTCGAGGTGGAATTCCTTTCGCTGCGAGATCTTCGGCTTGCCGAAGCGCTTGAGGAAGCTCACCTGCGCGGCCGGCGTGAGGTCCTGGCCTGGGATCGCCACCACGGAGTGCGCGTCGTAGAGCGCGCGGATCCTCGCGAACTGCGAGGTGCTCAAGGGCGCCGAAAGGTCGACGCCTTCGATCTCGATGCCGAACTCCGGATGGAGCTCGCGTGTCTTGTAGGCCATC
>CAZZDV010000324.1:0-3824 GCA_964652785.1 uncultured Bordetella sp.
CTCCTACTCGAAAGCCATCGGCAATACCCGCGCCGGCGTGATTGCGACCTCCTTCCGTGAAGAGACCGAAACCGACCTCTTCGGCGAGCAGGCCGTTCTGTGCGGCGGCATCGTCGAGCTGATCAAGGCGGGTTACGAGACGCTTGTCGAGGCGGGCTATGCGCCGGAGATGGCCTATTTCGAGTGCCTGCACGAGCTCAAGCTCATCGTCGACCTCATGTACGAGGGCGGCATCGGGACGATGAACTATTCGATCTCGAACAATGCCGAGTACGGCGAGTACGTGAGCGGCCCGCGCGTCATTACCGACGAGACCCGCAAGGCGATGAAGGACATCCTCAAGGACATCCAGACCGGCGAGTATGCCAAGAACTTTATCCTCGAGAGCCGCGCCGGCGCGCCTACGCTGCTTTCCCGCCGCCGCATCACCGCGCAGCACCCGATCGAGACGGTCGGCGCCAAGCTGCGCGACATGATGCCGTGGATCAAGAAGAACAAGCTCGTCGACAAAGCGAAGAACTAGGCCGTGCCGCGACGCGGCCGGCCTTAAGGAGCGCACGACTTGGCAGCGAACTATCCGCACCCGCTGATCGCCAGGGAAGGCTGGCCCTTCCTCGCGATCGCAACCGTCGTGTCCCTTGCGGTCGGCACCTTCGCAGGCTGGGGCTGGTCGGTGCCGCTCTGGATCGTCACGCTCTTCATCCTCCAGTTCTTCCGCGACCCGCCACGTGAGGTGCCCGCCGACCCGCTGGCGGTCGTGTCGCCCGCCGACGGGCGCGTCGTGATCGTGGGCAAGGCAATGGATCCCTACCGCAACGTCGAGGCGCTCAAGATCAGCGTGTTCATGAACGTGTTCAACGTGCACTCGAACCGCTCGCCGGTGGACGGCAAGGTGAGCGAGGTGGTCTACCACCACGGCTCGTTCGTCAATGCGTCGCTCGATAAGGCTTCCATCGAGAACGAGCGCAACGCGCTGCTGATCACGACCACCTCCGGCCGCGAGGTCACGTGCGTGCAGGTCGCCGGGCTCATCGCGCGGCGCATCCTCTGCTATGTCGGCGCGGGCACCGGCCTGACGCGCGGGCAGCGCTACGGCTTCATCCGCTTCGGCTCGCGGGTGGATGTCTACCTCCCGCTGGATGCGGAACCCCGGGCCGCGATCGGCGACAAGGTTTCGGCCGCGGCAACCGTGCTGGCAATATTGCCCGGACGTGGCTGACGATCCGCAAGCCGGCCTAGAATCCCGCGCGCCGGTTGGGCGCATTGCGTTGAGGCGCCGAAGCATCTACCTGCTGCCGAACCTCGTCACCACGGCGTCGCTCTTCGCCGGTTTCTACGCGATCGTGCAGGCGATGAACGCGCGCTTCGACCAGGCCGCGGTGGCGATCTTCGTCGCCATGGTGCTCGACGGCCTGGACGGGCGCATCGCTCGCATGACGCGCACGCAGAGCGAGTTCGGCGCCGACTACGACAGCCTCTCCGACATGGTCTCGTTCGGCGCGGCACCCGCGCTGGTGATGTATGTCTGGGCGCTGAAGGACCTGGGCAACATCGGCTGGGTACCCGCCTTTGTGTACTGCGCGGCGGGCGCGGTGCGCCTGGCGCGCTTCAACACCAATATCCAGGTCGTCGACAAGCGCTTCTTCCAGGGATTGCCGAGCCCGGCCGCAGCAGCGCTGGTGGCCGGCTTCATCTGGGTCGCCGACGATTTCGGCATCCACCGGGTCGACTGGATCCGCTACATCGCTTTCGTGACGACGCTCTTCGCCGGCATCACGATGGTGGTGACGATCCCGTTCTACAGCTTCAAGGACTTCAACCCCAGGAAGCGCGTGCCGTTCTGGGCCGTGCCAGTGGTGATCGGCGCGATCGCGATCATCGGCTACAAGCCCGCGATGTTCCTGTTCCTCCTGTTCGTCGCGTACTCGCTGTCGGGGTACGTGTTCTGGATCTACCGCAAGACACGCAAGCGGCGCTGATTTCCGGGGAGGGCCCAGCCGTAACTTGCCACCCGCGGCAAACGCGGCTATATTCAACCGCTATGCGGCCCTCGAACCTCCTTCGTTCGACCGATCTCAGCCTGGCGATCCTGTCGCTGGCTGCGCTGCTTCGTACCCTGCTGCTGCGCCCCGCGCGCGCACACTAACCCCCCCTCTCGGAGTACCCCCGCCTCCCGGCCCAAAAGGCCCGGAGAATCGGCACTCATACATCCAGCACTCATACATCCAGCACACAGCCATCCGTTTGCAAGGACACACCAGGAGCAGCCATGAAACAAGACCACTTGATCATCTTCGACACCACCATGCGCGACGGCGAGCAGAGTCCCGGCGCCTCGATGACGCGCGAGGAGAAGCTGCGCATCGCCCGCGCGCTGGAGAGGATGAAGGTCGACGTGATCGAGGCGGGCTTCCCGGCCGCTTCCAACGGCGACTTCGAGGCGGTTAAGGCGGTGGCCGCGATGATCAAGGATTCGATCGTGGCCGGCCTGTGCCGCGCCAACGACAAGGACGTGCAGCGCGGCATCGACGCGCTCAAGGGCGCCAAGTCTGCGCGCATCCATGTCTTCCTCGCGACCAGCGACCTGCACATGGAAAAGAAGCTGCGCATGACCCGCGACCAGGTCTGCGAGCAGGCCAAGCTCTCGGTGCGCTTCGCGCGCAAGCACTGCGGCGACGTCGAGTTCTCGCCCGAGGACGGCAGCCGCTCGGACCCCGATTTCCTCTGCCGCGTGCTCGAGGCGGTGATCGCGGAAGGCGCAAGCACGATCAACATGCCCGATACCGTGGGCTACGCGGTGCCGCAGCAGTTCGGCGAGTTCATCCGGTCCTTGCGCGAGCGCATTCCCAATTCGGACAAGGCGGTCTGGTCGGTGCATTGCCACAACGACCTCGGCATGGCGGTGGCGAACTCGCTTGCCGCGGTGATGATCGGCGGCGTGCGCCAGATCGAATGCACGATCAACGGTCTCGGCGAGCGCGCGGGCAACACCTCGCTCGAGGAGGTGGTCATGGCCGTGCGTACGCGCAAGGATTTCTTCGGCCTCGACACCCGCATCGACGCCACGCAGATCGTGCCGACTTCGCGCATCGTTTCGCAGATCACCGGCTTCGTGGTCCAGCCGAACAAGGCCGTCGTCGGCGCCAATGCTTTCGCGCACGCCTCGGGCATCCACCAGGACGGCGTGCTCAAGGCGCGCGAGACCTACGAGATCATGACCGCCGAGGATGTGGGCTGGGCCACCAACCGCATCGTGCTCGGCAAGCTCTCGGGCCGCACGGCGTTCAAGCAGCGCCTGAAGGAGCTCGGCATCGACCTCGAGTCGGAAGACTCGTACAACAAGGCGTTCCAGAAATTCAAGGACCTCGCCGACAAGAAATCCGAGATTTTCGACGAGGACCTGCAGGCGCTGGTCTCCGACACCTCGATCCCCGACTCGGAAGACCGCTGGAAGCTCATCCACATGAACCAGGCGAGCGGCATGGGCGAGCGCCCGCATGCGTCGGTGGTGATCACCGAAGCCGGCAAGGAGCACAAGATCGACGCCGAGGGCGACGGCCCGGTGGATGCCACCTTCAAGGCGATCGAGACGGTGGCCAGGAGCGGCTCCGAGCTGCTCCTGTATTCGGTCAACGCCGTGACCTCGGGCACTGAATCCCAGGGCGAAGTGACGGTGCGCCTGTCCAAGGGCGGGCGGATCGTGAACGGCGTTGGCGCCGACACCGACATCGTGGTGGCGTCGGCCAAGGCCTACATCAGCGCGCTGAACAAACTCGAGAGCAAGGCCGAGCGCGTCAATCCGCAGCGCGGCGTGCTGTAACCGG
>CAZZDV010000325.1:0-3811 GCA_964652785.1 uncultured Bordetella sp.
ATAGCTCGACAGTTTCTCGGCTTCACGCTTCCGCCGCGCTCCTGAGCGTACCTGCTGCTTCTGCAACTGCGGATCGACGCCCCTTTCGTGTTCGAGCTCGAGCCTTCCCAAAGCCTTGCTGGCTTGCGCAAGGGTCATGGGACCGAACTCGCCGAGCTTGATCTCGCGCAGTGCGCGATCACTGGCCCGGTAGCGGTAGAAAAACACCCGTGCGGCGTACCCGCAATCCCGGGTTATCGGGATCGGCGCACTCGTCTCCGGAACGCAGGTCGGCGATAATGCGGTGTGTCAGCAGTGGGGGCGGTTTTATTTCGCGATTTTTTTCGATCTCGAACTGAGCGTAAACCTGTACCGCCACGCCATTGATACCAAAGGTTACGAGCAGCTTTCGCACGGAAGACAGCACCTTGAATGACCCCGGTTTGAGCAACCACACGCCCATGATGCAGCAGTACCTGCGCATCAAGGCCGAGCATCCGGACGTCCTGCTCTTCTACCGCATGGGCGATTTCTACGAGCTCTTCCATGACGACGCCGAGAAGGCCGCGCGGCTCATGGACATCACGCTCACCGCGCGCGGGGCATCGGGGGGCAAGCCGATCCGCATGGCCGGCGTGCCCTATCACGCGGCGGAGCAGTACCTCGCCAAGCTGGTGAAGATGGGCGAGTCGGTGGCGATCTGCGAGCAGATCGGCGACCCGGCGACTTCCAAGGGGCCGGTCGAGCGCAAGGTCACGCGCATCGTCACGCCGGGCACGCTGACCGACTCGGCGCTGCTCGACGAAAAAAGCGACAACATCCTGCTTGCGCTTTGCGCGGAGAAGTCGACCGTGGGACTCGCGTGGCTGTCGCTCGCCAGCGGTGAGCTGCGCGCGGCCGAGATCGCGCCGCAGATCCTCGCAAGCGAGCTTCGCCGCATCGGCCCGGCCGAGATCCTGATTGCCGATTCGTCCGCGCTGACCGCAGAGCTCGGCTCGTTCATGCTGACGCGCCTGCCCGAGTGGAGTTTCGAGTTCGAGTCCGGCCGCAAGCGCCTGCTCGAGCAGCTCGGCGCGGCGACGCTGGCCGGGTATGGCTGCGAGGACCTGGTCCCCGCCATCGGCGCGTGCGGCGCGCTGCTCGACTATGCGAGGAAGACGCAAGGCCAGGGGCTGGCCCATGTCGTCTCGATCAGCACCGAGCGCGCGGGCGAGTACGTGCGCATGGATGCGGCCACCCGCCGCAACCTCGAAATCACGGAGACGCTGCGCGGCGAGCCCGCACCGACGCTTTTCTCGCTCATGGACGAATGCGCCAGCGGCATGGGCAGCCGGCTGCTGCGCCACTGGCTGCACCATCCCCTGCGCGATCGCGCGATCGTGGGTGCGAGGCAGGAGGCGGTTGCGCTCCTCAGCGATTCGGCGGGCGACCTGCATCGCGTGATGCGGCGGTTTTCGGATGTCGAGCGCATCGCCTCAAGGGTCGCACTGAAAAATGCGCGGCCCCGCGATCTCTCCGCCCTGCGCGACAGCCTCGCACTGCTGCCCGAGCTGACCGCGCAGGTGCCCGACACCGCGCCGCTCTTTGTCGAGCTGAAAGCCGACCTCGCGCAGCCGGAAGACTGCACCGCCCTGCTCTCGCGCGCCATCGCACCGGAGCCGTCAGCGCGCGTAATGGACGGCGGCGTGATCGCCGACGGCTATTCGCCGGAACTCGACGAGCTGCGAAAGCTGCAATCCAACGCCGGCGAATTCCTCGTGGAGCTCGAAGTGCGCGAGCGGGCGCGCACCGGCATCGCGAACCTCAAGGTCGAGTACAACCGCGTGCACGGCTTCTATATCGAGGTCACGAACTCGCAGACCGGGAAGGTGCCGGACGACTATCGCCGCCGGCAGACGCTCAAGAACGCCGAGCGTTACATCACCCCCGAACTGAAGGCATTCGAGGACAAGGCGCTCTCGGCCAAGGACCGCGCACTCGCCCTGGAAAAGTCGCTTTTCGAGGCGCTGCTCGATGCGCTCGGCGCGCAGGTCGGGCAACTGCAAAGAATCGCGCGCGCGCTTGCGCAGGTGGACGTGCTCGCGTGCTTTGCGCGGATCGCCTCCCAGCGCGGCTGGTCGCGGCCGCACTTCACCGACGAGACCGTGCTCGAGTTCCAGGCCGGGCGGCATCCCGTGGTCGAGGCGCAGATCGAGCACTTCATCCCGAACGACACGCGCCTCGGTGCGGCGAGAAGGTTCCTGCTGATCACCGGCCCGAACATGGGCGGCAAGTCCACCTACATGCGGCAGGTCGCGCTGATCACTCTGCTCGCGCATATCGGCAGCTTCGTGCCGGCGCGAGCAGCAAAGCTCGGCCCCATCGACCAGATCTTCACGCGCATCGGCGCGGCGGACGACCTCGCGGGCGGGCGCTCCACCTTCATGGTCGAGATGACCGAGTCGGCCAACATCCTGCACAACGCGACCGCGCACAGCCTCGTGCTCATGGACGAGGTCGGCCGCGGCACCTCGACCTTCGACGGCCTTGCGCTCGCATGGGCGATCGCGAGGCATCTGCTCGAGCGCAACCGCGCGCTGTCGCTCTTCGCGACGCATTACTTCGAAATGACGCGGATCGCGCTGGAGTACAAGGAGGCCGCCAACGTGCACCTCGATGCGGTCGAGCACAAGGACAGCATCGTCTTCCTCCACGCAGTGGAAGAAGGACCGGCCTCGCAGAGCTACGGCCTGCAGGTCGCCGCGCTTGCCGGCGTGCCAAAGCCCGTGATCCGCACGGCGCGCAAGTACCTGCAGATGCTCGAGGATGCGAGCATTGCGCGGGGGGGGCAGGCCGACCTCTTCGTCTCGGGCCGCGAGCAGCCCGAGCCCGAGCCGGCCGCCGAGCCGCTGCGCGAGGCGATGGACCAGGTCAATCCCGACGACCTCTCGCCGCGCGAGGCGCTCGAACTGCTCTACCGCCTGAAAAAACTGTGATGCGTTCACTCGTTGCCGCCGCTCTGCTGGCCGCCTGCTGCGCGGCGGGCGCTCAAGGATCGGAGCGCGCGCCGTTTGCGCTCCTGGGCGACGCGCCGTACTCGCAGGCCCACGCGAACCTGCTCGACGCGATGATCGATGAAATCAACCGAGAGAAGCCCGCGTTCGTCGTGCACCTGGGCGACATCACCGGCGGCCAGGGACCCTGCACCGATGCATGGTTCGAGGCGCGGCGGGTGCAGTTCGCGCGCTTCACTGCGCCGTTCGTGCTGATCCTGGGCGACAACGAGTGGACCGACTGCCACCGCAGCGGCACGGACCCGATGGAGCGCCTGGCAAAGCTGCGCGAGCTGTTCCACGCGCAGACCGTCGCGCTGCCCGGCTTCGCCCGGCAGTGGAATTCGTACCCTGAGCATGTGCGCTGGACGCACTCGCGCGCCCTCTTCGTCGGCCTCAACGTGCCCGGCAGCAACAATAACCTCGGCCGCACGCCGGAAATGGACGCCGAGCATGCGGCGCGAATGAAGGCCGTCCTGGAGTGGCTTGATGAGGCCGCTGCGCTCGCGCGGACTTCGGACGAGGTCGAGTCGCTGGTCATCCTCCTGCAGGCTAATCCCGATTTCGAGGAGAAGCGGCAGGCGGCGAAGGTGAGCGACGGTTATGCAGCCCTGCGCGGGAAATTCGCGGAGCTTTTCCAGAAGCTCGGCAAGCCGGTCGTGGTGGTCCACGGCGACACCCACCATTTCAAGCACGACCGGCCGTTCGCCAAAGCGCGGGGCCTTGTGCGCATCGAAGTCGACGGCTGGCCGTGGCTGGGGTGGGTCAAGGCGCGCACCACGCCGGATCTCGCCAGGCCG
>CAZZDV010000326.1:0-3774 GCA_964652785.1 uncultured Bordetella sp.
CAGTCGCCGCAGAGCAGGTTCGCGGGCACCGCGGCATCGATCTTTTTCGGATAAGGCAGGTTCAGGTTGGCCATGATGCGAACGAACTCCTCGAGGGATCTGTCGTCGCCGAGCCGCGGATTTCGTTCGCGCTCCTGCGCAATCGTCGAAACATGGCGGTGCTGGTAGTCGTGCGAGGGATAGACGAGCGTGTCGTCGGCAAGCGTGAAGATCTTCTCGCGCACCGAGTGGTAAAGCGCTTCTGCGCTGCCGCTCTGGAAGTCGGTGCGCCCGCAGCCGTCGATGAGCAGCGCATCGCCCGTGAAGATGCGCAGAGTGCCGCCATGATCCAGCAAGTAGCAATGGTGCGTGTCGGTGTGGCCCGGCGTAAAGACCGGCCGCAGTATCAGGCCGCCCACCTGCAATGGGCGGTCTTCGGCCACGCCCACGTCCGCGCACGCCAGGTGTGCCATGGCGGGCAGGGCAATCTTGCAACCGGTGCGCTTGCGCAAGCGGCAGGACGAGCTGATGTGGTCGGCGTGGATGTGAGTGTCGAGCGTATACACCAGATGCAGGCCGAGTTCCCGCAGCACGGCCAGATCGCGCTCCAGGGTCTCGACCACGGGGTCGATGAGCACGGCCTGGCCGGTGTCGGGACAGGCGAGCAGATAGGTGTAGGTCGAGGACTCCGGCTCGAACAGCTGGCGAAAGATCATGGCCATCTCCTTACATTGCGGTGAACGCCCTCGGCGGCCGCGCCCTGCCGATCTTTCCGGTCATGGTTCTCTCCGGTGGCTGGAAACGATCCTATTGCAATTCAGTTACGAAGTCAATATAATGTATCTCATGTAATTATTACAAGGCGACGTATGACGACGAACGCAATGGAACTCGACGTGGGCAAGATGCATGCCGCGGCCGAAGAAGCAACCGGACTGCTGCGCGCGCTGGCCAATCCCGATCGGCTGCTCGTGCTGTGCCACCTGTCGCAGGGCGAGCGGTGCGTGAGCGATATGGAAGAGGAGCTCGGAATCCAGCAGCCCACGCTGTCGCAGCAGCTCACCGTCCTGCGCACGCAGGAGCTGGTGAGCACGCGTCGCGATGGAAAACGGATCTATTACTCGGTCAGCGATCCGAAGGCGCTTGCGGTGCTGGAGACGCTCTATCGCCTGTTCTGCGCGCCACGGGGAAAGCGCCGTGCAAATTGACTGGGTGCAATTCACGCCGTGGGCGGCGCTGGCCGGCGGCGTCCTCATCGGCCTGGCTTCCGTCGCCTTTGCGCTGGGCCTCGGCCGCATCGCCGGCATCAGCGGCATCGTCGCCGGGCTGCTGCGACCGCAAAAGGGCGACTTCGGCTGGCGGATCGCGTTCGTCGGCGGACTGCTCGCCGCGCCCCTGATTTATTCCCTGGCCACACCGCTTCCGGCGCTGCGGATCGATGCGGGCGTGCCGCTTCTCGTGGCAGCCGGCCTGCTCGTCGGGATCGGCACACGCTATGGCTCGGGATGCACCAGCGGTCACGGCGTGTGCGGGCTGTCGCGGTTTTCGCCGCGTTCGCTCGCGGCCACGCTCGCGTTCATGGCGGCAGGCTTCACGATCGTTTTTCTGACTCGCCATGTCTTTTCCTGAGGTGCGCGCATGTACTTGCTAACGTCTTTTGCTGTCGGACTGCTTTTTGGTCTGGGGCTGATCGCCTCCGGCATGGCGAACCCGGCCAAGGTGCTCGGGTTCCTCGACCTGGCCGGACCCTGGGATCCCTCGCTCGCCCTGGTCATGGCCGGCGCCATTGCAGTGGGCGTCGTCGGCTTTGCGATTGCCGCCCGCCGCACGCACTCATGGCTCGGTTCGCCCATGCGGCTGCCTTCGAATCGAACCGTCGACCGCAGGCTCCTCGCGGGCGGGCTGCTGTTCGGTGCCGGCTGGGGACTGGCGGGATTCTGCCCGGGTCCGGCTTTGGTGGCGCTCGGCGCGGGCTATTGGCAGGCGGGGGTTTTCGTCGCTTCCATGCTCGTGGGCATGGTTGTCTATGAAGCGGCCGAGAGTTTCGGCGCGCGGCGAACGCCGAAACCTTCGTAACGGAGCGGAGCGAGACCTTTGCCGCTTGCCCGATACCTGCCCGCGGCACAATGGCTGCGCGGCTATGGGCGCGACGACTTGCCGGGCGATCTGATCGCCGCGGGCATTGTGACCATCATGCTGATCCCGCAAAGCCTGGCCTACGCCATGCTCGCGGGTCTTCCGCCCCAGGCGGGTCTGTACGCGAGCGTGCTTCCACTCATTGCCTACGCGGCATTCGGCAGCAGCCGCACGCTCGCGGTCGGCCCGGTGGCGGTGGTCTCGCTCATGACGGCGAGCGCGATCGGCGAATTCGCAGCGCCCGGAACGGCAGGACACGCAGAGGCGGCCCTGATCCTGGCGTTCTTGTCCGGGCTCTTCCTCCTGGCCCTGGGTCTGATGCGCCTGGGATTCCTCGCCAATCTGCTCAGCCATCCCGTAATTTCGGGATTCATCAGTGCTTCGGCCGTCCTCATCGCCGCGGGCCAGCTGAAGCATGTGCTCGGCATCGAGGCCTCCGGCGGGAATCTCATCGCGCTTCTTGGCGCCATGGCGAGTCATGCGCGCGACGCGAACGCGACAACGATCGCCATCGGCGCCGGCAGCCTGGTGTTTCTCTTCTGGACCAACGCATCTCTATCCCGCGTGCTGCAGCGATTGGGCCTGAGCGGGACCGCGGCCGACCTGGCCGGCAAGGCGGCGCCGGTGATTGCGGTTGTCGCCGCGACCATCGTCGTGGCGGCATTGAGGCTGCATGAGACGCACGGCGTGAAGATCGTCGGCGAGATTCCCGCCGGGCTGCCGCCGCTCACGCTGCCCGGGATGCAATGGCGTGTGTGGCTCGACCTTGCCCCGGCCGCCGCATTGATCGGCGTGGTCGGTTTCGTCGAAAGCGTGTCGGTCGCCCACGCGCTGGCGGCCAAGCGGCGCCAGAAGATCGATCCCGACCAGGAGCTGGTCGGCCTCGGCGCGGCCAATCTCGCGGCCGCCTTTTCGGGCGGCTTTCCGGTCACCGGCGGCTTCGCCCGATCGGTCGTCAACGTGGCGGCGGGAGCCAACACCCAGCTCGCGGCGGTCTTTACAGCCGTGCTGATCGCGATCGCGACGCTCTGGCTCACCCCGGCCTTCTATTTCATGCCGCACGCCGTGCTGGCGGCCACCATCATCGTCGCCGTGCTGCGGCTGATTGACCTCAGAACGCTTGCTCACGCCTGGAAATACGACCGGGGCGATGCCTTGTCGCTGGTGGTGACGGCGTTGGCCGTACTGACCGTGGGCGTGGAAGCCGGCATCGTGGCCGGAGTGGCGCTGTCGATTGCCGCGTATCTCTGGCGTACGAGCCGCCCGCATCTCGCGCTCGTCGGGCAGGTACCGGGGACGGAGCACTATCGAAACGTCCTGCGCCATCGGGTTCTCACGCGGCCGGAAATCCTCGCCGTGCGCGTGGACGAAAGCCTCTACTTCGTCAACGCCCGCTATCTGGAGAACGCGATCGCGACGCTGGTCACCGAGCATCCGCAGGCGCGGCACGTGGTTCTAATATGCTCAGGAGTCAATCTCATCGATGTCAGCGCGCTGGAAACCCTGGCAACCATCGACGAAAACCTGCAAGCGGCGGGCGTGCGGCTGCACCTCGCGGAGGTCAAGGGGCCGCTGATGGATCGTCTGGCCAGGGCCGGCTTTCTCGAGGGTCTGTCCGGCCGGGTGTTTCTTTCCACCCACGCGGCGATGGAGTCGCTT
>CAZZDV010000327.1:0-3767 GCA_964652785.1 uncultured Bordetella sp.
CTGAATGCCGAACTGCAGCGCTTCCAGGCCACGCCGGAGTTCCGCGAGCAGCTGATCAAGTTCGGCATGGAGCCCTGGGCGCCGAATACGCCCGAGCAGTTTGCCGAGATCGTCAGGAACGACGTCGGCCGCTGGGCCACCGTTGTCAAGGCCGCAGGCCTTAAAGTCGATTGAACTGACAGCCGATCGAATTCCCTTTTCCGAACCCGAGGTCCAATGAGCACCGTAATCGACGTCCATACCCACATGCTGGACAACGCGTGGGTCGAGCTGCTTGAGAAGAACGGCGGCAAGTACACAATGAAGGAGGTGTATGGCGGCCTGCGCGCGATCCATCTCGACGGCGCGCCGTTCATGACGCCGGTGCCCGAGATGTTCGACTGGGACCTGCGCATCAAGAACATGGACCGCGTCGGCATCGACGTGGCGGTGGTGTCGCTCTCTTGCCCGAACGTCTACTGGGGCGGCGAGGAGGTGAGCCTCAAGGCCGCGCGCATCATGAACGACGCGATGGCCAAGGCGCGCAAGACCTGGCCGGACCGCATCCAGTTTTTCTGCTCGCTGCCCTGGCAATACCCCGAGACCGCCCTCAAGGAGCTCGAGCGGGCGCGAAAGGCGGGCGCCTGCGGCGTGATGGTGCTGGCGAATATTTCCGGCCAGCATTTGACCGATCCCCTGTTCGAACCCATCTGGAAAGCCATCGACGCCGCGGGCCTGCCGGTGCTGATCCACCCCTCGGCCCCGCCCGGCGTCAAGGAGATGGACATGTCGCAGTTCCAGCTCACGGCCTCGATCGGCTTCACCACCGACACCACGCTGGCGGTGTCGCGCATGATCTACGACGGGTTCTTCGACCGCTTCCAGAAGGTCAAGATCATCGCCTCGCACGGCGGCGGCACGCTGCCCTTCCTGATCGGGCGCCTCGACCAGTGCTTCGAATTCATCCCGGCGTGCCGCACCAAGATCGTCGAGAAGCCCAGCCTGGTCGCGCGGCGCATCTTCTGCGATTCGGTCGTCTTCACCGACGATGCGCTCGCCATGGCGGTCAACGTGTTCGGTTCCGGGAACGTGCTTTACGGCTCAGACTATCCGCACACGATCGGCGACCCGATCGGCTGCCTCGCGCGGGTGGACCGCCTGCCGCACGGCGTTCGGGAACGCGTTCGCGGCGGGAACTCTGAGCGCATTTTCGACTTCAAATAGGGGTTCACTACTCCAAAGGAGCGGCAATGCACCTCGTCTGCCCGGCTTGTGGCACTACCAATCGCGTTCCGGAAGCCAAGCTCCACGACAACCCCGTGTGCGGCAAGTGCGGCGCCGCGCTGATGAGCGCGGCGCCGGTGAGCCTGGACGACTCGACGCTGCCCAAGTTCCTCGAAAAGACCGAGTTGCCGGTGGTGGTCGATTTCTGGGCCGACTGGTGCGGCCCCTGCAAGATGATGGCGCCGCATTTCGAGAGCGCCGCGGGCCGCGTGCCGGGGGTGCGCTTCGTCAAGGTCGATAGTGACGCATCGCCGCAATCGAGCGCGCGCTACGGCATCCGCAGCATCCCCACCCTGATCCTTTTCAAAAACGGCAATGAAGTGGCGCGGCAATCCGGCGCGATGCAGGCCACCGAGCTGGCAAACTGGATAAATCGCCAGGCCGCTTCCTGAGCTTTTCGCATTTGCTTCTTCCGGCAAGCCGGCGCAGGCGTTAAAGTGCCGCTTTCGCGCTCCGCAGCCCCGGGAGATCCCCATGTCGGTCCTGCCATCGGCCCGTACTGCGCTGCTTGGATTGCGCGGCGTCCGGCTGCTCGAGGGCCTCGACACCCCGGCCCTGGAGAGTCTCGCCGGATCGCTTGACTGGCGCCGTTTCCAGGCCGGCCAGCAGGTCATTACCCGCAACGCGCCCGACCGCGACGTCTACCTGGTCATTGCCGGCAAGGTGCAGGTCGTGGCGTTCTCGGTATCTGGAAAGCAGATCACTTACCGGGAGATGGGCGCCGGCGACCACTTCGGCGAGCTCGCCGCGATCGACGGGCGCGCGCGTTCGGCCGACGTGATCGCGCTGGACGACAGCCTGCTCGCGATCCTGAGCCAGGCAACGTTCCGGGATCTCCTTTCACGCCATGAAGCGCTGCGCGAGAGGATGCTGCGCGGGCTCGTGGCTTTCGTCCGTGAAATGACCGACCGCGTTTTCGAGCTCAGCACGCTCGGTGTGCGCAACCGGGTGCATGCGGAGCTGTTGCGACTCGCGCGGCGCGCAGGCGTGGCGGGCAATGTGGCGCGCATCAACCCGGCACCCCGGCATGGCGACATTGCCAGCCGGGTGAGCACCTACCGGGAGCAGGTGACGCGCGAGCTTTCGATGCTGGTGGCGCAGGGCGTCATCGCGCGAGAGGGCCCGTGCGTGGTCGTGCTCGACGTGGTCCGGCTGGAGAACCTCGTCGCGGACGTGCGCCACGCCGGTTAGGCGCGCCCGCGCCGTTCTTCAAACAGCGTTCCTGCCGTCAGACGCCGGAGACGAGCGGCACCATCCCGGAGGCGTTCGCCGCCGGGATCCCCGGCACATCCGGCACGGCGGCAAGAATGCCGTAGCGGTACGCGTAGATCACCGCCTGCAGCCGGTTTGAAGCGCCGAACTCCTTGAGGATCGCCTGGACATGCTGTTTGACCGTGCAGGCGGAGATGCCGAGCTTGCGGCCGATCGGCTTGTTGGCCAGGCCTTCGCCCAGCAGCTTGAGGACATCGACCTGGCGCGGGCTCAGGTGGAGGCGGCGCGGCGTCTTGTCGTTGGAAGGAATGAATGCGGTTTCGAGATAGTGCACGGACATCGGTGTTCTCCCCATTTCCGAGTTCCAAGCTTTGCCGGATCGTGCATCCTGCTTCCGGCCCCTTGACGCGATACGACTCTAGGCCTGTTGCATTTCGGCAGTAAGTGCGTTTACGCACCCGAAATACACGTTCGTCTAAACTGCGCGCTCTGGAGTGCGACCCACAAGCTTCCCGGAGGACTGCGATGACGATCTACCTGCAAGGCGCGGCGAAGAAAGCCGATGCGATTGCCCTGACCGACGCCGAATGGCATGCGCGCGTGCAGCTCGCGGCCTGCTACCGCATCTTCGACCACCTCGGCTGGACCGAGATGATCTTCAACCACATCACGCTGCGCGTGCCCGGGCCCGGCAAGTATTTTCTTATCAACCCGTTCGGGCTTCACTACCGCGAAGTCACTGCCTCGAACCTCGTGCTCATCGACATCGACGGCAACGCGCTGCGCGAAAGCGAGTGGCCGGTAAACCTCGCCGGCTTCACCACGCATAGCGCGATCCACGGCGCCATCGATTCGGCCCACTGCGTGATGCACACCCACACCACGACGGGCATGGCCGTGGCGAGCCTGAAGGACGGGCTCACGCCGACCAACTTCTATGCCGCGCAGTTGCAGGGCGGCGTGGCGTACCACGACTTCGAGGGCATCACCGTCGAGCCCGACGAAAAAGTGCGCCTGGTGCGCGACATCGGGACGAAGCGCGCCGTGATCCTGCGCAACCATGGGCTGCTGACCTGGGGGCCGACCGTGCCCGAGGCCTTCATGCTCCTGTGGACGCTGCAGCGCGCGTGCGACGTGCAGGTCGCGACCGCCTCCGCGGGCGCGCCGAACCCGATCGCCGAGAAAGTGTTCGAGCAAACGGTGCGCGAGTCCGGCCCCGGCGAGAAACGGGTCTGCGACGATGTCTTCGCCGCCATGCAGCGCATGGTCGACGCCAAGGACCCGTCCTACAA
>CAZZDV010000328.1:0-3766 GCA_964652785.1 uncultured Bordetella sp.
CGGCCGTGGTATCGTCCTGCGAGCGTCCTGTGTGCGCCAGCGCACAGAACGCGCAATGACGCCGGAGCAATCATCGGACCGTGAGAGCGGCATGCCTGGGTTGTAGTTGGGAGGCAGCGTTCCATGTGCCGGGCGACCGGCAGATTTGCAAGACCCTTCCGCAACAACACAGGAGATAGTGAATATGAAATCCTCGCTCAAAAGGATCGTCTGCAACTTCCTTGTCATCGCAATGGCGATGCTGCCGTTCCAGTCCGGTCAGGCAGGCATGATCGGTTCGGACGCGGTGATCGCTTCCGCGGCTTCGCAAGCCGATCGCAACACGGTGGTCAACTTCCTCAACCGTACGGACACCGCTGCGCAACTCGTTTCCCTCGGCGTCGATGCAAATTCGGCCAAGTCGCGCGTTGCAAGCATGACGGATGCGGAAGTCTCCCAGCTCGCCGGCAAGATCAATTCGCTGCCGGTCGGCGCTTCGGGCCTCGGCACGCTGGTCGTCATTGGCCTGATCGTCTGGGCCGTGTGGTACTTCGCATTCCGCCGGTAAGAGTTCGAAGCGAAGTAAAGGCACGCCGGATCCGATTCCTTCAGCAGGGAAAATGATGCCGGCTGCCTTGTACCGCAGCGCCCGCCTCCTGGCGGGCGCTCTGTTTTCACTCCTCGTTTTGTCCGGTTGCGCCTCGATGGTCCCGCAGACCATGGCGCTTCGCGATGCCTGGCCCGAAGGGGTGCCGCAGCGATACGAGATGGCCGGGGTGCCGTTCTTCCCGCAGGAAGACTACCAATGCGGCCCCGCCGCCCTCGCCACCGCGATGGTCAGCGCAGGCGTCAAGGTCACACCCGAAGAACTCGTCAAGCACGTCTACATCCCCGACCGGCAAGGCAGCCTGCAGGCCGAGATGCTCGCGGCGCCGAGGCAATACGGGCTCGTCGGCTACCAGCTCGCCCCAAGCTACGACGACCTGTTGCGCGAAGTCGCGGCAGGCAATCCCGTGGTGATCCTGCAGGACATCGGCGTCGGCCCGCTCGTCAAGTGGCATTACGCCGTGGTCGTCGGCTTCGACTATCCGGCGGGCGAACTCTACCTGCGCTCCGGCCAGAAGCAGCGCGAGGCGATGCCGTTCACCTATCTCGAACACACCTGGAAGAAGAGCGCGCAGTGGGCGATAGTCGCGCTGCCGCCCGGCCGCATCCCGGTGACGGCGACCGAGCCCGCCTATACCGCTGCGGTTGCGGCGATGGAGCGGGTCGGCGACAAAGGCGCGGTGACCAAGGCCTATGCCGCCACGCTCGAGCGCTGGCCGGGAAACCTCGGGGCAAGCGTCGGCCTTGCAAACCAGTACTACGCGAAAGGCGACCTCGAGCAGGCAGAGGCCGTATTGCGCCGCGCCTCGGACAAGCATCCCAACTCCGTCGTCCTGCTCAACAACCTTGCGCAGACCGTGTCCGACCAGGGGCGGGATGCCGAAGCCCTGACGCTGATCGAGAAGGCCGGCACCCCGGAGCCCCCGTTCGCCGAGGCCGTCGCCGAGACCCGCGCGCTGATCCAGAAGCGCCTTGCCGGCGGCGCCAGAAAGTAGGGCTGTATTTTCACAAGGCCGCCTCTGCTAGTCATTTCGCGTTAGAACTTCCCGGGGTCCTCACCCGCTTTTCGTTACCTATTCCCTGTCATTCGCCTTCCACAAGCCGGCAAGGATTGCGTTTTTGCGCAAGTGCCACTTTTGGCTGATCCGAGCCATGGCCAGTTGGGTTAGCCTAGGCCCTCGCTCCGGAAAAGGCCCCAATCCTGAACAATCTCGTCCTCTTCGCATGCTGTGTTGCGATCTGGAGCACCACCTGGTACGCGATCACTTTCCAGCTCGGCCCGATCGCGGCCGAGGTCAGCGTCGCGTGGCGGTTCATGCTGGCCGGCGTGCTCATTGCCGCGTGGTGCGGCGCACGCGGCTTGCCGCTGCGCTTCAATACAGCGCAGCACACTTCGCTCGCGATCCTCGGCCTCACCATGTACAGCGTGGCGTACATCTGCGTGTACCTGGCCGAGGAGCACCTCGCCTCGGGCCTGGTTGCCGTGGGCTATTCCGCTGCGCCATTGCTTGCCATGTTCGGGATGCGCCTTTTCTTCGCTCAACCACTGACCATGCGCATGGCGGCCGGGTCGCTGTTCGGCATCGCGGGCATCATGCTGGTGTTCTGGCCGGAGTTCGGGCGCCTCTCGCAGAATGAGAGCGCGGTCGAGGGCGCGGTCCTTACCGCGCTGGCGGTGCTGGTCTCGGTCGTTGGCGGGCTGCTGGCGCACCGCAACTACCAGCGCGGGTTGTTCGGCCCGGGCTCGATGGCATGGAGCATGGGTTACGGCGGGTTCTTTGCGCTGCTGATCGCGCTGGCGCTCGGCCGCAAGATAGCGATCGATCTTTCGCCCGTCTATCTTGGATCGCTCGCCTACCTCGCGCTGGTCGGATCGGTGGCCGCGTTTGCCGCATGGCTCACGCTCATCGGGCGCATCGGCCCGGCGCGCGCCTCCTATGTCGGCGTGATGGTGCCGGTCGTCGCGCTGATGATCTCGACCGTGTTCGAGAACCTCGCGTGGCATCCCCTCATGATCATGGGGATGCTCGTTTCGGTCGTCGGCAACGTGCTCGTGCTCGGCGACCCGCGCAAGGCGCCGGTCAGTGCGGTGCAAGCGCCAGGAATTTCCGCCGTGTCTTCGGACCGTACGTAAGGGAATTCGGCTCGGGCCGCTCGGCGTAGGCGAGCTTGCGCGTACGCAATCAGCTCCTTCACCGATTTCACCGGCAGCGAGGTCCGCGCCGATGTTGCCGGCGCCGGTGCGGTTCTCGACCGGCGGAAAAGCTTCATGCGGTTTCCTTGGGGCGTGCGTCGCGCCCACATTCTGTGTACTGTTGCGGCCTTCCAGAAAGTACCGTTTCGCTCAGGCCCCCGGTCAATGCATTCCCTGCTGGACCCGTTCATCCTCATCAAGATCGCCGCCGCGATCGTCATCGTCGTGTCCGCCTCCCGGGCGACCGAGCGGCTGGGACCGTTCCTGGGCTCGATGATCGCCACGCTGCCGGTCTCGACCGGGCCGATCTACGTCTTCCTCGCGATCGACCATGGGCCGCAGTTCATCTCCGATTCTGCGCGCATGGGTGTGGTCGCAGTCGTGGCGACGGTGGCTTTTGTTGCCGTGCATGCGATGGTCGCCCAGAAACACGCGACCTTCGTTTCGTGGCTTTCGGCCACGGCCGCATGGTTCGTGGTGGCGTGGCTGCTGCAGATGCGCGAGTGGAGCTTTGCGGCGTCCTGCGCCCTGTTTGCGGTGTGCTTTGGCTTCGCGATTCTGGCGCTGCGGCGGTTCGTGGTCGAGATCAAGGCGCCCGCGATGCCGCGGGTGCGCTTCGACCTGGCGCTGCGTTCTGCGCTCGTGGCGTGCGTGGTGATTGCGACCACGGTGGCAAGCAACTCCGTCGGTTCAGCCGCGACCGGGACCCTCGCGACCTACCCCGTGGTCTTCACTTCGCTGGTGCTGATCCTGCAGCCGCGCTGCGGCGGGCCCTTCACCGCCTCGCTCCTCGTGAACTCGCTCAAGGGGCTCATCGGCTTCGGCGCCGCGCTGGCCGTCCTGAGCCTCGCCTCCGCGCGCTGGGGCTCCACCGCAGGACTGCTCCTCGGCCTCGCGGTGGCCGTCACCTGGAACCTCACCCTCTTCTGCCTCAGGAATCAATGGGGCCAGGGTCGAGTCAAGTAAATCGACTCCGCCCCCGATTAG
>CAZZDV010000329.1:0-3757 GCA_964652785.1 uncultured Bordetella sp.
GTGTTCGTCAAGCTCGCCATCGGCGCGGTGGTACTCGTGGGCCTCGGGTATCTGTTTGCCTTCTCGCTCACGACCTCGTTGTCGGAGCCGTACACCGTGGAGCAGGCACGCCTGGGTCCGTGGACGCTGGTGATTGAGCCGGCCGACGGTCCACGCGCGCCGCTGCTCTCGATTCATACGGGCAGCGAGGTGGTGTCCGACCTGTTTCGTCAGCTGTTTCAGCGGGCGATGGAGTCGATGAACACGCCGATCGCGGCCTCCATCCCGATCGTGCTGCAGGCCGAGTTCGAGCGCGGGCTGGCCGCCGACATGACCCCCGACGAGCTGCTGGCCGCCGCCCGCAAGGCCGGACTCGAATCACAGTCGCATGCACCACGCTGCCTGGCACACCGCCGCATCAGTGAACCCGGCCAGACACGGCAGACCTACTTCGTCATCGTGGACTCCCCATCCATCGTCGCCTTCCGCGCCGAGCTGGCGCAACGGGCACAGGGTCCGTTCGACGCGGCGGCGGTCACGCCGGTCATGTTCGTCGGCGCTTCGGACGCCGCCTTTTCCCGCTGGCTGCCGATCCAGGCCACAGAGGGCGATTGCGTCTCTCCAATTCAGATCAGCCCCCGATGACCGATGCCCGAGTCGCAAGAGGCAACGGTTGGAACAACGCCGATCGCGTCAAGACACTGATCGACAAGAACCAGGACCTGGAGCAAAGGACGTATGCCGAAAGATCTTCTCGTTGAAGGCGCATTCCGCGACTACACGGTCGTCGACCGCGACAACAACGAGCTGCCATTTTCCAAAGGCATTCTCGCCACCAGTATTCTGGCGACTGGCGCCGAGACACCGCAGGCCTATGACATAGCCGAAGCCGTGCAGCGGCACCTGGTCGAGCAGCGTATCTGCCGGATCAGTGGCCCGGCGCTTACACTGCTGACTGCGGAAACGATAGCCGCCCATCTGTCGCCGTCCTATGCCGACCGCTACCTCATGTGGCAGAAGGCGCGGCAGATCGGGCGCCCGATCATCCTTTCACTGCTGGGCGCCAGCGGTGTCGGCAAGTCCACAGTGGCGACACGGCTGGCACTTCGCCTGAACATCAATCAGGTGGTGACGACTGATGCGTTGCGCGAAGTGCTGCGTACGGTGATTCCGGCGTCGGTGCTGCCGGAACTGCACGTGTCGTCATACGAAGCCATCACAACGGCCGGTGGTGAATCGCAGGCCGCCACCTACGAACGGCAGGCACGGGCCGTGGTCGCGGCAAGCGCTGCGGTGGCCCGGCGTTGCGTCACCGAGGGCAAGAACGCGCTGTTTGAGGGCGTTCATCTTTTGCCAGGCAGTCTCAGTGCGGCCCTTGCACCGCTGCCCGAGAATCCTATCGTTGTTGAGGTTCTGTTGGTGCTCAACGACCGGGACCTCCACAACCGGCGGCTTTTGCACCGGCAGGTGACCGAGCCTGGCCGGGACGGTGGCCGGCACATCGCCCATTTCGAGGTCATTCGAAGCCTGCAAGACACGATGCGGGGCATGGCGACGCGCGCTGGCATCCCTGAATTTGATCTTGGGAGCGACAAAGACCTGACGCAACTCATCGCCAAAGAGATAGTCGATCGGGCGTTCCAATGACTGGCAGAAGGAACAAGCTGCTTGTGCTGGACGGACAGGGCGTGGTCTTCGACGCCCCGATCAAGCGATTTCTCGCCAACTTCGCCAAGGACTACCAGTTGTCACTCATGGACATCGAGGCACGCTGGGAATCAGGCTTGCGTGAGCAGGCGTGGCGCGGCCTGCTCGATGATGAACCTCTCTGGAACGCCCTGGCCGGTCGGCCGGTCGATGCTGCGCACATGCGTCGACGCCTGGATGCCAGTTATCGTCCTGGCCCCGCCGCGTCATCGATCGCAGACTGGTCGAGCAAGGCGCAGCTCTGGTTGCTGAGTAATCACCGCAGTGCCTGGCTGCTGCCGCAACTCAACGCCTTCGGGATCGCGGACCGGTTCACACGGGTGCTGATTTCGGACACGACCGGGTTTGTCAAGCCGGAGGCTGCTGCCTTCGACCCTGTCTTCCAGCATCTGGTCGCCGGGCACCATGTGCTGTTCGTCGATGATCAGCCGCACAATGTGCGTGCTGCCGAGGCGCGTGGTATACATGGGGTTCTCGCCGCGCCTGATGGGGGATGGCTCGATTACGTATCCGGGTGGCTGGAGGGCGATGATGATGGCCCCACTGCCGATGCCGCCACGACAAGAACGGCGTTCTGATCACGCATTTATCGCTCCCTCCCGGCCCCTCTGCGGCTTTGGTTCCCTTCGCTTCTGAGCGCGGACCGACGCCTCTGGCGGGACCAACATTCTGTCGCGATGATACGCTGCTCCTGCTGCCTGCTTCCTGTGAGCAGGTGTGGGCCTGGGACGTGATTTCTTTATGAACGAACTGCTGCTGCTTGCGACCACCACGGCGTCGAACCCGGCCGATCTGAAGATCTGGGCGTACCTCGCGTTCATTGGCCTCGTGCTCGTGTTCCTGGCCCTCGACCTCGGCGTCTTCCACCGCGACGCCCACGAAGTCGGCATGAAAGAAGCGATGACATGGTCGGCGATCTGGCTGACGTGCGGCCTCGCATTCAGCGGGTTTGTGTACATGGCGTACGAGAGCCACTGGCTCGGGTTGGGGTTGGAGACGGCGAAGTACAGCACGACGGAGGCGATCAAGGCCGGCGCGCCGCTGATCGTGTCGGGCGAAGTGCAGGGATTGGAAGCGGCCAAGCAGTACCTGGTGGGGTATGTCGTCGAGAAGTCCCTGGCGATGGACAATATCTTCGTCATCGCACTGATCTTCACGTTCTTCGCGGTGCCGGCGAAGTATCAGCACCGCGTGTTGTTCTGGGGCATTGTCGGCGCGCTCGTCATGCGCGGCGGAATGATCTTCCTGGGCGCTGGACTGATCATGAAGTACCAGTGGATCCTGATCATCTTCGGCGGGTTTTTGATCCTGACGGCGCTCAAGATGGCCCTCATCAAGGGTAACGATGATGTCTCGCAGAACATCGCGGTGCGGCTGTGCAAGAAGTTCTTCCGCGTGACCGAGTTCTACGATGGGCAGAGGTTCTTCACCAAGCGGACGCTCAAGCCGACCTACACCAGAGATGCAGCCGGCCAGGAGATGATGGACCCGGCACCAACCGGATCGCTGAGCGCGGCCTGGGCGATCACGCCCTTGTTCCTGGCGCTGATCATGGTGGAGATCACCGATCTGGTCTTCGCGGTTGACTCGATCCCGGCCATCTTCGCGATCACGCCCGACCCGTTCATCGTGTTCACGAGCAACATTTTCGCGATTCTCGGGCTGAGGGCGCTGTACTTCTGTCTGGCAGCACTCATCCAGAAGTTCCGCTTCCTGAAGCCCGCGTTGATTCTGATCCTGGCTTTTGTCGGCGTGAAACTGCTGCTGCTGAGCGTGCCGCCATACCTCGATGTGATCGGCATGGCCAAGTCCAACCCAATCAAGATCGACACGACGGTGTCACTCCTCGTCGTCGTCGGGACACTATTGCTCGCAACGGTCCTGAGCCTGATGATACCGACGAGGGCGGTCGCAGAGAGCAATGTGCGACCGAAGCCGTGAGCCACGCGGTGGGGACGATCTGGCTCAGGAGTCGTCAACCATGAAGCCGCACGCTGAGCGAGAATCCGGCATGCGCATCCGAAGGCTCGTCGAGTCCGCAACCTTCAGCACCTTCGTGGTGACCGTCATC
>CAZZDV010000330.1:0-2215 GCA_964652785.1 uncultured Bordetella sp.
GCACCGACAACACCGCCCGCAAGCAGGCCGAGGAAGCACTGCTCAAGGCAGGCGCGTTGCAGAGCGCGATCTTCAACAGCGCGAACTTCTCCAGCATCGCCACCGACGCCAAGGGCGTGATCCAGATTTTTAACGTCGGCGCCGAGCGCATGCTGGGATACACGGCCGCGGAGGTGATGAACAAGATCACTCCGGCCGACATTTCCGACCCCGGCGAGGTGATCGCGCGGGCCGAGGCCCTGAGCCTGGAGCTCGGCACCCCGATCACGCCGGGCTTCGAGGCACTGGTGTTCAAGGCTTCGCGGGGGATTGAAGACATCTACGAGCTGACCTATATCAGGAAGGACGGCAGCCGCTTTCCCGCCATTGTTTCGGTGACCGCGCTGCGCGACGCCCAGGAAGCCATCATCGGCTACCTGCTGATCGGCACCGACAACACCGCCAGGAAGGAAGTCGAGGCCACGCAGGCGCTGCTCGACCAAAGGCTGCGCGACCAGCAGTTCTACACCCGGTCGCTGATCGAATCGAACATCGATGCGCTGATGACGACCGACCCGCAGGGGATCATCACCGACGTCAACCAGCAGATGATCGCGCTGACCGGGCGCACGCGCGACGAGCTCATCGGCGCACCCTGCAAGAACTTCTTCACCGACCCGGCCAAGGCCGCCGCCGCGATCAAGCGCGTGCTCACCCAGAACAAGGTGAGCAACTACGAGCTGACGGTGCGCGCGCAGAACGGCGACGAGACCATCGTGTCGTACAACGCGGCGACCTTCCACGACCGCGACAGGAAGCTCCAGGGCGTGTTCGCCGCGGCGCGCGACGTGACCGAGCTCAAGCGCTTCGAGCGCACGCTGCAGGAGAAAAACCTCGAGCTCCAGCATGCCAGCCGGATGAAATCGGAATTCCTCGCCACGATGTCGCACGAGCTGCGCACGCCGCTGAATGCGATCATCGGGTTCTCCGAGGCGCTCAAGGACGGACTGATCGGCCCGACGAGCGCCACGCAGCAGGAGTTCATCGGAGATATCTTCGCGAGCGGCCAGCACCTGCTTTCGCTCATCAACGACATCCTGGACCTCTCGAAGGTCGAGGCGGGCATGATGGCCCTCGAGCTCGAAGAGGTCGACGTCAAGGCGATGCTCGCGGCCAGCCTCACGATCGTGCGGGATAAGGCCGCCGAGCAGGGGGTCTCCCTGGAACTCGAAATCGAGGACGACATGGGTTCGCCGCGGCTCGATCTCAGGAAGACCAAGCAGATCGTCTACAACCTGCTGTCCAACGCAGTCAAGTTCAGCGCAAGCGGCGGCCGCGTGATCCTGCGCGCCGGCCGCGTGCCGCGTTCGCGGGTCGGAGTGCTCTCCGGCAACAGGCCGGTGCACACCTTCAAGCTCGCGGACAACGAGTATCGCGAGTTCCTGGAGATCTCCGTCGAGGACGGCGGCATCGGCATTTCGGGCCCCAACATGGCCAAGCTCTTCCAGGCCTTCAGCCAGATCGACAGCAGCCTTGCGCGCAAATTCGAAGGCACCGGCCTGGGCCTCGCGATGGTGAAGCTGCTGGCTGAGCTGCATGGCGGCACGGTGGCGGTGGCGAGCGCGGAGAGCGAAGGCGCCCGTTTCGTCGCCTGGCTGCCCCTCCGGGTGGCGGCCCACGCGGACCCGGGCGTCTTCCTGAACGCGGAAGTCAATGCCGACGAGACCCTGTCGCTGGGTGCGCGCCTGACCGCGGTCTCCCAGCTCAAGGAACGCATCGCGCTGGTGGTCGAGGACGACGAAATGTCGGCCGATCTCATCCGGCTGTTGCTCGAGTCCGAAGGCTTCACGGTGCTGGTTGCACCTACCGCGGAGGCGGCGATGGTCATCGCGCCACAGCAGGCGCTCAGCCTCATTACCCTCGATATCCGGCTGCCGGGCATCGGCGGGTGGGAGTTCCTCAACCGCCTCCGCCAGGACAAGGCGCTGGCCCACGTGCCGGTGGTGGTGATTGCCGGGCTCTCCGACCCGGACATCACGCTCTCGGACGGCGCAGCGAGCGTGCTGCAAAAGCCGATCAGCCGCGCCCAGCTCAAGTCGACCCTCACCGATCTCGGGCTGGACCCGAAGCTCGGCCACACCTTCAACGTGCTGGTCGTGGACGACGACCCGAAGGCGGTCGAAGTCATCGCCGCGTTCCTGCCTGCCCCGACCTACACAGTGCTGCGCGCTTATGG
>CAZZDV010000330.1:2315-3734 GCA_964652785.1 uncultured Bordetella sp.
CTAGGAAGGAAAGTCCATGGCAAGGATACTCATCGTCGAGGACAACGCGGCCAACATGAAGCTCGCGTGCCTCTTGCTGGAGAACGCCGGGCATGTGGCGCTGGTGGCGGTCGACGCCGAGATCGGGCTCACGCTGGCGCGCACCGAGAAGCCCGACCTCATCCTCATGGACATCCAGTTGCCCGGCATGGACGGCATGGCGGCGACCAGGCTCCTCAAAGCCGATCCGGCCACTGCGGCCATTCCGGTGATTGCGCTGACTGCGATGGCGATGAAAGAAGATCGGGAAAAGACCAAGGCTGCGGGCTGCGACGCCTATATCGCGAAACCGCTGCGCTACAAGGACCTGCTGGCCGTGATCGACGAACTTCTCGCGGCGAGTGCCCGGCAAGCGCCATGACCTCCGACGCCGCGACGATCCTCATCGTCTGAACGCTTGCTAGCCCGCGGCTTGCCGCCCGCGGTGCGCATCGCCAGACCCAATTATTTCCTGGCGTGCTTGCCGGTGAGCTGCGGCGTGGTCACGCCCTCGAGTTTCTTGTTGGCGTGCTCGAGGCGCGTGTCGCGCGACCAGGTGCGCTTGAGGTCGTCCTTGACCTTGATGCGCAGCCGGCCGAGGCCTTCGGTCTCCAGTTCGACAAGATCGCCGTCCTGGAAGGAAGACAGACCCCGGTGATTCGTGCCGGTGGCGATCACGTCGCCGGGCTCGAGCGTGTGGATCGAGCTGACCCAGGAGACGCACTTGGCGATCTTGTGGGCCATGTCGCCGGTGTTGAAATCCTGCTTGAGCACGCCGTTGACCCAGAGCCTGACCTGCAGCTTCTGTGGATCGGCGATCTCGTCGGCGGTGACCAGCCACGGGCCCATCGGCGCGAAGGTTTCGCGCGACTTCATCTGGTAGAACACGTTGCCCGGCTTCTGCAGGCCGCGCGCCGAGCCGTCGATGAAATTCAGGTAGCCGAACACGTGCTTCATCGCATCGGCCTCGGACACGTTGGAGGCGCGCTTGCCGATGACCACGGCCACCTCGGCCTCGCCTTCGAAGATCGTCGCCGGAATGTCGGGCAGCACCATCGTGTCGGCGTCGCCGATGACCGCGTTCGGCGACTTCAGGAAGGCGTTGATCGGCGGGGGCTCGCTCAACGTGCCGTCCTCCATGTAGTTCACCGCCATGCAGTCGATGTTGAACGGTTTGGGCAGGGGGCTGCGAAAGCGCATCTTGCCGGCGGGCATGGCGGTGCCGGTATTGGCGGCCTCCTCGAGGCGGGCGCGGTATTCGCCGAATCGCCCGATCAGGCCGCTGATGAGGTCGTGCGGGCCGGTGTGCGCGATGTCGCGCACCACCGAGGACACGTCGACCACCAGTGCGTCCTTGATGATGCCGAGGCGGAAATCGTCGAAGAATACGAGCTTCATTTG
>CAZZDV010000331.1:0-3669 GCA_964652785.1 uncultured Bordetella sp.
ACCAGGTCAATGTGTATTCCGCAACGACCGCTCTGCAGGATCCGCATCGCATCGAGGCACGGCCCAGCCTCATTGCGCGTGCTCGCTCCGCCGATCTCGTGGCGTGCACTGGCGCCGACCTCGAGGTCGGCTGGCTGCCGCTTCTGTTCACGCAATCGGGCAACGCGAAGATCCAGCCGGGGTCGCCCGGATATTTCGAGGCTTCGCAGTTTGTCTCGCGGCTCGAAATTCCCAAGGTGTTGGATCGCTCGATGGGCGACATCCATCCGGGCGGCAATCCGCACATCCACCTGGATCCCCGCAATATCGGCAAAGTCGCCGAGGCGCTGGCGGCGCGGCTTGCGCAAATCGACGCACCCAACGCGGACGCGTACCGCAAGCGCCTCGCCGAGTTTCTGCCGCGCTGGCAAGCCGCAATCGCCCGCTGGGAGCGCGAGGGCGCGCGACTCAAAGGCGTCCCGGTGGTTGTCTACCATCGGGACATGTCTTACTTCATCGCCTGGATGGGCCTGCGCGAGGCAGGCAGCCTCGAGCCCAAGCCCGGGTTGCCCGCGACACCCGCGCATCTCACCGAATTGGTCGAGCGCATGAAGCGCGACCCGGCCAAGGTCATCGTGTATTCGGCGTACAACAGCCCGAAGCCGGCCGAGTTCCTTTCTTCGCGCACGGGGATCGCATCGGTCATGCTGCCGTTCACTGTCGGGGGCACCGACCGCGCCAAGGACCTGTTCGGACTGTTCGATGACACGCTTGCGCGCCTGCTGGCGGCGGTGAAATGAATCTCGATGCCGCGAGCATCGGCCTGCTCGGGCCGGCCATGATCGCGGGGCTCCTGATCACGGCTGCGCTGGTGCCGCTCGGCATCCAGGTGATCGGCCGCGGCATCGTTTTCATCGACCTTGCGATTGCGCAGATCGCGGGGCTGGGTGTAATCCTCGCCGACACCCTGGGCTGGGAACCGCAGGGCTGGGCCATGCAGGCCTCCGCGTTGTCGGCGGCGCTTTGCGCGGCCCTGCTGCTCACCTGGACCGAGCGGCGCTGGCCTGAGGTGCAGGAGGCGATCATCGGCGCGACTTTCGTGCTCGCTTCGAGCGCGGCGGTGCTGCTGCTCGCGCACAACCCGCACGGCGGCGAGCATCTCAAGGACCTGCTCGTCGGGCAGATCCTCTGGGTGAATCCGGGCCGCTTGCCGGCCGATGCCGTCGTCTATGCCGTGATCGTTGCGCTCTGGTTCGCTTTGAGCGAGCGCATGGGACGCGTCGGCTTCTATTTGCTTTTCGCCTGCGCGGTCACGGTTTCGGTGCAGCTGGTCGGGCTCTACCTTGTTTTTGCCACGCTGGTGGTCCCGGCGCTGGCCACGTTCTACGTAAAGCGGCGGCGCCTGCCCAAGGCCTATGCGATCGGGGTGCTCGGCTATTTGGTGGGGCTGGTTGCTTCGGCCGTGGCCGACCTGCCGTCGGGGCCGATGATCGTCTGCGCAATGATGGCCGTGGCGATCGTCGCGGCCCTCGCGGTTCGACGATAATTCCCGTACCCAGGCGGGGGTTGTAATGCCTGCGGGGCGCCCCAACGTCTGCCGGTCAGGGTCCGAAAGCGGCCGCCTTCCTCTCCGCCTCCCAAATCCAACCTCCGGAATGCCCATGGAACAGATGCACGGCACGACCATCCTCTCGGTACGGCGAGGCAAGACGGTGGCGCTCGGCGGCGACGGGCAGGTCACGCTTGGCCACATCGTCATCAAGGGCGGCGCCCGCAAAGTACGAAGGCTCTACCACGACCGCATCCTGGCCGGGTTTGCAGGCGGCACCGCAGACGCGTTCACGCTGTTCGAGCGGTTCGAGGCCAAGCTCGAAAAGCACCAGGGCAACCTCATGCGCTCGGCCGTGGAGCTGGCCAAGGACTGGCGAACGGATCGCATGCTTCGACGGCTGGAAGCGATGCTCGCGGTCGCCGACCGCGACAACTCGCTCGTGATCACCGGCCAGGGCGACGTGCTGGAACCCGAACTGGGCATTGTAGCGATCGGCTCGGGCGGCGCGTATGCGCAAGCCGCGGCCAGGGCGCTCGTCGAGAACACCGAGCTCGGCGCGCGCGACGTGGTCGAGCGTTCGCTCGCGATTGCCGCCGACCTGTGCATCTACACGAACCACCAGAGGGTGATCGAGGTCCTTGAATGAGCAGTATGACGCCGCAGGAAATCGTCCACGAGCTCGACAAGCACATCGTCGGGCAGGGCAAGGCGAAGCGCGCCGTGGCTATTGCGCTTCGCAATCGCTGGCGCCGCCAGCAGGTGGCGGACCCGCTGCGCCAGGAGATCACGCCGAAGAACATCCTCATGATCGGGCCGACCGGCGTGGGCAAGACCGAGATCGCAAGGAGGCTCGCGCGGCTCGCGGACGCGCCATTCATCAAGGTCGAAGCCACCAAGTTCACCGAGGTTGGCTATGTGGGGCGCGACGTGGACAGCATCATCCGTGACCTCGTGGAGATTTCGGTCAAGGGGGCGCGCGAGCAGGCGATGCGCCGCGTGCGCAGCCTCGCGCTGGAAGCCGCTGAGGAAAGAATCCTCGACGCATTGCTTCCGCCGGCGCGTGAAGTCGGGTTTGCAGCGAACAACGACGCATCGGCCGAGAACCCGACGCGACAGAAATTCAGGAAGAAGCTTCGCGAGGGCGAACTCGATACCAAGGAAATCGACATCGAGGTAGCCGCGACGCAGCCGCAGATGGAGATCATGGCCCCGCCCGGCATGGAAGAGCTCACAACGCAGATCCAGGGCATGTTCCAGAACCTGGGGTCGGGACGCCGCAAGACGCGCAAGATGAAGATCCGCGAGGCCATGCTCCTCTTGACCGACGAGGAAGCCGCGCGCCTCGTTTCGGACGAGGACCTCAAGACGCGCGCGCTCGAGAACGTCGAGCAGAACGGGATCGTGTTCCTCGACGAGATCGACAAGATTGCCAGCCGTTCCGAAACGGCCGGCGCCGACGTCTCGCGCCAGGGCGTGCAGCGCGACCTGCTGCCGCTGGTCGAGGGCACCACGGTGTCGACCAAGTACGGCATGGTGAAGACCGACCACATCCTCTTCATCGCGAGCGGTGCATTCCACTTCGCCAAGCCTTCCGACCTGATCCCCGAGCTGCAGGGACGCTTCCCGATCCGCGTCGAGCTCGATTCGCTTTCGGTCGACGACTTCGAGAAGATTCTCACGGGCACCGACGCCTGCCTTACGAAACAGTACGAGGCGCTGCTCGGCACCGAGTCGGTCCAGGTCGAGTTTCGCCCAGAGGCGATCCGGCGGCTGGCCGAAATCGCGTTCACCGTGAACGAGCGGATGGAGAACATCGGCGCGCGCAGGCTCTACACCGTGCTCGAGAAACTGCTCGAGGAAATCTCGTTCGAAGCCGGCAAGCGCGGAGCTGAATCGGTCGTCATCGACGCCGCGTATGTGGATGCGCGCCTCGCCGAGCTGGCGCGCAACGAGGACCTTGCGCGGTACGTTTTGTAGCGAGCGATCCGGCGGGGCAACCGGCCCCACCTCGAGCACGACGGCGCGCGCGTGCTGCACATCGAACGCGCTTACGGCAAGGTGAGCCGCAGTTTCACTGCTGCCACAGGACATCGACGATGCCACTGCGCAAGCGAAATTCTCCGACGGCATGCTCGAGC
>CAZZDV010000332.1:0-3669 GCA_964652785.1 uncultured Bordetella sp.
GACCTCCTGCGCTCGGCTGCGAAGCGAGTAGGGGTCCTGCACGCGGTCGTCGCCGGAAAGATGCGAAGCCCGGATCCCGCTGCCCGAAAGCAACTCGCGATAGCGCTTCGCGACGTCGATCTGGCCGGGCTGCCCGCGCAGCGCGTGGATGCGCTCATCGAACGGGGTGTCGCTGCCCATGGCCGCGTCGACCGACAAGGCGCCGGCCACTACGGCCGCCGCGAATGCATCTTCCGCCGCAAAGAGGCCGAGCAGCGCGAGCGCGGTGGAGACCTGGGTGCCGTTCAAGAGGGCGAGTCCTTCCTTGGGCCGGAGCACCAGTGGCTTCAGTCCCGCGTGTTCGAGTCCTTCGAGGGCGGTGACTTTTCTGCCTTCGATCCGCACTTCGCCGACGCCGATCAGCGCGGCCGAAAGATGAGCCAGCGGCGCGAGATCGCCCGAAGCGCCGACCGAGCCCTTGGACGGAATGCAGGGGTAAACGCCTTTGTTGTAGAGCGCGACGAGCGCCTCGATCGTTGCGGGATGCACCCCCGAGTGGCCCTTGGCCAGGCTCGCGACCTTGAGCACGAGGATGAGCCGCACGGGTTCGTCCGCGAGCAGCGGCCCGGTGCCGGCCGCATGCGAAAGGATCAGGTTCGTCTGCAATTTGAGGAGATCCGCGCGCGAAATGCCAGTCTGCGCGAGCTTGCCGAACCCGGTGTTGATGCCGTAGGCCGGCTCCCCCAGTGCGACGATTCGCTCGATCGTTTCCACCCCCGCCTCGAGCTTCGCGACACACGCGGGATCGAGCGCGATTGCAGGCCCCTCGCGCGCGACCCGGCGCAGGGTGGCCAGAGTGAGCGGATTGCGACCGACGAGGATCATGAGGGCTTCCGGATCATCGGCAGGTCGAGACCCTGCTCTTTGGCGCAGGCAATAGCATCTTCATAGCCCGCGTCCGCATGTCGCATCACGCCGGTGGCCGGATCGTTCCACAGCACGCGCGCGAGGCGCGCATCGGCCGCGAGCGAGCCGTCGCAGACGATCACCATGCCGGCGTGCTGCGAGTAGCCCATGCCCACGCCGCCGCCATGATGCAGCGACACCCAGGTCGCGCCGCTTGCGCAGTTGAGGAGCGCGTTCAGCATTGGCCAGTCGGACACCGCATCGGTGCCGTCCCGCATCGATTCGGTTTCGCGGTTCGGGCTCGCGACCGAACCGGAGTCGAGGTGGTCGCGCCCGATCACCACGGGGGCCTTGAGTTCGCCCTTGCGCACCATCTCGTTGAAGGCGAGGCCGACGCGATGCCGGTCGCCCAACCCGATCCACAGGATGCGTGCGGGCAGCCCCTGGAAGTGAATGCGCTTGCCGGCCATGTCGAGCCACTGGTGCAAGTGCCTGTCATTCGGGAAGAGTTCCCTCACCTTCGCATCGGTCCTGGCGATGTCATCGGGATCGCCGGACAACGCGACCCAGCGGAAAGGCCCGATGCCACGGCAGAAGAGCGGGCGGATATACGCCGGCACGAAGCCGGGAAAGTCGAAGGCGTTCTTCACGCCGACGTTCTTGGCTTCCTGGCGGATGTTGTTGCCGTAGTCGACGCACGGAATGCCCATGGCCTGGAACCCGAGGATCGCGCGCACCTGGTTGGCGATGGCCTCCCGCGCCGACACCGCGACTTCGTCCGGGTCCTTCTTGCGCAGGTCTCTCCAGCGCTCGAGCGACCAGTGCTCCGGCAGGTATCCGTTGGCCGGGTCGTGGGCGGAGGTCTGGTCGGTCACCAGCGCCGGCTTCATGCCGCCCGCGCGTGCGCGCTTGAGCATTTCCGGATAGAGCTCGGCGGCATTGCCCACGAGCCCCACCGACACCGCGCGGCCTTCGCTCTGCGCTCGCTGGAGGATTGCGTACGCCTCATCGAGCGTATTGGCGCGCTCATCCAGATACCCGGTGCGCAGGCGCATGTCGATGCGCGAGGGATCGCATTCGACCGCGAGCATCGAGGCGCCCGCCATCGTCGCGGCCAGCGGCTGGGCGCCGCCCATGCCGCCGAGGCCGCCGGTGAGGATCCATTTGCCTTTCCAGTTGCCGCCGTAGTGCTGGCGACCGGCCTCGGCAAAGGTTTCGTAGGTGCCCTGCACGATGCCCTGGCTGCCGATGTAGATCCAGGAGCCGGCCGTCATCTGGCCATACATCATGAGTCCCTTGCGGTCGAGCTCGTTGAAGTGCTCCCACGTGGCCCAGCGCGGCACGAGGTTCGAATTGGCGATCAGCACTCGCGGCGCATCGGCATGCGTTTTGAAGACGCCGACCGGCTTGCCCGATTGGACCAGCAGCGTCTCGTCGGCTTCCAGCGCGCGCAGGCTCGCGACGATCTGGTCGAAGCACTCCCAGTTGCGCGCGGCCTTGCCGATGCCGCCGTAGACCACGAGCTCGTCGGGGCGCTCGGCAACCTCCGGATCGAGGTTGTTCATCAGCATGCGCAAAGGCGCTTCGGTGAGCCAGCTCTTGGCCGACAGTGTTGTGCCGCGAGGGGCGCGAACGACTCTCGCGACGGATTTCGTTAGTGCGGTCATAGGGTCCCCCAGACTTGGAGAGCGGTTTCGAGCATCACGTCGATCTTCGCCCATTGCTCTTCTTCGGTCAGCAGGTTGCCCGCGATGCCGGATGCGAAGCCGCACTGCGGGCTCAATGCGAGCTGCCCGACGTCGATGAAGCGGCTGGCGTCGTCGATGCGCTTCCTGAGTTCATCCACGGTTTCGACCTTGCCGACTTTCGTGGTGATCAGTCCGAGCACCACCATCACGCCCTTGGGCACGTAACGCAGCGGCTCGAATCCACCGGCGCGCTCGGTGTCGTACTCGAGCAGCAGGCGGTCGAACTTCAGGCTCCCGAAGAGGCGCTCGGCGATCGGGTCGTACTTGCCTTCGCGATGCCACATGCTCGCGCGATTGCCGCGGCAGATGTGCAGGCCGAAGGTCGCCTTGCCCTCGAATCCTTCGATGACCGCGTTATCCGCGGCGATCGCGCGGTCGAGGTTCTTCATCGGGTCTTCGCCGCGCGAGCGCAGCCGGTCGAGCGTTGGCTGGTCGACATAGCCCGTATAGCTCGGCTCGTCGATCTGCACGTGCCTGCAGCCTTCATCGATGAGTTCCGCCACCATCTGGTGCTGGATCGTGACCACGTCGGTGAGAAAACTACCGGCGTCCGGGTACACCGCGCGCGATCCTTCGATGTCGCACATTTGCACGACGCGGTCCGGTCCCATGAGCATGACTTTCACGGGACGCCTCGAGATCGACGCGGCGAAGCGGTATTCGTCCAGCGGAAAGCTGCGCTCGAGGCGCAACTTCTTCGTGACCGGCGTCTTGAAGGACAGGACCGCGTCTTCGCCTTTCTGGAAGGGGGTTTCGCAAGGCGCGCGGTTCCCGGGGTTCTGGCGGAAATTCATCCACGAGGTTTTCCACATGTCCCAGCCGTCGACATCGGAAAAACTCACCTGCCAGTTGAGGCGGCGGTACTCGCCGTCGGTGACGACCGGCAGGCCGTGCGCTTCCTGCTTGGCGATGACTTCGCGGATCGCGGCGTCCTCCGCGGTGTTGAGTTCCTCGCGAGTCATCTGGTTGGTGGCGTGGCGCATGAAGGCGGCCTTGAGGCTTTCGGGACGCAGCAGGCTGCCGACGTGGTCGACTC
>CAZZDV010000333.1:0-3668 GCA_964652785.1 uncultured Bordetella sp.
GCCTCGTTGGCCGCGCGCAGCGCCGCCTGCAACTTGGTCAAGTGTTCGTCGTAGTTTGCTGTCGACCAGAAGCCCGAATAGCGGATGACAGCCACTTGACTGGGCACTACCTCGCGCAGCCGGACGCGCGCATCCAGGGGTTCGGGCGCACTGGCCACCGTCACGCCTTTGGGCAACACGAACTGCACCACGAAACCGTCGGGAGCGGCGGTCTGGGTGACCGGCGCTGTCATCTCCATCTTCACCGGAACGGGCGCCTGCGTCACTGGTGCCGTCATCGCGAATTTGCGCTCGCCCTTGTTCTTGCCAAAGATGTAGCCCGCCAGAATCGGGAACGCCTGGTTGCCCGCGTCAGCCGCTGGGCCAGCGACCACGACCTCGGCCACGGCGTAAGCGGCGTACTGGCGTACCTCGACATCGCCGATCTGGCGAACGACTCGATACTCAGGCTCTTCTGTGGCTTGACTGGTCATAGCGAACGAGGTCAATGTGAGGGCCAAAAAAACCGCAGTCCCAAATGTTGTGGCCGGACCGAAAAATTCGAACAATGAACGGGATTGCATGGGCTGGTCAGCTACGGGCGGACGGATCAACCGGCTCATCGCGAGCAATTTTTCCATCCACCAATTCGACTAGTCGGTCACAGCGCGCACCTAGCCGCGCATCGTGAGTGACCACAATGAAGGTTACGCCAAGCTCGGCATGCATGCGGCGCAGCTGGACAAAAACCTCGTCGGACGAGGCCGTGTCCAGGTTGCCGGTGGGTTCGTCGGCCAGCACCAGCGGCGGTTCCTGCACCAGGGCGCGGGCAATCGCCACGCGCTGCTGCATGCCGCCCGAAAGTTCGGCGGGCCGTTTGTCCATGGCTTCGGCCAGGCCTACAGCGGACAGCAGCTCACGTGCGTGCGCCAATTGTTTGGCGCTGACACGGCCTTCGCGCATCAGCGCGGGCATGGTGACGTTTTCCAGCGCGGTAAAGGCGGGTAGCAGGTGGTGAAACTGGAACACGAAACCGATGGTGCTACGCCGCAGCAGAGTCAGCTCCGCGTCGTTCAAGCCGTTCACTTCCTGGCCCTGCAAGCGGTAGCTGCCGGCGGTCAAGTGTTCGAGCAAGCCAATGATGTTGAGCAAGGTACTCTTGCCCGAACCGGACGGCCCCATCAGCGCGACAAATTCGCCGTGGTTCACCCGCAGGTTCAATCCATGCAAAATTTCGGCTTCGCTGGGCAAGCCCTGGTTGTAGCTTTTGCGGATGTCCGTCAACTCAATCAACGGGGCGTTCTTGTCGTGGGTGATCTTGTCGCGGGTTGCCTTGTCTGGGTCCATAGCCTGCGCCTTAAATCCGAATGGCTTGAGCCGGGTCCATCGCAGCCGCGCGGCGTGCGGGCGCAATGGCGGCCAGCACGCTGCAAACGGTGCAAATCACCGCCACCCGCACAGCAAGGGCGGGTGACAGACTGATGTCAAACAGCGGCAAACCGTCCGCGCCGCGCACGAAGCGGGTAAAGAGCCAAATCATGCCCACCGCCATCACAATGCCCAGCACCGAGCCCAAGGCACCCACCACGGCACCTTGTACCAGAAAGAGCCGCAAAATTTGCGCACGGGTGGCACCCATGGCCCGCAAGATTCCGATCTCGCGCTGCTTTTGCACGACAGACACCACCAGCACGCTGGCAATGCCCAGGACCACTACGACCATAACCACGCCACGAATCAGCGCCGTGCTGACCGACTGCGCATTGAGCGCAGACAACAGCTGCGCGTTATTTTCCTGCCAGCTTTCGATCTTGTAGGGAAACTGGCCACGCAAACCTTGTGCGAGTGTTTCGGCCGCCCACACATCGTTCACTTTCAGGTCGATACTGGTCGCGCCGCCCGGCAAGCCCAGTAAGTTTTGGGCAGAACGCAAAGACACGATGACGGTGCGCCGGTTCAGGTCTTTCACACCCAGATCAATCAGGGCCGTTACGCGGGCCGCGTCAGTCACGGTGCCGGTTTGCAGGGTCAGACGGTCGCCTACGCGAACGCCCAGGTCACTGGCCAGTTCGCGGCCCACAATCGCCTCGCCCGGCAACAGCCGCGCGGTGCCGCTGACCACCTTGCCGCGCAGGCCAATGATGCCGTCATAGCGGTTCAGCTCTACACCCTGCAACGCGATGGCCTGCGTCGCTTCGCCGCGCAAGGCCAGGCCGCCGCCCGCTACCATGGGCGACACGGTGGTGATGACAGTGTTGGCTTCCAGCAAAGGCACCAGCGCTTGCCAGTTGGCAATTGAGCGTAAGCGCTGGGCACGCGGCTGCGCTTCGCTCAATACATAGGTACCCGATGGGTGGGGCATGGCAGGCGTCACGACATCGTCGGGCACGCGCACGCTGATGTGCGCCTGCGTGCCCAGTGTTTTGGCTATCAAATTGGATTGCAGGCCACTGATCAGGGCCGATATGTAGGCGACCACGGCCACACCAGCTGCCACGCCCACGATAATCAATACAGTCTGCATGCGCCCCTCGCGCAAAAAACGCACTGCCACCCGCCATTCAAAACCCAAGTTGAATGTCATGGCCATGCAGCCTGTCAGCGCCCGATGGCGTTTGTCATGGCAGCCCCGGCATCTGGCGCGCGCGCACCGGGCACGGCCGATGCACCTGGCGCTACCAATACGCCAGGACCTGCCGAAACGCTGGGCTGCCAAGCTTGCATTTTCACGCGTACGTGTTTGCCCGGTTTGGGTTCGCCACCCAGCAGCACTATGTCGCCTTGCGCCAAGCCTTCCAGCACTTCTGCCGCATCCAGCGTGCGTAAACCCAAGCCCACGGGCCTCACTTGTGCACGCCCCTCTTGCACGATAAGCACGGTAGCGCTGGTGCTGCCAGCCTGGCTGCGCAGGGCACCCAGCGGCAATGCCAGGACGCGCTCGCGTTTGGCGGTGACTACTTCTACCGACAATGTCATGTCTTCGCGCAAAAAAGCAGGCGGCTCCTTGTCCAGCGAAAACTTCACTTCGATCGCGCCCCGCTGCGCATCCACTGCGGGCGCAATCGAAAGTACACGCGCGGTAAAGCGCTGGCCGGCAAACGCATCTGCCACCACGCTGGCGTTTTGCCCGGTTTGCAACTGCTCCAAAAAGCGTTCATCGACCTGCGCGTTCAACTGGGTCGGCCCAGCCAGCGCCAAGCTCATCAGTGCCTTGCCCGGCTGCACAATCTGCCCCGGCTCGACCTGGCGAGTCAGCACACGGGCGTTGGCTGGGGCGATTACCTGCGTTTGTGCCAGCCTGGCCTGCGCCGTGGTGATGGCCGCGCGAGCCTGGTCCAGCTGTGCCTGGGCCTGCACGACATCGGTTCCCGCATCTGCGTTGGCCAGCGACTGGGCTTGCGCGCTGGTTTGCTGAGCGCGGGCCACGTCCACGGTGCGCTGCACCTCGTCCAGCCGCGATGCGCTGATAAAGCCTTTCGCCACCAGTTGCAGGCTGCGAGCCAACTCTGCCTGTGCAGCCCGCAGAGTGGCGTCAGCTTGCATCACGGCGGCGCGGGCCGATGTTCTGCCGGTGCTGCGCAGCCCAGCCAAGCGCGCCTGGGTCTGGCCGGCGCTGGCCTGGGCCTGGGTGAGTGCTGCGCGCAGCTCGTCCGATTCCAGCTGCACCAGCACATCGCCCTGACGCACCG
>CAZZDV010000334.1:0-3662 GCA_964652785.1 uncultured Bordetella sp.
GCCGATATGCGACGCGGCACTGGCGCCCGGACTGCACTGCCGCAGGGCTTTCTGGGTCGGGTTCGCGGGAAGGCATAGTTCCACATAGATGACCAACTGCCTTAGCTAGAGCGCCCGCTTCCATCAGTCCGCCAAAAACGTTCCAGGAGAGCGCGTCCTCTGACATCTCATAGCCAAGCCGCGCGCTCTCGACTTTGCCTGTTTTTCCCGCGACGAACTTTGTCGCGAGGTCCGAGCGTACTTGGATGTTTCGCAGCCGCGCCCCGACCTCATTCTCGACGCCGTTCCAGTAGACGAACGTTCCGGCGTGAAGGCGAATGCCGTGTTCCACGCAAACCGGAACGAGGCTTAGGCGCTTCACACCGATCATGATCTCATCCAGATTACAGCCGCCTATCGGACATTTTTTCCAGTTCTTCCGTATTCCGACGAGTTCTGGATCGAAATCCTTGTACCCAAAACTCCTTGAACAGGAGGACTGGGCTGCAGATCTGAGAATGGTCATGGTCAGTCCTGATTGTTCTGGTACGGCCAAAGCCGGGCTTTAAGCGACCCGATGCCAACATCTCTGCAGATCCGCCGGCCGCATGCTGCTGCTCAACAAGGCCGCTGCTCATGATGCTTAACCTACTGGTATGGAGTGCAGCTGCAGCCCATCCGAACTTCGCCAATCGCCATTCAATTTGCCGCCGAGAAACGCCCTGATACCTTGGCCTTGCGCCCGGGGCGCCTTGACGATAGCGCCGCGCACGGGTGCGGTAGCCAAAACGGTTGCGTCTGCAATAGCTGCGCTCTTCCAGCGTACTCGGGACACCAGGCGGTAGTAGTCCGTTGTTTGAGATACGAATGCTCGCACACTCTTCAGCCGATGGCGAGCTACGTATGTAAGGAGCACTTCTTCAAGCAGACCACGTGGCCAATCAGCCAGCTTGAGCCGTGCAGAGTAAACACCAATGGGCTCGCAGGCTTTGATGATGCCGTAGCCGCCACTGATGATAAGCACGTGTAGCCCGGCATCGATGCCGGCTTGAATTGCCTGCGCAGCTTCTGAGTACAACGTGCCTTGGTATCGCTGCCACGCTGGCATTAGTTGGCGGCCGTCAAACCGGACCTTTGCGAGCACCGCACGTCGGGCATCGGCGAGGCGCTGCGCCAGCAAAGGCGGTAGATCGTTGGTGAGCGGGCTGCAATCGTCAGTCGATACACCCCCCAGGTTCTTGCGTCCCGAGCAGGGAATGAGGATCAAGGTTTCGCGCAAGGGCGTCTGGTTCAATTCAAAACGAGGCTGTCTGAGCCCAATGGGAGAAGCGGACTGTGTAGGGATGCGCGTCGACCGTCGCACGCCCTCCCGAACGTGAGTACTCGACGCCGGAAAATTGCCGATTTTCCCCGAAGGGCCAGTTCTTCTGACAAGGAGCCCTTGGTCAGCAAGGCGACGGCAAATGATGTTGACCTGTTGCCGCGGTCTGACATCCGCAAGTCGAGAGATCTCGTCGTCGTCAAGGCCGGGCTGCCGGGTAAGTAGGTCGAGGATCCGGCTTGCGTTGGTCATAAGCCAGCCGCCACGTCAGATGGCGTTAACGAGCCGCCGCAGGGTTTCCAAGAACGCAGGCTCATAGTCCTCGTCAACATGGTTGGAGTTCCACAGGCCGGATCGGCACACCCGCTCCCGATCGCAATAGTTGCCGAGCCAGCCGAGGGAAGCAGGATCGACAGGATCGCGCTGATAGTTGCTCAGCAGGGCAATCGCATTGCGCTCGATGTAACCACGCAAATTGCCAGATCCCCCCGGCCCATCGATGCGCAGCCAAAGGAAAGACATAGCGCTTCCGATATGCCGGCTGACTGCTGCTTCCAATGCTGCTTCGTTGCTCAACGTGGCCACCCTGTCTGTGCCAAGCTTCCGGGCGGCGCCAGTGGGATCCGCCCCAATTCCCCACGAAGATGGCTCGCGCGTACCGCTGCGCGCCTTGAGCGCGCTACCGACGATGAGCCGGAAAATTGACCCTCGGTGGTTACCGCCACCGGCAATCTGGCCGCGATGCTGAGATAGACGATTCCATAGCGTCGTTCGGGAGGTCGGCGTCAGAGCGTGGGTACCGACCCGTGCGACGCGTGGACCATTCCCCGAATCCGTACGTATCTCGCCATTCTCGAAAAAGAAATACACGCCGCGCGCTGGCCAGTCCATACGTCCGTGACAGTCTGCGAGTCGACGGATACCCACGAGTTGATGCTCAAGTTCGGTCAGCAGCTCGTAGAAAGCCTGGAGGTCGCGGAGCCGGCTAACTGTAGAAGCGGACAAATTATTGGCGCATTGTGCTGAGGGGCCACGCGCAGCGCGACCTTCGTTTGCGCGGGGTTGCTGCGGCCTCGGTCTGCATTGGCACGGAGTGTTTTCTGCCTTAGCCAGCCCCGCCCGCGAGCCAGCGGATGAGGATAAGGAGAATGCCGAAGATACCAATCCCCACTGCAATACCCTTCAGTAGCGCAAAAATGTATTTCATTGGGAATTGCCAAATGCTAAATGCGATGCTCGTACCCTTCGACGTTCGTCCCGCTGGCAGCCAGAAGCGGACGCAAATATATCGCGTCTAATCTTACCGAAAGCGGTAATGATTTGACGTTCATTCGGACGTACACATTTCTCAGCAGCCCGAATGTCTGCTTCGGGTCGAAAGCCGCCCGTTGCGAACGCGCGCTGAGGGTCGTTCCAGATAGCTGCCGGGCGGGCTCTACCGCGACTCAGTGCTTCAAATTACCCGGCGGTAATGTGTTTCCAGAAGCCACCATGTAGGGCGCCAGGTAGCCGGCACGATGCAGCGCGGCGACGAGTCGTTCGTATGCGCGCCTGGCCTCAGCCTCGATCGTTGCTGTTGGCTTTCCTTCCTTCTCCGTCTCTGTAAGCCACGCGATCGACATGCAATGCTCAGCTGCCATTCTGCAGATCAGGTCCCGCTCTGCGCTTGTCATCAGCGTTTTCCTTACGTGCCATGTCACAGGCAACGAAGAATGGCCAGAAGATTCGTCCGAGTAACCGCTCAAGGCGCCTAAGACGCACGGCGCGCAGCACGGCAGGCAGCCCTAGCGATAGCAGTATAAGGCGTCGCGCAATAATAACATGACTAAGTTATCTTTCGCGTTGGCAGGACTGTGTAGTTCCAATCACCATGAAAGTTGTCCGGCTTGAGATTGAGCGAAGCCAGTTCTGCGTCGGTGATCTTGATGCCGGTCGGGTACTGGCCTCGATCCAGTTCGGCTCGGATCTTCAAGCCGGCTCTGGTCGTTGTGTTGGCGATTAGACTGACGATGACTTCGTGACTCACCAAGGGCCGACCCCGCCAGTTCTGTGTGATGTGAGAGAACATCCGGTGCTCGATCTTGTTCCATTTGCTGGTCCCCGGCGGGAAGTGGCTCACGTGGATCGGCATACCCAGGCGCACCGACAATTTCTGCAGCGCGACCTTCCACAAACGGCACCGGCTGCCATTGCTTCCTCCGCCATCGGCTGTGATCAACAACGCGTTGGCATGAGGATAGCGTTTGACGCCCATCTTGTGCCACCACCGGCCGATGGCTTGCACCGCGAACTGCGCGGTGTCGTGATCGATGCCCACGCTCACCCAGCCTTCGTTGCGACTCATGTCGAACACGCCGTAGGG
>CAZZDV010000335.1:0-3660 GCA_964652785.1 uncultured Bordetella sp.
TTCTCAGAAGCCAACCGCCTGCCCATCCCGTCTCGGGTCGCTGGCGGCAAAATAGCCGCCGCCCGAATCCATGCGCCAGATGAGCTGGGCACTGCCGAAGTCCATGTAGCCCTCCTTGAGCTCGCTGAGCTTGTGGCCGCGGCGCGTGAGGTCTTCGAGCACGGTGCCGCTGAATCCGCCTTCGACGTTGACTTCCATGCCCTGCACGACGCGGAAACGCGGACCGTCGGAGGCTGCCTGCGGATTCTGGTTGTAGTCCGCGATGCGCACGATGAGCTGGGTGTGGCCCTGCGGTTGCATGGTGCCGCCCATGAGGCCGAAGCTCATGATCGGCTTGCCGTCCTTGGTCACGAATCCGGGAATGATCGTCTGGTAAGGACGCTTCTTCGGCGCAACCTCGTTCGGGTGGCCCGGGGTGCGCACGAAGGTCGAGCCGCGGTTCTGCAGCGACACGCCGGTTCCCTGCGGCACCACGCCCGATCCGAAGCCCATGTAGTTCGACTGGATCAGCGAGACCATCATGCCTGACGCATCGGCGGCGGTGAGGTACACCGTGCCGCCCTTGGGCGGACTGCCGTGGCCGAAGTCCTGCGCCTTCTTCATGTCGATCATCTTTGCGCGCGACTCGAGGTAGCCCTTGTCGAGCAGCGCCTCGGGCTTGATGTCCATCCAGTCGAGGTCGGCGACATAGCGGCGCGCATCGGCGAAGGCCAGCTTCACCGCCTCGATCTGCAGGTGCAGGCTGTCGGCCGAATCGACCGGCAGGCTGGCGACGTCGAACTGCTCGAGGATGCCGAGCGCGATCAGCGCGACGATGCCCTGCCCGTTAGGCGGCAGCTCGTGGATCGTGTAGCCGCGATAGCCGACTTCCATCGGCGGCGTCCAGTCGGCCATGTGCGCGGCGAGGTCCGCCATCTTCATGACGCCGCCGTGCTTGTCGGCGTGCGCCGCGAGTTTCTCCGCGATCTCGCCGCGGTAGAAAGCCTCGCCCTTGGTGGCGGCGATCTTCTCGAGCGTGGCTGCGTGGTCGGGAAAAGTGAACAGTTGCCCGGGGGCGGGCGGCTTGCCCTCCGGCATGAACGCCTCGGCATAACCCGGCTGCACGTGCAGTTCCCTGGCCTGCAGCGCCCACTGGCGCGCAATCGTCGGCGAGACGAGGAAGCCGTTGCGGCCGTAATGGATCGCGGGCTCGAAAAGCTTTTCGAAAGGCAGCTTGCCGAAGCGCTCCGACAGCATCTTCCACGCGGACACCGCGCCGGGCGCGGTGACGGTGTCCCAGCCCCGCGTCGGCATCGCTTTCAGCTCGGGATACTTTTTGGCGAAATATTCCGGCGTCCAGCCCGCGGGCGAGCGGCCCGAGGCGTTGATGCCGTGCAGCTCCTTGCCGTCCCAGAGGATCGCGAAAAGGTCCGAGCCGATGCCGTTCGACACGGGCTCGACCAGCGTGAGCGTGATCGCCGTGGCGAGGATCGCGTCGACCGCGTTGCCGCCGTTGAGCATCATGCGCAGGCCCGCTTGCGCGGCCAGCGGCTGCGTGGTGGCGACACAGTTGGCCGCGAGCACGGGTTTGCGCGGCCAGCTATAGGGGAAATTCCAGTTGTAGGGGGTAGTCATCCGCCGAGTATAGGAGGAAATGCGAGCGAAATTGGGGCGCGCGGCGCTCTGGCGCGTGGTTTCGCCGGACCGTTTCGAAAACGGGAATCTGGGCCGCCGCATCGGGCGCGACAAGCCTGCGCCGTCAGCTGCCCGCGGTGCCGGACACCGATTCGAAGTCGAGCACGACGCGCCCGAGGATGTGGCCGGCCTTGAGTTCATCGAGCGTGCGGTTCACTTCGGAAGCGGGGCGCGTTTCCACCGGCAGCGGCTTGAGCTTTTTCTTCTTTGCGAGCGCGACCACGGCCTTGAGCTCGGCAAGATCGCCGACGTACGAACCGGTCACGCTGACCGCGCGCTGCGCGATCGGCGGCAGCGCCAGCGTGACTTCGCCGCCGAAGAGGCCGCACAGCACGTACTTGCCGCCCTTGCGCAACGCGGGGTAGGCCGTCATGAATGTCGCCGGCATGCCGACGAGGTCGATAGCCCCGACGAGGTTGGATTGCGCAAGCGCGATGAGCTTCTGCGCGGCGTCGGGCGCGCGAGTGTCGAGCACGAGCTTGGCGCCCATCTTGCGTGCGGCCGCGAGCTTGCCCTCGTCGACGTCGCAGGCGATCACGTTTTTGATGCCCATGGCTTTCATGATCGAGATCGCCACCAGCCCGAGCCCGCCGCAGCCGAGCACCGCGACCCAATCCTTGGGGCCCAGCGCCGGCAGCTTGGTGATCGCGCTGTAGGTGGTGAGGCCCGAGCAGGCGAGCGTGGCTGCAAACCCGTCCTCGACGCCGGCGGTGTCTACGAGATAGCGCGGATGCGGGATCAGCAAATGGGTGGAATACGCGCCGGCGCGATTGACCCCGAGGAACCGCGAGCCGGACACGCAATAGTTGTCCTTGCCGGCCTTGCAGACCGCGCACTTGCCGCACCCGATCCACGGATACACGAGCCGGCGCTGGCCGACCCGCAGTCCTCCCTTCGTGCCGCGCATTGCCTTGGCTACGCCGGGCCCGATGGCTTCGACGACCCCGAACGGTTCGTGGCCGAGCGTGAAGGGCGGGATGCATCCCCGCTCCTTTACGTAGAAGCGCTTGCCGCCGCCGAGGTCGAAGTACCCGTCCCAGATGTGCAGGTCGCTGTGGCAGACGCCGGAGCGCGTGACCCGGACGAGCACCTCGGTGCCCTTGGGCCTGGGTGCGGTAGTGAAGACTTTCTGCAGCGGCTTGCCGTGTTCGACGACCTGGTAGCTCAGCATTGCGGTTCCCCTAGACGAATTCGTATTGATGTTTTCCCGGACTTCATGCGCTGGCCGCCGCAGACAGGGCCTGGTCGATGTCCCAGAGGATGTCGTCGAGCGTCTCCAGGCCCACGGACATGCGCACCATGTCGGGCAGCACGCCGGCCTTGAGCTGCTCGGCCTCGGACATCTGGCGATGCGTGGTGGAGGCCGGGTGGATGATGAGCGTCTTGGCGTCGCCGATGTTCGCCAGGTGGCTCATGAAGGTTGCGGCCTCGATGAATTTCTCGCCCGCCATAGCGCGGCTTCTTGCGCTTCCTGTGGCCCCGCCCTTGACGCCGAAGTTGAGCAGGCCCGATGCGCCCTTGGGCAGGTACTTCTGCGCCAGCGCGTAGTACTTGTTGTCGGGCAGGCCGGGGTAGTTGACCCAGGCGACTTGAGGGTGGCCCTGCAGGTACCTGGCGACCGCGAGGGTGTTGGCGCAGTGGCGCTCCATGCGCACATGCAGGGTTTCGAGGCCCTGCATCAGCTGCCACGCCGCGAGCGGCGAGAGGGCAGGGCCGAACGTGCGCATGATCTCCATGCGGGCGCGCATCGTGTAGCCGAAATCGCCGAAGGTCTCGTAGAAGCGCACGCCGTGATAGCCGCGCGAGGGCTCCGTCATGCCGGGAAACTTGCCGTTGTCCCACGGGAACTTGCCCGACTCGACGATGACGCCGCCCATGGTCGTGCCGTGGCCGCCGATGTACTTGGTGGCCGAATGCACGACGATGTCCGCGCCCCACTCGCAGGGCTGGCACAGGTAGGGCGAGGGGACCGTGTTGTCGATCATC
>CAZZDV010000336.1:0-3644 GCA_964652785.1 uncultured Bordetella sp.
CGGCATTTGCCGTGATGGTCGTCGCGATGATCAAACGGTCCGCCGGATCGCGATGATGCTCCGGCAGATTGGCGGCACAGATGGCGATCTGGCGGTCCACGGGCAAACAGGTTACGCCGGAACCGCCGAGCGCAATGTCGATCCACTCGTCCAGCGGCAGGCTGGCCTGAACACGTCCGCGGCGCACCAGCATCGTGAGCTCCCAGCACGATATGGCGCTAACCGCCAGTCGATCGGATGTTTCGATCCTTTCGACCAGTTCTGCCGGCAGAGGCCTATTGGTCGGGTCAACCCAGCGAATCCATACGTGAGTGTCCAGCACCATCATTTCAGCGCACACCAGTCCTCGTCGGAGACAGGCGGAGTGATCAGGTCATCGCGAAGCACAATCGTGCCGCGCAGCAGTTGTGATGCGTTATGGCGTTCTCCTTTTGCCGGCGACGGCAAATCGTCGTCGGCGGGCAGAACGATGATTTCCACCCGCTTGGCATCCATGCCGGGAGGCAGGTCGATAGTGACTTGGCGGTTTGCGGTTTCCACAATCAGGCGTAAAGCATCCATGACTTGCTCCATATCACCATGAAGCAAACATTATTTAGGTTTCGCTGTCGCCCGACAAGCGCAAAATGCCGGGCAGGAAGTCTATTACGACCGCAAAACGAACTTCAACCCGTTCGCGCTGAAGCCGTAATTCGATAAATTCGTACCAGGAGATGAAAGCGCTCGGCCACCACCGGGCCGGCGCTCAGGCCACTTAGCTCAAACCACCGGCGTCAACAACGGCTTGCCCGCGTACATCGCCCGCAGGTTGTCCACCTGCAGCATCCCCATGGCGAAACGCGTTTCATGCGTTGCGCTGCCCACGTGCGGGAAGAGGACGGCGTTGTCGAGCGCGTAGAAGCCCGCGGGCACTTGCGGCTCTTCCGCGAAGACGTCCAGGCCCGCGCCCGCAATTTTTCCTTCCTGCAGGTACTCGAGCAGCACTGGCTGGTCGACCACCGAGCCGCGCGAGATGTTGATGAGGTAGCCCTTGGGTCCAAGCGCGTCGAGGACCTTTGCGTTCACCAGGTTCTTCGTCTCCGCGCCGCCGGGCGTGACCAGCATCAGCACGTCGGAGGCCTTTGCCAGCGCCACCGGGTCCGGGTGGTAGGGGTAGGGCACGTCTTTCTTGTTGCGGTTGTGGTACGCGATCTTCATGCCCGAGGCCTGTGCCCGCCTGGCAATGGCCTCGCCGATGCGGCCGAGGCCCACGATGCCCATGGTTTTGCCGCCAAGCGAGGTCGCGAGCGGATAGCCCCCGCGCGTGGCCCATGACCCCGAGCGCAGGTAGGCCTCGGACTGCGGCAGCTTGCGCAGCGTGTTCATGGTCAGCGCCATCGCAGTGTCGGCGACGCAGTCGTTCAGCACGTCCGGGGTGTTGGTGACGCGGATGCCGCGCTTCTTCGCCGCGCCGACGTCGACCGAGTCGTAGCCCACGCCGAAATGCGAGATCAGCTCGAGGTTCGGCAGCGCGTCCATCATCGCCGCGTTCACGCCGGACCCGCCGCTTGCGATGCCCTTCACCCTGGGGCCGAGCTCCTTCAGGAAGGCGTCGCGGTCCTTGGCCTCATAGAGCCGGTGCGCGTTGAATTCCTTCTCGAGGATCTCCTGGGTCGGCTGGTGCAGCTCTGCGACGATGATGATGTCGGGTTTCATTGCTTCCTTCGTTTCGGTTCGGGTATCAGGACTTGTACTTGGCGCACAGGGCCTCGGCGCTGCGCGCAAGCAGCCCTATGTCCGCGCCCACGGCGCAGAAGAGCGTGCCGGCGGCCAGCATCCGGCGGGCGTCGGCCTCGACCGGCGTGAGGTAACCGGGCGCCTTGCCGGCCTTCGCGATGCGCCGCATGGCGTCCTCGATGAGCGGCAGGATCTTCGGGTTCGACGTCTCGCCGGGATAGCCCATCGATGCATGCAGGTCGGCGGGGCCGATGAACACGCCGTCCACGCCGTCCACCGCGCAGATGGACTCGATGTTCTTCATCGCGTCTTCGGTTTCGACCTGCACCAGGACGCAGATTTCCTGGTGCGCGCGCCTGGCGTAATCCTTGACCCGGCCGAATCGGGTGGCGCGGGTGGTGCCGGCCACGCCGCGCACGCCGCCCGGCGGGTAGCGCGTGTACGAAACGGCCGCCTTCGCTTCCTCGGCGTTGCAAACGTAGGGGATCAGCAGCGACTGGGCCCCCGCGTCCAGCAGGCGCTTGATCGAGACCATGTCGTTCCATGGCACGCGCACGACCGGGTGGCTCGGATAGGCCGCGGCCGCCTGCAGCTGCGAGAGCACGCTCTCGAGGTCGTTCGGCGAATGCTCCTGGTCGAGCAGCAGCCAGTCGAAGCCGGCGCCTGCGATCACCTCGACGGTGTAGTTCGACGAAAGGCTCGACCACAGGCCGATCTGCACCTTGCCGGCTTTGAGCGCGCGCTTGAATTGGTTCGGTGGGAGTTCCATTCTCTATTTTCCATATCCGGCAAGCGAACTGCCCGGAGAGCCGCTAGGGAAGCGGATCTCCGGGAATGAAAGTGCGTAATTCCGTTCAGTCGGCCTTGATGCCGGCTTCCTTGACGACCTTCGCCCAGCGCGCCTTTTCGCTGACGATGAAGCCTCCGAGCTGCTCGGGCGTATCGGCGCGGACCTCGGTGCCCTGCTTGGCGAGCATGTCCTTCATGTCCGCGGTGTTGAGGATGCGCGTGAGCTCGGCATTGAGCTTGGCGATCGTCTCGCGCGGCGTGTTGGCCGGGGCGAGCAGCCCTTGGTAGGAGCCGGTCACGAATCCCGGCAGGCCCGATTCGATCAGCGTGGGCAGTTCAGGCGCCGAGGGCACGCGCTGCGCGCCGGTCATCGCGATGCCGCGCAGCCGCCCGCTCTTGACCGACGGATAGGTGGCGAGCATGCCGTTGAAGAGCACGTTCGACTGGCCTGCCACCACGTCCGTCACCGCCGCGGATCCGCCCTTGTAAGGGATGTAGGCCCACTGGATGCCGGTGCGCTGCGCGAAATCCACGCCGGCCAGGTGGGGCGCGCCACCGGTGCCCGAATTCGCGAAGTTGAGCTTGCCCGGATTCGCCTTGGCATAGGCGACGAGCTCCTTCACGTTGGTTGCCGGGATCGAGGGGTGCACCGCGAGCACATGCGGCGAGTAGGACACCATGATGACCGGCGAGAAGTCCTTCACCGGGTCGAAGGCCATGTTGGGGTAAACGCTCGGGTTGATCGCGATGGCGCCCACGTCCGAGAGCAGCATCGTGTAGCCGTCCGGCGCGGAGCGGACGACGAACTCCGCACCCACGTTGCCGTTGGCGCCGGTCTTGTTTTCCACCACGACCGGCTGTCCCCAGGCTTCGGTCATCCTGGGGCCGATGGCGCGCGCGAGGATGTCCGAGGTGCCGCCCGCGGCGAACGGCACGACGATGCGGATCGGTTTGTTCGGATAGGCCTGCGCGAAAGCGGTGCCGGCCGCGAGTGAAAACGAGATGGCGACTGTAATGAGCTTGAACACTTGGTGTGCCTCCAATGTTATGGGTCGTCGCGCCGCGCTATTGGCTGCGCTCGATCGATTTGAATGCCGGGAGAATTTTACCCGCCGAATCCCGCGGACGGGGCTTCGCTC
>CAZZDV010000337.1:0-3622 GCA_964652785.1 uncultured Bordetella sp.
AAGTCATGGTGGTGGTCAAAATGCGCGGCGGCAACCACAGCAAGGACATCCGCGAATATGTCGTTACCGACAAGGGCCTGGTCCTCATCGGCCCGCGCCAGACGGACTATGTGCGATTGACCAGCGGCCTGCCGGAGCGGATCGGCCAATCTCCGCCCGAGCCCGCGCCGGAGCCGAAAGCCAGACCGCGCCGAATCGACGTTTAAAAAAAGAATTCCGAACCGAATTCCGAACCCATGGCCCTGGAAATAAAAACGGACTCCGCCGGCCAGGCGCTCGAAGAGGAGCGCGCGCGGTTGCAGGTGCAAACGACCGCGATGAACGAGGCGTTGATGCTCTCGTCCATGCGCCAGCACGAACTTACGCAAAGGGCGGAGGAGCTCAACCACCAATTGCGGGCCGAAATTGCCGAGCGCAAACAGGCCGAAGCGGCGTTGCGCGAATCCGAAAAAAAGTACCACAGCCTGTTCGAGGCGATGGACGAAGGCTTTTGCATCATCGAGAAGGTGGAAGGCGCAGCGGGCGAGCCGGTGGATTTCCGCTATATCGAAGCGAACGCGGCGTTCGAGACACAATCAGGCGTGGGCAATGTGGTCGGGAAAACCATCCGCCAGATGTTCCCGGGCATCACTGGGGATTGGTACGAGACCTACGAAACCATTCTCGCCACCGGCGAGCCGATCCGGTTCGAACGCAGGCTCACAGGCGACGGGCGCATGCTGGAGCTGTATGCCTTTCGGGTCGAGGACGAATCCCATCGCCGCGTCGCGGTGATCTTCAACGACATCAGCGAGCGCAGGCTGATTGAAACGGCACTCAAAGAGGCGACAGCCGCCGCGGAGCACGCCAATCGCGCGAAATCGGATTTTCTCTCCAGCATGAGCCACGAATTGCGCACGCCGCTCAACGGGATCCTCGGTTTTGCCCAGCTCATCGAAGCCGGCTCGCCGCCCCCGACCCCCTCCCAGAAGCGCAGCATCGATCACATTCTCAAGGCAGGATGGTACCTGCTGGAGCTGATCAACGAAATCCTCGATCTCGCGCTGGTCGAGTCGGGCAAATTGATCATGGCGGAGGAGCCGGTCCCGCTGGCCGAGGTCATGCTCGAGTGCCGCGCCATTGTCGAGATGCAGGCCCAGAAGCGCGGCATCGCCGTGACGTTTCCGCGCATTGAAATCCCCCGCCATGTCAAAGGCGACCGGATCCGGGTCAAGCAGATCCTGGTTAATCTGCTTTCCAACGCAATCAAGTACAACCGGCCGGAAGGCACGGTTTGCGTCGAGGTTGCCTTAAGCTCCCCGGGCTCGATTCGTATCGAAGTGCGGGATACGGGTGTGGGGCTGACGCCGGAACGGCTCGGGCAGCTTTTCCAGCCATTCAACCGCCTTGGCAAAGAGGCCGGTGCGGAGGAAGGCACGGGGATCGGCCTGATGGTGACCAAGCGGCTGGTCGAACTGATGGGCGGGACCATTGGCGCGGAAAGCACCGTCGGGGCGGGAAGCGTGTTCTGGATCGAATTGAGTCTGGCGGCCGCACCGCGGCTTGCGGTCCTGGGAGCCGGGCATGCGGTGCCGGCGCGCCCGCAGTTGGCCGCACAGTTGCCCGCGCAGTTGGCCGCGCAGTTGCCCGATAGCGCGCCGCTGCGCACGCTTCTGTATGTGGAAGACAACCCGGCCAACCTGGAATTGGTCGAGCAACTCATCGCGCGCCGCCCCGAACTGCGCCTGCTCTCGGCGACGGACGCCAATCTGGGCATCGAATATGCGCGCACCCATCAACCGGAGGTGATCCTGATGGACATCAACCTGCCCGGCATCAGCGGCATCGAAGCCCTGAAAATCCTGCGCGCGGATGCGTCCACGGCGCGTATCCCCATCGTCGCGCTCAGCGCCAATGCGATTCCTGGCGACATCGAGCGGGCCCTCGGGGCCGGGTTCCTGGACTACATCACCAAACCCATCAAGGTCGACCGGTTCATGGAGGCGCTGGACGCGGCGCTTGCATTTTCGCTAACCGCATCGGCCCGGACGGCATCGGGCCGGGCCGCGAAAGAGGAGCAAGCATGACGAAACCGGGCTTCATGTGCGATCAGCGCCGGCGCGCGATTCTGCATTAAGCCGCGGCGCCGTTTCCGCATTGACCGGCTTCACGGCACGCAGCGACGCGACCTCTTCGCGCAGCTTTGCGAGTTCGTCGTCGACAACAGGGAAGCGCGAGTTTGCGTACATGCTCTCGCCCTCCGGTCTCGATCAGCGTGCCTGATCTTGCCATTTTAGAGGGACAATGAAAGTCGGATAAACACTGACACAAAGTTGGAGCGATTTCTCAGGAATGGTTGATCCTGCACTCCCCACAACGCAATCCGCCCGCCACCGCCTCTGCGCGGCCCCAATGATGGACTGGACCGACCGGCACTGCCGCTACTTCCTGCGCCAGGTGAGCCCGCGGGCGATGCTCTATACCGAAATGGTCACCACTGGCGCGCTCCTGCACGGCGACGTCCCGCGCCACCTCGACTTCAACGCTGAAGAGCATCCGGTGGCGCTGCAACTCGGCGGCAGCGAGCCCGCCGACCTCGCGAGGTGCGCAAAGCTCGCCGAGCAGTGGGGCTACGACGAGGTCAACCTCAACGTCGGCTGCCCGAGCGAGCGCGTGCAGCGCGGTGCCTTCGGCGCGTGCCTCATGGCCGAGCCCGCGCTGGTCGCCGAGTGCGTTCGCGCGATGCGCGAAGCAGTGTCCATCCCGGTGACCGTCAAGCATCGCATCGGGATCGACGCCATCGAAGACTACGAATTCGTGCAGTCGTTCGTCGATCAGGTCGCCGCTGCCGGTTGCACTACTTTCATCGCGCATGCGCGCAACGCGGTGCTCAAGGGCCTCACGCCCAAGGAGAACCGCGAGATTCCCCCGCTGAAATACGACTACGTCCGTCGCCTCAAGCAGGAATTCCCGCGCCTGACGATCGTTGTGAACGGCGGCATCACGCGGCTCGAGGAGATCGAGGCGCAGCTCGGTCACGTCGACGGCGTGATGCTCGGGCGCGCGGCGTATCACGATCCCTGGCTGCTCGCGGTTGCCGGGGACAAACTGCTTGGCGCCGCGGCCAGCTCTCGTGCCGAAGTTGCTGTCGCGATGCACGCTTACGCAATGCGCGCACTGTCGCAGGGCGCGGGCCAAGGCACTGGGCACGGCGTGCACCTGCGCCATATCACGCGCCACATGCTCGGGCTGTATCACGGCTACGGCCGCGCCAAGGCGTGGCGGCGCCTGCTTTGCGACGCTGACCGCCTGGCCGCAAACGACCCCGCGCTGATCCTCGAAGCCCTCGAAGTGGCCGAGGGTCGCGGGGCACTTCCGGAAGACCGCGCGGAGCTCGCCGCCTAGCACTATTTCGCACCGCTGCCCTCGCGGGAGGGCGCCTGCAGGCGTATGATCTGGTTAACCTTTTTCCCTCCGGAGATGTCATGAGCGCCGTCCTCAAGCCCAGCAGCCTGCGTGACCGAGTCAGCAAAGAAGAGTGGGACGTGCGAGTCGACCTCGCCGCTGCCTACCAGGTCGCCGCGCATTACAAGTGGACCGACCTGATCTTCACGCACTTCTCGGCGCGCGTGCCCGGCCCCGA
>CAZZDV010000338.1:0-3604 GCA_964652785.1 uncultured Bordetella sp.
CGCGCGGCGCAGCTTGCGGTTGTAGGCGGGCAGCAGGTCCTTCACCAGCTCGGCTTCCTTGAGCAGCGCGCCGAGCTCGCCGCAGGTGCGCACGGATTCGATCGTGCGCACCTTCTGCGCCAGCTCGGCTTCACGGGCCGAGCGCACGCCCTCGGAGAAGTGCGCCATCACGCGCGTGCGCATCGCGATGCTCTTGCCCACGTAGAGCGGCGCGCCGTTGTCGGCGTAGAAGACATAGACGCCGGGCGTGTCCGGGATCTCGTAGATTGCGGCGCGGTCGATGGCCGGCGGCAGCGACGGCTGCTTCGCGATGCTTTTGGCGGCTTCGACCAGCGCATCCCAGCCGCGCTCGCGCTCGGCGAGCGCGAGGAACGCCCACAGCACCCGCGCGTCGCCCAGCGCCCGGTGGCGCGCAGTGCAGGCGATCTGGTGCCTGTCGATCAGCGCATCGAGGTTGTGCCGCAGGTGCTCAGGGTAGAGCTTCCTCGACAGGCGTACGGTGCAGAGCGTGCGCGCGCTGTAGGCGAGGCCCTGCCGCTCGAACTCGCGCTTGAGGAAACCGTAGTCGAAGCGCGCGTTGTGGGCGACCACGATGCGTCCCTGCAGGCGCTCGAAGAGACCGTCGGCCAGCTCGCGGAAGGTCGGCGCGTTCGCGACCATCGCGTTGGTAATCCCCGTCAGCGCCTGGATGCCCAGGGGGATCGGGATGCCGGGATTCACCAGCGTGTTCCACTCGGAGCGGATTTCGCCGCCCTCGACTTCGATCACCGCGATCTCGGTGATCCTGCTCTCGTCCGGGTGCGCGCCGGTCGTCTCGAGGTCGACGATGGCGAGCGGCGCGTCGAGGAGGGCACCGTGCAGTCTCACGCTATTCGATCTTGACCTTGGCCGTCCTGATGACCTGCGCCCACCGGTTGGTGTCCGAGAGGATCCGCGCGGTGAACTGCTCCGAGGTGCCGCCGACGGCCTCGGCGCCCACGGACGCAAAGCGCTCGCGCAGGTCGGCCGTCTGCAGCGCCGCGGCCACGTCGTCATGGATTTTTGCGGTCAGGTCTTTCGAAAGGCCGGCCGGCGCGAAGAGGCCGAACCAGGTGTTGGTGTTGAACTCGGGCATGCCCGCTTCCGCGAGCGTGGGGATTTCGGGCAGCAGCGCCGATCGCTTGCTCGCATTGACCGCGATCGGGCGCCCGCGGTTGGACTTGATGTGCGGCATCGCGCTCGCGAGGCTGTCGAAGAGCATCGCGATCTGGCCGTTGGCGAGGTCGGGAATCGCGAGCGCGGTGCCCTTGTACGGCACGTGCTGGAGGTCGACGCCCGCGATGAGCTTGAAGAGCTCCGCGTTGAGGTGGACGATCGTGCCCGGGCCGCTCGAGCCGTAGTTGAGCTGGCCGGGCCGCGCCTTGGCGTAGGCGACCAGTTCCTTGAGGGTCTTGACCGGAAGCGTCGGGCTCACCAGCAGCACGTTCGGCACGTCGGCCACGTGGATGATCGGCGTGAAATCCTTGATCGGGTCGTAGGGCAGCTTCGAAAGGGTCGGGCCGATCGAGTGCGTGCTCGTCGTCGCCATGAGCAGTGTGTAGCCGTCCGGTGCGCTCTTGGCCGCGAGGTCCGAGCCGATGCTGCCGCCGGCCCCGGGACGGTTCTCGACGACCACCGAATGGCCCCAGCGTTCGGCCAGCTTCAGCGCGACGAAACGCGCCACCGCATCGGTCGCGCCCGCGGGCGGGAAGGGCACGAGCATCTTCACCGTCTTGTTCGGGTAGGTCTGGGCTACGGCGGTAAACGTGCCGAATGAAAGAACCAGCGCCGCAACGAAATTGAAAACACGCAAAGGCTTCATCGAAAGTTCCGCAGTGAGACGGTGAGGGGGTGGATATACGTCCAGTGCCGACTATACCGCGAGGGCCACGAGCTGGACAACGCCGAAGGTGAGGATGGAAACGCCCGCGACAATGTTGATCGTGCGCAGCAGTTTCGGGGTGCTGCGCTCGCGCAGCCATCCCGCGCCGAGCGCGAGCATGACCCACCAGATCGCGGAGCCGAGCGTCACGCCGAGCACCACCATCGAGGCTTCGGCATAGCTGCCGCTCGAGGCCAGGCCGAGTCCGGCGAAGATCGCGACGAAGGCGAGGATCGTCGCCGGGTTGGTGAGCGTGAGACCGAGCGTCGAGGTGTAGGCGAGCGCAAGGCTGCTCGCGGGCGCTTCAGCCGCGCGCTCGCCCGGTCGCGACAGCAGCGTTTTCACGCCGAGCCAACAGAGGAACACGCCGCCGATCGCGCCCAGCCAGAACTTTTGCGCGATGAGGAAATTCGACACCACGGTGAGCCCGAACGCGGCGACGAACCCGTAGATCGTGTCGGCCGTCGCCACGCCCATGCCGGAAACGAAGCCGAACAGGCGGCCGTGCGCGAGCGTGCGGCGAAAGCAGAGGATCCACAGCGGGCCGACGGTCGCCGCGAGCAGGAAACCGAAGGCCAGCCCTTTGAGGAAATTCATGGGGCCGCATTCTACGGCGGGACGGTGGCGATCCAGCCTTCCAGCGGGTCGAGATGCGCGGGCAGCCCGAAGTCCTGCCTACCAACGTCGAATTTGCTGTTCGCGCCATTGCATTTCTCTCAGTTGCTCCTCGCGCCACTGTTGCTCGAGCCACTGCTGTTCGATCCACTGTTGCTGGGCCAAATGCTGCTCTGTCGCTTGCTGTTCCCGCCATCTCTGCCCACGCCAATAGTCGTCGCGTCCACGGGATTCGCGCCACTGCCCGTCATGTGCATGCCTGTCGTGGTCGCGAGTTTGGCGGGATTGCTGATCGCGCCCCTGCTGTTCGCGCGCCTGACGCTCGCGCTCGCGGCCCTCACGTGCTTGCTGATCGCGCCCCTGCTGCTCGCGCGCCTGACGCTCGCGCTCGCGGCCCTCACGCGCTTGCCGATCGCGAATTTCAACGTCGCGCGCCTGCTGGTCGCGAATTTGCTGCTCCCGCGTACGATCTTGGGCCGTGTTTCCGGTACCCGGAACTCCCTGCGTGTAAGCCGAAGGGGGGAGGTATTGGGTCCGTCCCAGATTGGGCACGTCGGTGTGGTTCTCGGTGGACTGGCCATGTGCGGTGGACACGAAGACGAGTACGCTCGTCAACCCAAGGATCGCACCGGAAAGAAACGTTTTCATCAGTTATCCCTTGAAATGGTCTCTGCTATATGCCACCAACTGCCTCAATGACACCAGCAAGGGGATGTAAATTTGGAAACAAGTTGTATCCCCCTGCCGCGCACATGATGCGATACCCCAACGCTTTGAGTGCGATGCACATCCGCCTGGCGGGAATATTTGACTACGGCGTGACGGTGGCGATCCAGCCTTCCAGCGGGTCGAGATGCGCGGGCAGCCCGAAGTCCTGGTCGCGCAGGTGATCGCCGTGCGCGGGCGCGGGGCGCTGGTGAAATCGACCCCGTGGATCAGCCTACGAATGGTGCCAATTTCAGGCCGAAGTCCGCTTGGGGAGCGGCGCTCCAGCCTATTTGTTGCCATCGGCCGCGGCCGACAGCGCCGCCGCAGAGAGGTTGTGGATGCGCCCGAAGCCCGCGACGAACCGGGCATCGCGCGGCACGA
>CAZZDV010000339.1:0-3560 GCA_964652785.1 uncultured Bordetella sp.
CATTTTCCTCATAGTCGCGTAGAAGAGGCCGGCGTGTTATCGCTTGGGTAGAGAATCGCCATGCACAAATCGCGCCAGAAAATCCACATAAGCTTGGCGCAGTCCGGTCGCGAGCGGCGTCCGGGCTTTCCAGCCCAGCGACGCGAGGCGCGACACGTCAAGCAGCTTTCTGGGGGTGCCGTCAGGCTTACTCGCGTCGAACCTGAGGCGCCCACCGTAACCGACAGCGTCGCAGACTTGCTGCGCCAGCTGCCGAATCGACAACTCGATCCCGCTTCCCACATTCACCAGGGGCGGATGCTCCGCATCGCCGCAGGCGCGGCGGAATTCCACATCGGGCAACGACATCAGGTGGATGAAGGCACCGGCTGCGTCATCGGAATACAGAAATTCGCGCAATGGGGTGCCCGTGCCCCAGATCACGACCTCATCCGCACACGCAACTTTCGCTTCATGGCATTTCCGGACTAATGCGGGGATCACATGGGAGCCCTGCAGGTCGTAGCGATCGCCCGGCCCGTACAAATTGGTGGGCATCGCGGCCAGAAACTGCGTGCCGTACTCCCGGTTGTAGCTCCAACACATCTCCACGCCCGCAATCTTGGCCACCGCGTAAGCCCGGTTCGTCGCCTCGAGCGGTCCGGTGAGCATGTACCGCTCCTCGATCGGCTGAGGGCAATCGCGTGGATAGATGCACGAAGAGCCAAGGTACAGCAGGCGTTTTACCTTGCTGCGCCACGATTCGTCGATGAGGTGCGCGGCAATCAGCGTGTTCTCGTGAATGAACTCCGCGGGAAAGCTATTGTTCGCTGCGATGCCACCGACCCGGGCTGCCGCAATGAGAACGTATTCCGGCTTCTCGGACTCGAAAAACCTGCGGACCGAAGCGAGATCGAGCAGGTCGAGTTCGGCGCGCGTACGCAACAGCAGGTTTGCGTAGCCTTCCGCCTGGAGCGCACGAACGATCGCCGATCCAACCAGTCCCCGATGTCCCGCTACAAAGATCCTTGCCGCCTTGTCCATTGCCGCCCGCCTCGTAGCCCGCGTTCAGTGATGCCTGGAATAGGTGATGTAAGGAGACGCGTCGACTGTCCATTGCGGCGGCGTTTCCATCCTGAAGATCTGGCGCAAGTGGACTTCGTCCGGCCCGTCGCCGATGCGCATGAGGCGCGCGTAGGAGAGCGCGTAGTGAATCGGCGCGTCGTCGGTGCCGCCCATGGCGCCGAACACCTGGATCGCGCGGTCGGCCACTCGCTGCAGCATGTTCGGCACGGCGACCTTGACGAGCGAGACCTCCCGCCAGGCGCCGTGGTGGCCGTGCTTGTCGAGCAGCCACGCGCACTTGAGCGTGAGCAGCTTCGCCTGCTCCAGTTCCACGCGGGACTCGGCGATCCAGCGCTGCAGCGTGTCGTACTCGATGATGGCGCGCCCGAACGCCTTGCGCTCCACGGCGCGGGCCATCATGAGCTCGATCATGACGCCGGCCAGCCCGATCTGCCGCATGCAGTGATGAACGCGCGCAGGCCCGAGGCGCACCTGCGCGATCTTGAAGCCGTCGCCTTCCTCGCCCAGGCGGTCGTCCACCGGCACCCGAACGTTCCTGAATTCGATCTCGCCGATGGGCGCGACGTGGTCGCGATTGCCCATCCAGCGCACTTCGCGAACCAGCCGCACCCCGGGCGCATTCATCGGGATCATCACGATGCTGTGCCGGCGGGTGCGGTCGCGACGATCGTTCATCCCCGCGTCCTTCCCTGAGTCCTTCGCCGACCCGGTTACGCCCATGAGCATGATCTGAGTGCAGCGAGGGTGCGCTGCGCCGGTCGAGAACCACTTGAGTCCGTTCACTACATAGTCGCCACCCTGCCGCTCGATCGTCGTCGCGATGTTTGTGGCGTCTGATGATGCGACGCCCGGCTCGGTCATCGCGAAGCACGAACGGGTTTGGGCTTCGAGCAGGGGCGCGAGCCAGCGCTTTTTCTGCTCCGGGTTGGCGCAATTCTGGAGCGTGATCATGTTGGGCACGTCGGGGGCCTGACAGTTGAAGGCTTCCGGCGCCCAGGCTACGCGGCCGAGGATCTCGCAGCATCCCGCATACTCGAGGTTCGACAGGCGCGTGCCCGGCTCACCTTTGGCCAACTCCGGCAGGCCGAGATTCCACAGCCCCTGCGCCCGCGCCTTCCGCTGCAACTCCTGCATGAATGGCGCCGGCTGGTCGCGCTTGACGACATGCTCGTGCCACTCTCTGTTGCGCGGCAGCACCTGCGTGTCGAAGAAAGCCTGCACGCGCTCGCGCCATGCACTGCCGTTTTCGGATAGTTCGAAATCCATCGGTCCTCCGGGTTCGCGCCAATGGTAGTGCCCGGCAGGTAACTGTGGAAGAATCGATCCACAATAACGAGCAGGAGGAGACATGAAACTGATTGCACAGGCCGCGGTCATGCTCGCGCTTTGCGCAGGCTGGGCGCATGCGCAGCCCTACCCGTCCAAGCCCGTGCGGGTGATCGTGCCGTATCCGTCGGGCGGGATCGTCGACCTGCTCGCGCGCGCGGTGACCGAGAAGATCGCCGCCGGCTGGGGACAGCCTATCCTCGTCGAAGGACGTCCCGGCGCGGATGGCAACCTGGGTACGGAAGCAGTGGCCAAGAGCGCGGCCGACGGCTACACCTGGCTAATGACCGGACCCGCGATCCTTTCCAACCCGACGATCTACGCCAACCTCCCCTGGAATCCGCTGCGCGATTTCCAAGGCGTCGGTGCTGCCGTCTGGAACCTGAACGTTGCGATCGTCCCCGCGGCGTTGCCGGTCGCGACGCTCCAGGAGTTCGTCGCCTATGCCAAAACGCGCCCGGGCCAGCTCAATTTCGGCAACCCGGGCACCGGTTCTTCGAACCACCTGTCGACCGAGTTGTTCTTCCAGGTGGCGGGCATCCAGCTCACCAACATCGGCTACAAGGGCCAGCCGCCCGCGATCCCGGACCTCATCAACGGCCAGCTGCAGTTCAAGGTCGTGGCGCTCGGCCTCGCGGCTCCCCATGTCAAGAGCGGGCGCCTGAAAGCGCTCGCCGTGTTCAGCCCACAACGCCTCAAGCAGTTGCCCGACGTGCCGACCATATCGGAGGCGGGCTATCCCGAGGCCGGCCTCGTGCCGTGGTACGGGATCTATGTGCCGGCGGGCACACCCAAGGACGTCGTTGCGCGAATCAATGGCGAGATCAACAAGGCCCTCGCCTCCCCTGAGGTCCAGGAAAGGATCGAGAAGATCGGCGGCCTCCCCGGCCCGATCAAGACGCCCGACGAGATCCAGGCCATGGTGAAATCGGACTACGAGCGCTGGGGCAAGGTCGTGCGCGCCGCCGGGATCAAGCCGGCGCAATGATCGTCACACACCAGGTTTCTCGCTTGAGCTCCCTCAATACCGCGCTCTGCAAGCGGCTCGGGATCGAGGTCCCGATCTTCGGGTTCTCGCATTCGATCGACGTGACCATCGCGCTTGCAGAAGCCGGAGGCTTTCCGGTGTTCGGCGCGGCGCGCGAAGGCCCGGACAAAATCCGCGAGGA
>CAZZDV010000340.1:0-3547 GCA_964652785.1 uncultured Bordetella sp.
ACCCGGCACGTAAACTCCGGCCGAACCTGGTGCGCGATCAGGTAATCCATCAGCGGCTTGCTCTCTTCCTCGGTCATGCCCTTGAACTGCACGGTATGACTGCGCGATAGGTACAAAGCCTTCCGACCCGACTCCGGATGCGTGCGCACGATCGGATGCTCGGCGCCGATCTCCGCGGCCTTGTCCGTATCGTGGATCTTCATCGCGCCGATGGCCTTGTGCATCTGCGTGCGGCCGCCGCCGTACTTGAGCTCGGCGCTGAACACGCCGGTGAGCGAGCCCACCATGCGCTTCATGCCTTCGGACAGCGCGTCATAGGCTGCATAGGTCGAAGTAAACAGCGTGTCGCCGCCGTAGGTCGGGCATTCGACCGCGTGCAGCAGCGTCCCCAACGGCGGCTGCGCAAGGTACGAGCTGTCCGAATGCCACGCCCCGCCGAAATTGCGGGACTCGGAGGGCTCCTTGACGATCTCGGAGATGTACGGGAAGTCCGGCATGCCCACAACGAACGGGTAGTACGAGGGCGGACCGAAGCGCGAACCGATGCGCATGAGATCCGAAGGCTCGATCGGCTGGTCGCGAAACACCAGCACCGAATACTCGACGAAGGCGCGCAGGATCTCCGCCCACACCGCGTCGTCCTCCAACGTCACCAGGTTGACGCCGCCGATCTCGGCCCCCAAAGCACCCGCAAGCGGCGCAACGCTGATCGAGTACGCGCCCGGCATTTTTTCGGCGGGCTTGTTCATGGAGAACGCCACGGTGCACTCCCAAGAGAGGCTCAAGGACCGCTTGATTGTAGCGCGGCAGGTCACCCGGAGCCCGGCGGGGCCGTGACAGGTTTATTCACGCCTATGCTGCCTGCCGAACCGACTGGGCCTGGGATCGGGAGCAGCATGGGTACTTCGATGGGCAGGAAGCTGCCCTCACAAACATTGCAGGGGTCCGAAAATGCTCAGAATCACCGACAAGGCTTTCCGCTACGTCCCGTCTTTCAGCACCGACCTCGCGAAGCGGTTCAAGGAAATCATCGAGCAGCAGCGCCTGCGTGCAGCCAACGTGGCGCTTGCTGCGGATCGGCTTTCCCTGATCAAGGGGCGGTAGATAAGCTCTGGCGTTGCCCGAACAAGGCACGAAGCGCCGACCCAGCCGGGCGGGCGCTCACGAAAAAAGGGAGTCCACCATGCTGTACACAATCGCTGTCATCCTCGTCATCCTCTGGCTGCTCGGAATGGTTTCGGCCTACACCGTCGGCGGCTTCATCCACGTCCTGCTCGTGATCGCGATCGTCGTCGTGCTTCTCAGGGTCATCAGCGGACGGAAGGTGGTCTGAGGAAGTCGACGCAAACCGGGTAACGTCCGGGCGCCGTCTGGCCGCCTGAGCGTTACCGGCTTGCCGCTGTCTCAGGCGAGGTGTTTGTTGAAGAACGTCATGGTGCGCTCCCACGACAGCTTGGCCGCAGCCTCGGCGTAGCGCGGCGTGGAGTTGTTGTGGAAGCCGTGCTGCGTGCCCGGGTACATGTGCATCTGGTGCGGCACGCCGGCGGCCTTGAGCGCGGCCTCGTAGGCGGGCCACATGGCGTTGATGCGCTCGTCGTTCTCGGCGTACTGGACGAGCAGCGGCGCCTTGATCTTGGGCACCGAAGCGGTCTCGGCGGCGGCGCCGTAGTAGGGCACGCCGGCCTGCAGGTCCGCGCCCATCGCCGTGGCTAGCCAGTTGACCACGGCGCCGCCGTAACAGAAGCCGGTCGCGCCGAGCTTGCCGCTGGAAAACGTGTGCGCTTTAAGGTAGCGCGCGCTATTGAGCATGTCGGTGCGCAGCTTGGCCTGATCGAGCTTGGCCTGCAATTCGCGGCCGTCGTCGTCGTTGCCGGGGTAGCCGCCGGCGGGAAAGAGGCCGTCGGGCGCGAACGCGAGAAATCCGTCGGCCGCGGCGCGGCGCGCGACGTCTTCGATGTAGGGGTTGAGGCCGCGGTTCTCGTGGATCACCAGCACGGAGGGGAAAGGCCCGGTGCCCACGGGCTTCACGAGGTAGCCGCGCATGGTGCCGGAGTTACCGCCGGGCGAGGGATAGGTCACGTACGAAGCCTTGATGCGCGGATCGGTGAACGAGATCGTTTGCGCTTCGGCATAGCGCGGCAGCAGCGCCTGCGCCATCCCGAGGCCGCCGACGATACCCAGCGCCGCTGCGCGCTTGAGGAATTCTCGCCGGTCGATGCCCCCGTGGCAGTACTCGTCATAGAGGTCGAAGACGCGCTGGTCGATCTCCAACTGCGTGACGCCTTGGTGCGGCGCGGCGGAATCTTCTTTGGCCAGGACGGCGCCCGGGACTGGTGCGTTCATTCGAGGATCTCCATGTGAGGATGGAATAGCGACGCGAAAATAAGCAGCGGGAAGTGTATCGGGAAAGCGGGAAAAGATTCGCTCGCCTATCATGCGCGCTCAACCACGGAGTCACGCATGGGAAAAAGGATTGCAATCGTCGGCGCGGGCGCGCTGGGCGGCTACGTCGGCGGCACGCTGGCGCACCTGGGGCACGACGTCACGCTGATCGATCCGTGGCCGGAGCACGTCGAGACGATCCGCAAAAAAGGCCTTGAGCTCGACGGCCTCACGCCCGAGGAACGCTTCACGGTCACCAAGGCGAAGACGCTGCACCTCACCGAGGTGCAGTCGCTCGCGAAGACGCCGGTCGATATCGCGTTCGTGTCGATGAAGTCATACGACACGGCGTGGGCCACGGCGCTGATCAAGCCCTACCTTTCGGCGCAGGGGTTCGTTGTGTCATTGCAGAATTGCCTGAATGAGGAAACGATCGCGGGCATCGTCGGCTGGGGGCGCACGGTGGGCGTGGTGGCCTCTCTCATTTCGGTGGACCTGTACGAGCCGGGAAAAATCCGGCGAACGATGGCCAAAGGGGGCGAGAAGCACACGGTGTTCCGCATCGGCGAGCCGCACGGGCGCATCACCGAGCGCGTGGAAGAACTCGTGGGCTGGTTCAAGGCCATCGACAGCTCGAAGGCCACGGCCAACCTGTGGGGCGAGCGCTGGACCAAGCTGGTGCAGAACGGGATGGGCAACGGGGTGACTGCGGCGACCGGGTTGACGACGGGCGACTGCGCCAGGAACGAGGCGATCCGGCGTTTCCAGATCAAGCTCGGCGGCGAAGGCGTGCGCGTGGGCCAGGCGCTGGGGTTCCAGCTCGAAAAAATCAAGGGCATGGATCCGGAGAAGCTGGCGCTCGCGAGCGAAGGCAACGCAGAGGCGCTGCGCGAGGTCGAAGCGTCGATGATGCCGAAGGAAGGTGCGGCAAATCCGCGCGCCGGCATCCAGCGGCCGTCGATGGCGCAGGACATGCTCAAGGGACGCCGCACCGAGATCGACGCGATGAACGGCTTCATCGCGGTCAAAGGCGCGGAGGTCGGCGTGCCGGCGCCGAGTCACGCGAAGCTCACCGAGATCGTTACGAAAGTGGAGCGCGGGGAGCTGAAGGCGTCGCCTGCGAATCTCGGCGGCTGAATGAAATTAAATGGGGCCAGGCTCGCTT
>CAZZDV010000341.1:0-3515 GCA_964652785.1 uncultured Bordetella sp.
GTCATACTCGCCCGTCTCCTCGATCTCGCTGCGCTCGATGTGGACGTGATCGAGCACGATCTTTTTCTGCTTCACGAGCCGGTCCAGGTCGAAGCCGAGCGAGCGGACATTGGCCGTGAGCTCCGCGGCATTTTCCTCGAACATCATGAACACGCCCGGCTCGCCAAACTCCACCGCCCCGCGCACGAGGAATTCCGTTGCCAGCATCGTCTTCCCGCACCCCGCGCTCCCGCACACGAGCGTCGGCCGCCCAGACGGCAGACCGCCGCCGGTGATTTCATCCAGGCCGGTGATGCCGGTGGGGGATTTGGCGAGACCGGGTGTCGCGCGCGAGCTTGTCGTCCTGTTCATGACTGACCTCAGGCAGGGCGGCGATGACCGCCCGATGGAAAGCCGCAATCGTAGCCCGGGAAAACAGGGTCTGCAACGCCGAACCAGGCCCATTCAGGTCAGCGGCGGGTTGAGGCATTTCGCTTCGGGTCGGCAGCGGTCATGCCCTCCTTCACCCCCGAGGGACTGTCGCGCCGCAGTACTCGCCCTCCCTGGTCAATCCTGCAGGCTATGCGCGCGAGCGCACTGAGGGCCGTCCGCAGGATGGGAATAATCCGGATCGCCCCACGGTATACTCGTTTTCCAAAGATGCGCACGCAAGAAATGGCACCCGATTCATCCCAGCAGCCTCTGGAAGCCCGCCGTCCGGCGATGACGATCCGGTCGCACTTGTTCCTCCTTGCGTTGTGCGTGATCGTGCCCGTTCTCGCATTCGCGGCCTACGTATCGGTGCGGCTGCTCGAACAGAACCGCACAGCCATCCAGAACGGCGCCACGGACCGGGCGCGCGCGATGATGACGGCGGTGGATGCGGAATTGAAAGGTTCGATATCCTCGCTGCAGGCGCTCGCCACCTCGCGAGCGGTGGAGGCGGGCGACCTGCGGACGTTTCACGAAGAGGCGGAGCGTGTCCGCCTCTCCCAGCCGAGCTGGAGCAGGATTTCGCTCGCCACCGCATCGGATATGCGGCAGATATTGAACACGGCGAGGCCGTTCGGGACCGTGCTTCCCGCAATAGCCGAATCGAGCGATGTCGAGAGCATGCTGGAGACACGCTCACCGCTGGTCGGCAACGTCGTGACCGGGCCGGTGCTGGGGGTCCCGCTGATTCAGGTGCGGGTTCCGGTAATGAAGAATGGCGAGGTGGCCTACATCCTCAGTGCCGGCATCCAACCGCAGTCTTTCGAAAGCCTTATCCGGCAGCAGAATCTTCCGGCCGGCTGGGTGATGGCAATCGCAGACGGGAACAGGCGATTTGTGGCGCGCATTCCATCGAGACCCGCGGGCTCGCCTGTCGCGGAAGTGTTCGGGTCGGCGATGCTCGGCGCTCCCCAAGGCTGGAACCGGGGGACTACCGTCGAGGGCCAGGACACCTACCAGGCGCATTTCACTTCGCCGTACAGCCGCTGGACGGTCGGCCTCGCCATCCCGGCCGGAATCGTCAACGCGGGAGCTGTGCGTTCGGGATGGCTGCTGACCCTGGGTGCCATCCTGTCGATTCTGATTGCGACATTAATCGCATTGGTGATCGGACGGCGCATCGTTGTGCCGATCATCGGTCTGGCTGCGTCGGCCCGCGCCATCGGAGGGGGGGCACCGCCGCCCGCGCAGCTTCCTTTGTTCAGGGAACTGGAGGCGGTGGCCAGTGCCCTGGCGGAGGCAGGCAATGCAGTCCGCGAACGGCAGCGGCTGGTCGAACGCGAAAAGCAGGTGCTGCTCGAGTCGGACCTCGCCAAGGACCAGTTCATAGCGATGCTGAGCCACGAGTTGCGCAATCCCCTGTCCGCTCTGACCGCGGCAGCCCACCTGCTCAACCTTCCGGGAGTCAATGCAAAGGCCTCGGAACACGCCCGCGGCGTGATCGGGCGCCAAACGAAGCACATGACCCGGCTGATCGAAGACCTGCTCGACATCAATCGCGTGGTAATGGGCAAGGCCACGTTGATTCGCGAAGTCCTCGACCTCGCCGAGCTGGCCGGCGAAGCGGTGCAAACCTTGCGAGCCTCCGGGCGCCTTGCCAACCACTCGGTCGGCCTCGATGCGTCGAGCGCGTTGGTTGAGGCGGATCGCTCGCGGGTCGAGCAGATCTTCACGAACCTGCTGGAAAACGCGCTCAAGTTCACCCCCAGCGGCGGGAAAATCAACGTCGTCGTGCGCCCGGTGGGCGGCGAAGCCATGTTGCGGGTTACCGATGACGGCGAGGGGATCGACCCCGCCATGATCGAGCGCATCTTCGGGCTGTTCGTTCAGGGTCCGCAGGCCCTCGACCGACAGAGCGGCGGCCTGGGTGTCGGCCTGGCCCTCGTCAAGGGTCTCGTGGAACTGCATGGTGGAACCGTTTCCGTATCGAGCGGCGGGCGTGGGCGCGGCGCCTCGTTTACGGTGCATTTTCCGCTGGCCGAGTCCCTCGGTTCCATCCACGCTGCAAAGGGCCCGGTCTCCACGAACGACCGGGCGACGAGGAGCATCCTTATCGTCGAGGACAACAACGACGCGCGTGAAATGCTGCGCGTCATGCTGGTTGTCGCGGGGCACCGGGTGCGCGGTGCGGGCACCGCAGCGGACGCCCTCAGGATGGCCGCCGCAGAGGTGCCTGACGTAATGATTTCGGACATCGGACTGCCGGACATGGACGGCTACGAGCTGGCGGCGCGAGTCCGCGAGTCCGCGTGGGGCGAGGGTGTGTTGCTGATCGCGCTGACCGGCTACGGCCAGGCCGAGGACAAGCGGCGCGCGCTGGAGGCGGGCTTCGATGCGCACGCCACCAAGCCTGTCCTGCCCGAGCAGCTCGAAGTGCTGATCGAATCGGCGGGCCGCGCAGCTACGATTTAACGACGAAGGATTCCGATCCCTACGCTTTCATACGGGGCCTGCGAGAAGGCTTTCATAGGGAATGCGCAAACCGTCGTGCAGCCGCCGGATCATGCGCAAACTCAACGGCCGTTTGCGGTTGAGGACCTCCGACACGCGGCCGCTCGGGCCGATATAGGGCTCGAGGTCGCGCATACTCAGCCCTTGCTGCTCCATGCGAAACTTGATCGCCTCGATCGGGTCCGCCGGTCCGATGGGGTAATGCTTGTTCTCGTAAACCTCGATCAACGCGACCAGGACTTCCATCTCGTCGGCTTCGGGCGTGCCTTTCTTCGCCTGAAATACCGACTCGAGACGACGCAGCGCCCTTTTCAGGTCACGCTCGGTGCGAATCGGCTTAATAGTCATTGACGGTCTCCACGTTGATGCGGTCGTACTGCGCATGGGTACCGATGAACTTCACCCACACGATTTCCGCGCGGTACTGCATTTCTACGACGAGTCGGTACTTGTTGCCGCCGATGTTGAAGACGACCCGGTTGCTGCCGCAAATGCTTGCGCTGCGAAACTGTGCTTTCACCACCTCTGGCGAAGTCCAGAGCTATGATCGAAAGTTGTGTATGACGTGAAGTGAGAGGGCGGCGTATTCTTGA
>CAZZDV010000342.1:0-3513 GCA_964652785.1 uncultured Bordetella sp.
TGCTCGCGCCGTAGAGCGACTTGCCCTCGACGACCTCGCCCATTTGCCGGATCGGATCGCCTTCCACAGCTTCGATCTTGACGACTTCGGCGCCGAAGTCGGCGAGCAGCCGAGCGCAGAACGGGCCGGCGGCGGTCGAGCCGAGCTCGAGCACGCGGTAGTCGGACAGCGGGCCCCGGTCATCCTTTTGCGGGTTCATGCCGGGCAGTCTATAGCTTCGCCACCGGACGGAGGTTTCGCTATGTAGAATAGCGCGAAGACCTTGATTCTCGCAGTGCACAAGGCTCGTAGAATAAGCAATTGCGGATTAGGTTCTGCAATGCAGAATCAACGCGGGAGCTGGTATGTCGAACCTCAGCAAGGCAGGCAGGCGCAAGCCGGGCGAAGCACGCGGGGTCAATCGCAACCACCTGATTGCTTCGGCTGCCGCGACGCTCGAAGCTCTCGAGGCCATCGCGGCCGGGGGAGGCGCAGCAACGCTCACGGGCGTCGTCGAGGCCACGGGCAAGCCCAAGGGCACCGTGCATCGCATGCTGTCCACGCTCGTCAATACCGGTTACCTGGTCCAGGACCGTGAAAACAGCCAGTACAGCCTCACGCTCAAGCTCTGGCGCCTGGGCGCCGTCGTCGTCGGGAGGCTGGACGCGGTCAAGGTCGCCAGGCCGTGGCTCGAGCGCCTCGTTGCGGCCACGGACGAGAGCGTGCACATGTCAGTGCTCGATGTGTCCGGCGGCATCGTGTACGTCTCCAAAGTCGAGAGCCCCAGGTCGATCCGGGTCCAGACGCAGATCGGCCAGGTGAGCCCCGCCTGGTGCACGGCGACCGGGAGAAGCATCCTGGCTTTCAACCCGGCCGCCGCAGCGCGGGTGCTTGCGGGGAAGCTGGAGCCGCGCACGCCGAAAACGGTGACCGATCCGAAGCGCATCCGTGCCGCGCTCCGGGACATTGCCACGGCAGGCTACGCTGTGACGCGCGCAGAGAACCATCCTGAAGTGGGCGGCATCGCCGCGCCGATACGGGACCACGCGGGACTGGTGATCGCATCGATCGGCATCGGCGTACCCGCGTTCCGCATGACCCGCGAGCTCGAACTCCGTTTCGTTCCCCATGTGGTTCGCGCCGCCGCCGGAATCTCCTCCGAACTTGGTTACCACCCGGACGACATCAGGTCGCCCGAGGCGTACGCCTGAACCTCAAAGGGACACGACGAACATGGATCTTTCCCTCAGCGAAGAGCAGCGAATGATGGTCGATGCGGCCCGCCGGCTGGTGGAAAAGCACATCCAGCCGCTGCTGGACGCGAACGACAAGGACCGCGCGCTGCCCAAGCCGGTGATCCTCAAGGTCATGGAGAAGGCCGCCGAGCTGGGGCTGACCTCGGCGAGGATCCCCGAGGCAGGCGGCGGCGCCGGGTTGCGCATGCTCGATTACGGCCTCATCGGCGAGCAGATGCCGGCGTGCGTAGCGCTGATCGTCCAGCCGCACGAAGCAACGACGGCGCGCGTGTACTTCGGCTGCAACGAAGAGCAAAAGGAGCGCTACCTCGACGACCTGATGGGCGGACGCAAGATCGCCTGCACCGCAAGCACCGAGCCCGACGTTGGCTCCGATCCGCGCGGCGTCAAGACGACGGTCACCGAAGAGGGCGACAACCTGGTGCTTACTGGGCGCAAGCAGTGGATCTCGAACTCCACAGTGTGCGACCTGATGAACGTGACCTGCCGCAAGGTGAACGCCGATGGCACGACGAGCCTTGCGAGAGTGCTGGTGGATCCGCTCGAGTCGCCCTTCGAGGCAAACGAAGTGCGCATGCACGGCCTGCGCCAGGCGCCTCTCGGTGAGGTGCTGTTTGACGGTTGCCGGGTCCCGAAGCGCAACCTGTGCCCCGAAACGGGCGATACCGCGCGCCTGCTGACGCTGACGTGGCTTGCGAACCGGCCGCTGGTCGGGTTGCTCGCGGTCAACATGGGCCAGAAGGCGCTCGACGCGGCCCGCGCCTATGCGGGCGTGCGCAAGCAGTTCGGCCGGTATATCGGCGGGTTCCAGCTCATCCAGGCCGACCTCGCGGAAATCGAGACGGCCGTCGTCTCCAGCCGCTTGCTCTGCTACAACGCGCTCGCGGCGCTCGATCGCGGTGAACGCGCCAACGGCTTGTCGGCCATGGCCAAGCGCTATGCGGTGGACGCCTGCGACAAGGCGATCGCGCTCGCAATGCGCATCCACGGCGCAATGGGCCTGAGCCGCGAGCTCGGGCTCGAAGAGCTGGCGCGCGACGTGAGGACGCTGACGATCCCGGATGGGACGCCCGGGATCCTGACCCTGATCCAGGGGCGCGAGCTGACCGGCATCGACCCCTTCCGATAAAGGAGAGAACAATGACAGTCGAATACATGCGGGCCATCACCGAGCGGTACCAGAGCCTCGGCTACACGCCGTATCGCTGGTACACCGCCGAGGCGCCCCCGGCATGGACGCCGCTCGCAAAGCGGTTGTCCGAATGCCGCGTGGGCGTGCTCTCGAGCGCGGGCGCGTATGCACTCGGGCAGGTGGCGTATCACTACAAGGACGACGCGTCGATCCGCCGGATCCCGGCTTCCACGCCCGAGGGCAACCTGCGCTTCTCGCACGTCACCGAGAACTACCTCGTCGATGCACGGCGCGATCCCGGCTGCGTGCTCCCGCTGCGGGCAATGCAAACGCTTGCGGCGGAGGGATTCATCGGCGAAGTTGCCGGGGATGCCTTCTCCTGCATGGGCGGCATCTACTCCCAGCGCCGCGTTCGCGAGGCGCTCGCACCCGCGCTGCTCGAAGCCTTCAAGGCGCAAAAGGTCGACGCAGCGCTCCTTGTCGCGTTATGACCCGTCTGTCACCAGACCGTGTGTCTGGTCGCGCGGCACCTCGAAGCCAACGGCATCCCGACCCTGTGCCTGGGAAGCGCGCTGGATATCCTCGCTGCCGGCCGGCCGCCGCGGGCGGCGTTTCTCGACTATCCGCTCGGGCACAGCGCGGGCAAGCCCCGGGACCAGGCCGACCAGCTCGATGTGCTGCGCCGTGCGCTGGGCTTTCTCGAATCGGCCGGCGAGCCCGGCGCAATCGTGAGCCTGCCGAATCGATGGAATGAAACGGGCGACTGGCGGGCGGAGGCCGCGCGAACAAAAGGCGGCGACACACGCCAGCCGCGCGACGAGACGCCGAGGTTCCAGCATGCGGACGATCGTGAAAAGGCGCTGCAGAGCGGTGCGCTGAAAGCCTAGTCGGAAACGAAGGTGGATTCCATCGCCGGCGGCTGTGGAGCGTCGGCCATGACTAAGTGATCAGGCCGATGCGGCGGTTCGTTGCGCCGGTCTGACCTTGATCCGTTTTTCGCGTTCGGCATGCCACAAGTCGTACTGGGCCTGTTGCGGCGCGATCTCGTTACAGGCGACAAGGACTTGTTGGCGATGGCCGGGCGTTACCCCGTAGTGACGCCCGCGAAGTTCTGGGAGATGCACGCAAGGCTTTGATCGCACAGGG
>CAZZDV010000343.1:0-3478 GCA_964652785.1 uncultured Bordetella sp.
GGATACTTCACGAGCTGATCGGCGCGCAGCCCGACACGCTGGAACAGATCAGCGGTGCGTGTGCGCACCTCCGCGGCCGGCAGCGATTCGTAGTTGCGGATCGGCTCCGCGACGATGTCCGCAGCGCGCATGCGCGGGTTGAGCGAAGAATAGGGATCCTGGAACACCGCCTGCACCTCGCGCCGCACGGGACGCATCTGGGCCCGGTTCAGTTGATCGATGCGCCTGCCGCGCCAGAGGACGTGACCCTCGGTCGGGTCGAGCAGCCGCAGGATCAGCTTGCCGGTCGTGGACTTGCCGCAGCCGGACTCGCCGACCAGCCCGAGCGTCTCGCCTTCTCGCACCCAGAAGCTCACGCCGTCGACCGCGAGGACTTTCGCGCCGCGCGCGAGCAGGCCGGTCCTGGTCGGGAAGTGCTTGCGCAGCCCTTGCACTTCGAGCAGCACGTCGCGTGGCGCGCTCATGCGACCGGGTTCCAACAGGCGGCCGAGTGCCCTGCGCCGTGCGCGGCCAGCGGCGGGGCCTCCTGTGCGCAGCGCGCGATTGCGTTCGGACAGCGTGGCGCAAACAGGCAACCCGGATGCTCCTCCTTGAGCGAGAGGACCATGCCAGGAATCTCGACCAGGCGCTTGGCTGCACCTTCCCGCACCGAGTCGCCGAGGTGCGGCATCGATCCGAGCAGCCCGCGTGTGTAGGGATGGCGGGGATGCGCGAACAGTTCCTCTACCGGCGCCTCTTCGACCTTGCGTCCGCCATACATCACTACAACGCGCTGTGCCATCTCCGCGACGACGCCGAGATCGTGCGTGATCAGAATGATCGCCGCACCGGTTTCGCGGGCGAGCTCGCGCATGAGCTGCAGAATCTGGGCCTGGATGGTGACGTCGAGCGCGGTGGTGGGCTCGTCGGCAATCAACAGCCGCGGGCCGCAGGCGAGCGCCATCGCGATCATCACGCGTTGCCGCATGCCGCCGGACAGTTCGTGCGGATATTGACGCACCCGTCGCTCGGGCTCCGGCATCCGCACCTTGCGCAACATCTCGACGGCTTTAGCGAGCGCCTCGCTTTGCGACAGACCGCGGTGCAGCACCAGGCTTTCGGCGATCTGCCGGCCGATGGTCAGCGCCGGGTTCAGCGAAGTCATGGGCTCCTGGAAGATCATCGAGATCGCGTCGCCGCGCACTGCGCGCATCTCGTCTTCGCTCAACGCGAGCAGATCGCGGCCCTCGAACAGCACCTTGCCGCTGACGATGCGCCCCGGGGGGGAGGCAATCAGCCGCAGTATCGAGAGCGATGTCACGCTCTTCCCGCAGCCCGATTCGCCGACGACAGCCAAGGTCTCGCCCGCGGCGATCGAGAACGAGACACCGTCTACCGCGCGCACGACGCCGTCGCGGGTGAAGAAGTGGGTTTTGAGGTCTTGGACTTGCAGGAGTGGACTCATCACATCCGTCGAGCCAAACGAGGATCGAGCGCATCGCGCATGCCGTCGCCGAGCAAGTTCACCGCGAGCACCGTCAGCGACAGAAACACACCCGGGAAAAAATCAAATAACTGGCGAGTTGGAACATGCTTCTCGCCTCGGCCATGATATTGCCCCAGCTCGGGACGTTCGGTGGTGTGCCGGCGCCGATGAATGAGAGGATAGCCTCGGTGATCATCGCCGATGCGCAGATGTAAGTGCCCTGCACGAGCAGCGGCGCCAAGGTGTTGGGCAAAATGTGTCGCAGCAGGATCAGCGGCAGACTCGTGCCGGCCGCGATGGCGGCTTGCCTCCTGTTGCGGCCTGTTCGGCCTAAAGCCCACGCGCGCGCGAAACCCGGCGGGGCCTGATGTTGGCGAGGTGTGGAGCGGCATGTCGGTGACCCATGCCATCACCCGTTCGGTGCGCGATAGCGCAGCGTTGCTTGACGCGACCTCCGGCTCGGACATTGGAGACCCCTATTGGTCGCCACCGCCGAAGCGCCCCTATACTCGCCGAAGTCGGGGCCAGCCCTGGGCACCTCAGGATCGCTTTCACCGCCAAGGCGTGGAACGGTCATGCCGTCGATCCGGAATGTGCGGCTGCAGTCGCCAGCGCGGCAAAACTGTGCGAGAACCTCGGTCACCACGTCGAAGAGGCATCGCCTGCGATTGACGAAGCAACGCGCGGTAAGGCGGTAGGTGTCATCGTCAGGGCCCAAACCCGCAAGTTGGTTCAGATTGCAGGACGCGTTCTAGGGCGCCCGGCTACCCAGGAGGACTTCGAGACGAGGACTTGGGCGCTTTCGGAAGACGCAAGTCAACTCACAGCGAGCGACTACGCTGCGGCGATCGACGTGATGCACCGAACCGGCCGAGTCGTCGGCCGCTTCTTCACTCAATATGATGTGCTGCTCACGCCCACAATGTGCACCCCCCCGCACCGGCTTGGCGTGCTCGATATGATGATGACTAATGCCGACGCATTCTACGAGGCCCTCTTCGGCGACATCGCGTTCACGGCGCCATTCAACACGACCGGCAACCCGGCCATGTCGGTGCCGCTACATTGGTCGCCAGAGGGGCTCCCGGTGGGCGTGCAGTTCGTCGCACCGTTCGGCGACGAGGCCGCGCTCTTCCGCCTGGCTGCGCAAGTCGAGGCCGCGCAGCCCTGGGCGGACCGGCGGCCGGCGCAAACGCAATAGGATTCAGTCCCGAATCGTCCGGCTACCCGATCCCGTTCACGGTGCATGGCGGCTAACCCTACAAACATTTCCGAATCTTGAGGAATCTCCAAACGCGCGTTATCGCTAGGGATTAGCGGCCTGCGGGAATCCCTTTTCTCCACGCTGACTAATTGAGCTACAAATCGTTGAACACCCTTTCTGAAAAGTTGTATGGCCGGTTTGGGTCGAGAGTTGCCGATCGCCAAGGGCAACTCGCGGCCAAAATCCGATGTTCCGCACGTCCGCTCAATTTCACCGAAAGTAGTGACCCGCTCGTGCCGACCGGCAGGGCCCACGCGGAGATCCTCCCCAACATGCCCGAATCAGCCTACTGCCAGCCCACTGCCGCCGAAAACCAACGGTTGACCCGCACGACCGAACCCCCAATACTTGGACTCGCGTGATTGAAATGACTATCCGTAAATCGTAACGGGTATCGGATATGCCTGAAGCAACGCAGCGGCCTGGCGCTATCGCAGCAGACGACCTTTTTGCGGGGCGTTTGCCCATCCGGGAGGCCTTGACCAAGCTTCGCCTGCGCCTGCTTGACCTGACGTCACGCAATCGCCTGCTGAATTTCAAGCATTCTCCGGGCAAGAGCTTGCAGTTTGTACTTAGCTCCCCCGACAAGGTGTTTACCAAGCTGCTCAGCAATCAAGGGGCGGCCATATCCGTCAACCCCGTACCCGAGCCCGAACGTGAGCGCTGGACCCAGCAAGGTGGACGCCTTGCTCGTCCAGACGTGAAGGAATACGCAAAACAACGCGGCATCAACACATCCTATGAGTTAA
>CAZZDV010000344.1:0-3471 GCA_964652785.1 uncultured Bordetella sp.
CTCCCGTTCGCGCTTGCGCGCAAGTATCCGAAGGCCGGGCGAAGTTGGCCGTGGCAGTACGTGTTTCCATCGGGCAGCCGATCGGTGGACCCGCTCGATGGCGTTATTCGCCGCCATCATCTGGACGAACAAATCATCCAGCGGGCGGTGTCCCCGCACGTGCTTCGACACAGTTTTGCAACTCATGTTCTCGCCGCGGGTTACGACATCCGCACCGTGCAGGAGCTGCTCGGGCACTCGGACGTGTCGACAACGATGATCTACACGCACGTCCTCAACAAGGGCGGGCGTGGGGTGATGAGCCCGCTCGATCGCATCGATCCAATGCCCAGCGGGTGAGGATTCATTCGGCCACTGGCTCGACCTTCAACAGTATTGCCTCATGTGGAGGGCGCGGGGAATGAAGGTAGAGACACCTGCGGTTCGCCCCTGACCCCGCTTTCGAAATCAAATGCTCACCCAGGCTCCCAACCTTCGAGACTAATGAAGTATCGCGTGCGCTTGCCCTGACCGTGGCTGACGAGCATGCCTGCCCCGACCAGTGAAGCGAGATCGCGGTAGGCGGTGGCGCGCGAAACGCTGGCAAGCGAGACGTACTTGCGCGTGGTCAGGCCGCCCTCTAAACCGCGCGGCCCCGCATCGAGCAAGCTGTTAAGGGCCTTGGCCTGCGCTTTGCTCACGGACTTGCCGGCGTGGGCGGCCCAGAATTGCGCCTTGGCAAGGGCGGTCCCGACCACGGCAACGGATCGGCCGCAGGCTTGCGCGAACGTGCGGCAAAACCATTCCAGCCAGCGGTTGATATCCGCGCCGTCGCGGCTGGCCAGTCGCAACTGTTCGTAGTACGCAGCCCGTTGCGCCGCCAGTTCGCCCGCGAGGCTGAACACGCGCGGATCGGCCTTGAGATCCTGCGCCAGCGCGAGATCGATGATGGCGCGCCCGACGCGGCCATTGCCGTCTTCGAACGGGTGGATGATCTCGAACCAGAGATGGGCGATGCCGGCGCGCAAGAGACCATCGAGCTTCGCGCTGTCGCCATTGAACCAATCGAGAAAACGCGCGAGTTCGGCGGGCACCCGCTTCGCCGGCGGCGCCTCGAAATGCACCTTGGGCCGGTGAATCGGGCCGCTCACGATCTGCATCGGCTCGGCCCCTGAGCGCAGCTTGCCTGCCCGCACCTTGTAGAGGCCCGAAAAGCCTGTCGGGAACAACGCCGCCTGCCACGCGCACAAGCGTCGTTTTGTGAGCGGCTTGTCCCAGCGCGAGGCGGCGTCTTCCATCATGTCGAGCAGGCCGTCGATCGCGGGTGACGAAGAAATCGCCGCATCGGCGAGGCCAAGGCGGCGCGCCACCGAGGAACGCACACTGGCCGCGTCGAGGCGTTCGCCTTCGATGGCGGCGGTGGCAAGGGACTCCGCCACCCAGATCCGGGCCCGTGCGGTGCGTGCTTCGGCCATGCCGAGCGCCCGCTCAAATATTCCTGTCGTCCGGGCGCCGTGCTTGTGCGTTTAGGCCAGATACGCGCACAGAGCCAGTCCGATGCCCAGGCCTCCCCGCTTTCATCTCGACAATGTCCCGTTGCACATCGTGCAGCGTGGCCACAACCGCGGGCCGTGCTTCTTCGCCGAGGAAGACTACAAAAGCTACCTGCACTGGCTGCATGAGGCGCTGACCGAGGCGCAATGCGCTTTGCATGCCTACGTGCTGATGACCAACCATGTGCACTTGCTCGTCACCCCGAGGCATGCGGACGCCGTCCCCACCGTCCTGGTCTCGCTCGGCCGGCGCTACGTCCAGCGGGTGAACAGGATCTACGGACGCACGGGCACGCTTTGGGACAGCCGCTACAAGTCTTCGCTGATTCATTCGAATCGATATCTGCTTGCCTGCCAGCGCTATATCGAACTCAATCCGGTGCGAGCCGCGATCGTCAGGGACCCGTCGCTCTATCGCTGGTCCAGCTATCGCGCTCATGCATTCGGGCAACCCGACGCATACGTCTCGCCGCATCCTTTGTACTGGGCGCTCGGACGCGACGGTCAGGAACGGCAAACGGCCTACCGCAGGCTCTTCGACGCGCACCTGGATCGCGCGGCGGTCGACAACATCCGCCTGGCAATCAAGCAATGCCAGCCGCTGGCCGATGAGCGCTTTCACGAAAATCTCAGGCAATCGACGGGTCTCTCACGCAAAGCCCGGTCGCAGGGCCGTCCCCCTACGGCGAATGAGATCGCCTCACGAGAGGACGGAGACTGAGCCTGGCCCCTTTTCCCCCGGTAAATGTACCGGTACCAATACAGAAACTGCCCGCACAGCCGCCATGGGCGCGGACCTCGATACCTGAATGTTCCGGAATCTCGGGTGACCAGGGCCTGATCTAAAATGAATCCCCCTCGCGCCGCGTTCCGCCCGGCGCAAGCCGCCCATGGAGGACTTCTTTGTGAAATCACGCCGCGTAACGAACAAGCCGGACCGCCGCGAATTCCTGCGGGCAGCCGCGGCGATAGCTGCTGCCGCACTCGTCGGCACACTGCCCTTTGCGGCGCTTGCGCAGGGCGGGACCTCCGCAAAGATGAAGATCGGCACGCTCGGCTCCGGCCGGGTCGGCAGCGCGATCGGCAGGGCCTGGGTCCGGGCCGGCCATGAAGTCATGTTCTCGTCGCTCGACCTCGAAGCGGACCGGAAACTCGCCGCAAGCATCGGCCCCGGCGCGCGCGCGGGCACGCCTCGCGAGGCGGCCGCGTTCGGCGACGTGCTGCTGGTCTCAGTGCCTTACGCGGCGATGCCCGCCCTCGGCAGGGACCTGGGGAGCCTGATCAACGGCAAGATCGTCATCGACACCTCCAACCCGATCGTCGGCCGCGACGGCGAGATGGCGGTCGCCGCGCGCGAGAAGGGCGCGGGGCTGGCGTCGATGGAATTCCTGCCGGGCACGCGCATCGTCCGCGCGTTCAACGCCATCGGCGCCGCGCGCATGGGCGAAGCCGCAGCGAGCAGCGTGCGCGCGGGCATGCCGATCGCCGGCGACGATCCGGAAGCGATCCGGGTGGCCTCCGCCCTCGTCCGGGATGTCGGCTACGAGCCCGTTCTGGTAGGCACGCTCGCGTCGATGGGCAGGCATCTCATCCCGGGCACGCCGCTCGCGGGGGAGAGATCCCCCGACGAAGTCCGCAAGGTCGCAGCCACGCTCAAGTAGTGGCTTCCTCGCCCTCCTTTGCGCAGGCAAGGAAGGCGGCCCTTGCCGCCGTGGACCGCTATGTCGCGGGCCTCAACGCGCGCGACACGAATGCGATCCGCGACGCGTTCAACTTCCCGCACCTGCGGATCGGGACCAAAGGCAACCTGTCGCGGTTCGAGAAGCCGGAAGACTACGATTTCGGCCATTTCTTGCGGGCCGTCACGACTGACGGATGGCATCACACCAAGTGGGACAAGACCGAGGTCGTCTTCGCGACCGAGGGCAAGGTGCATGTC
>CAZZDV010000345.1:0-3464 GCA_964652785.1 uncultured Bordetella sp.
GCGCGGCGCCACCGACTCGCGACACCGAAACGCCGGCATCCGTCCCGCGATCAACGCCGGCGTTTCGGTGTCGCGAGTCGGTGGCGCCGCGCAGACCAAGGTCGTGAAGAAGCTCGGCGGCGGCGTGCGCCTCGCGCTCGCGCAGTACCGCGAGCTCGCGGCCTTCGCGCAGTTCGCCTCCGACCTCGACGAAGCCACCCGCAAGCAGCTCGAGCGCGGCCGCCTCGTGACCGAACTCATGAAGCAGCCGCAGTACGAGCCGCTGCAGGTCTGGCAGATGGCACTGGTGCTGTTCGGGGTCAACAACGGCTATTTCGACGACGTCGACGTGCGCAAGGCGCTGGCCGCCGAGAAGGCGATGCAGGCGTACATCAAGGACAAGTACTCGGCGCTCATCGACCGCATCGAGAGCACCAAGGACCTGTCCAAGGAAGACGAAGCCGAGTTGCACACCGCGATTCAGGACTTCAAGAAAAATGGTTCGTACTAACCACGGCGCGTACTAAGCAAGAGGCCCTGCAATGCCCGGCAGCAAGGAAATCCGCACCAAGATCAAGAGCGTGCAAAACACGCGCAAGATCACCAAGGCCATGGAGATGGTCGCCGCCTCGAAGATGAGGAAGGCGCAGCAGCGCATGCGCGCCGCGCGTCCTTATGCGGAAAAAATCCGCAACGTCGCGGCCCACATGAGCCACGCCAACCCCGAGTACCGCCACCCGTTTCTGGTCGAGCGCAACTCGGTCAAGAAAGTCGGCATCATCGTGGTCACGTCGGACAAGGGCCTGTGCGGCGGCCTCAACACCAACGTGCTGCGCATGGCGCTGGCAAAGATGCGCGAGTGGGAGGGCGAAGGCGAGCAGTTCGAGGTCTGCGCCATCGGCAACAAAGGCCTGGGCTTCATGCAACGCCTCAAGGCCAACCTGGTGTCGCATGTCACGGGGCTGGGCGACACGCCGCATATGGACAAGCTCATCGGCGCGGTCAAGGTCATGCTCAGCGGCTATACGGAAGACCGCTTCGACCGGCTCGTGATCTTCTACACCAAGTTTCTCAACACCATGAAGCAGGAACCGGTGATGGAGCAGCTCCTGCCCCTCTCCGGTGACGCGATGGGTGCGCCCGAAGGCACGTGGGACTACCTGTACGAACCGGAGGCCAAGGTCGTCATCGATCAGGTGCTCACGCGCTACATTGAAGCGCTGATCTACCAGGCGGTGTCGGAAAATATCGCCTCCGAGCAGAGCGCGCGCATGGTCGCAATGAAGGCGGCCAGCGACAACGCAGGCAACGTCATCGGCGAATTGCAGCTCATCTACAACAAGTCGCGCCAGGCGGCGATCACCAAGGAACTCTCGGAGATCGTCGGCGGCGCCGCAGCCGTATAGGTTTTATACAAGATCCTGTCTTTGTGCGGATGGCATTTCATCCGCACAAAGACAGGATCCAACGAACTTGAATTTTTAGGAATCTGCCCATGAACCAAGGAACAATCGTCCAGTGCATCGGCGCCGTGGTCGACGTCGAATTCCCGCGCGACCAGATGCCCGCCATTTACGACGCGCTCAAGATGGACGAGATCGGCCTCACGCTCGAAGTGCAGCAGCAACTCGGCGACGGCATCGTGCGCACCATCGCGCTGGGCTCCTCCGACGGCCTGCGCCGCGGCATGACCGTGGTCAACACCAAGAACCCGATCATGGTGCCCATCGGCCCCAAGACCCTCGGCCGCATCATGGACGTGCTCGGCCGCCCGATCGATGAAGCAGGTCCCATCGGCGCGGAGAAGACCTCCTCGATTCACCGCACCGCGCCCAAGTACGAAGAGCTCTCGCCTTCGCAGGACCTGCTCGAAACCGGCATCAAGGTGATCGATCTCGTCTGCCCTTTCGCCAAGGGCGGCAAGGTCGGCCTCTTCGGCGGCGCCGGCGTGGGCAAGACGGTGAACATGATGGAACTCATCAACAACATCGCGAAGAAGCACTCCGGCCTCTCGGTGTTCGCCGGTGTGGGCGAGCGCACCCGCGAGGGCAACGACTTCTATCACGAGATGAAAGACGGCGGCGTGCTCGGCAAGGTCGCCCTGGTGTACGGCCAGATGAACGAGCCGCCCGGCAACCGCCTGCGCGTCGCGCTGACCGGCCTCACGATGGCCGAGGCGTTCCGCGACGAAGGCCGCGACGTGCTCTTCTTCGTCGACAACATCTACCGCTACACGCTGGCCGGCACGGAAGTGTCCGCGCTGCTCGGCCGCATGCCTTCCGCGGTGGGTTACCAGCCCACGGTGGCCGAGGAAATGGGCCGCCTGCAGGAGCGCATCACCTCCACCAAGACCGGCTCGATCACCTCGATCCAGGCCGTGTACGTGCCGGCGGACGACCTGACCGACCCGTCGCCCGCGACCACGTTCGGCCACCTCGACTCCACCGTGGTGCTGTCGCGCGACATCGCGTCGCTCGGCATCTATCCCGCCGTGGACCCGCTCGACTCCACCAGCCGCCAGATGGACCCGCATGTCGTCGGCGAGGAGCACTACAACGTCGCGCGCTCGGTGCAGGCGACGCTCCAGCGCTACAAGGAATTGCGCGACATCATCGCGATTCTCGGAATGGACGAGCTTTCGCCCGAAGACAAGCTGGCCGTGGCGCGCGCGCGCAAGATCCAGCGCTTCCTGTCGCAGCCTTTCGACGTGGCCAAGAACTTCACCGGCCAGGACGGCAAGTACGTGCCGCTCGCAGACACGATCAAGGGCTTCAAGGGCATCGTCAACGGCGACTACGACCACCTGCCGGAACAGGCGTTCTACATGGTCGGCGCGATCGAGGAAGCGGTCGAGAAAGCGAAGACCCTGCAGTAATGGCCAACACCATCCACGTCGACGTCGTAAGCGCAGAAGAGCAGATCTACTCGGGCGAGGCGGAGTTCGTCGTCCTGCCGGGCGAGGCGGGCGAGCTGGGGATCTATCCCCGGCACACGCCGCTCATCACGCGCATCAAGCCCGGCACGGTGCGCATCAAGCCCGCAGGCGGCGGGCCTGAGGAACTGATCTTCGTCGCGGGCGGCATTCTCGAAGTGCAGCCCAAGGTTGTCACGGTCCTCGCCGATACGGCCATCCGGGGCCAGGACCTCGACGAGGCCAAGGCGCTCGAAGCGAAGAAGCGCGCCGAGGAAGCCATGCACGACCGGACCGGCAAGATGGAATACGCGCAGGCGGCGGCCGAACTGGCCGAGGCGGCGGCCCAGATCGCGGCGATCCGCAAGCTGCGGCAGAAAAGATAGCGCACTCGCAAGTGCATCGCGAAAGCACTGCGCGCGAAGCAGTGCAAAGGGGCAGTGCGAGCTGCCCCTTTTCATTTGGAGCCGGACCAAGGTGATATGGCGCCCCCCCTGCATCAAGCCATGATGGACACCTGCGATCTCCTCGTCGTCGGCGGCGGCATCAACGGCATCGGCATCGCGCGCGATGC
>CAZZDV010000346.1:0-3460 GCA_964652785.1 uncultured Bordetella sp.
CGGCCCTCGCCGCGGCCGCAATCTTCGTCGCGTCCACCGCCCACGCGCAGGACAATTTCCCCTCGCGCCCGATCCGCATCGTGGTGACGTTCGCGGCCGGCGGCGGGCCGGACATCATGGCGCGCATCGTCGCGCAGAAGATGACCACGAACATCGGCCAGTCGGTCATCGTCGACAATCGCGTCGGGGCCACCGGCATCATCGGCGCCGACCATGTCGCGCACTCGGCGCCGGACGGCTACACGCTCCTGCTCGGCACACCCGCCCCGCTTTCGGTCGCCGGCGGCTCGGGCCGCAAGCTCAACTACGACCCGCTCAGGGACTTCACCTGGGTCACCCAGGGCGTGCTGCTGACGCCCATCATGGTGGTCGCGCCGAACGCGCCGTACAAGACCGTGGCCGACCTCATCGCCCTGGCCAAGACCAAGCCCGGCGCGATGACTTACGCCTCGGCCGGCATCGGCAACTCGCAGCACCTTGCGGGCGAGCTCTTCAAGCAGATGGCCGGCATCGACACGCTGCACGTGCCCTACCAGAGCGGCGTAATGGGCATGGCGGCGATCCAGAGCGGGCAGACCGACTACTTCTTCTCCGACCCCTCCGCCCTGCCTCATGTGCGCAGCGGAAAACTGCGGGCGCTGGCGGTTTCGACGCCCACGCGCTCCAAGCAGCTTCCGGACGTGCCGACGGTGGCCGAGTCGGGCGTGCCGGGCTACGAGTACTCCAACTGGTACGGCTTTCTCGTGCCGGCGAAGACGCCGCGGCCGATCGTGATGCGCCTCCACAAGGAGCTCACGGCCGTGCTGAACGCACCGGACGTGCGCGAACGGCTGGTGACCGCCGGCATGGATCCGGCGCCTTCCAACTCTCCCGAAGACATGGCCGGGTTCCTCGCGAAGGACCAGGAAAAGTGGGCCCGCGTGGTGAAGGCCGCCGGCATCAAGTTCGACTGAGTCGCATCGACCACACGGGACTCTCATGACCTTTTCGATCCTCGGCCGATGCGCGCGCAGCGGCAAAATGGGTTTCTGCCAGGCCACGAGCACGCCGGCCGTCGGTTGGAGGATCACCGACATCGTCCCCGGCAAGGCCGTCGTCACCATCCAGGCGCACGGCGACTACCGCAGGCTCCAGGTCGCCAAGAAGCTCATCGAGTTCGGCCACTTGCCCGAGAAGGTGATCAAGGACCTCGGCGAAGGCGACCAGTATTTCGAGTACCGCCAGTTCGCGATCCTCGACGCCTACGGCAACTGCGCGGTGCGCACCGGCAACAAGACGCGCTCATGGGCCGGCGAAGTGGTCGAGTCCGACCATATCGCCACCGGCAACGTGCTCGTTGGCGAGAAGGTCGTGAGCTCGATGTCCGAAGCATTCAGGAAAAGCGAAGGCGAAGAGCTCGAGGAGCGCTTCATGCGCGCGCTCGAGGCCGGCCGCGACGCCGGCGGGCAGGAGGAAGGCCAGACGTCGGCCGCGATCGTCGTCTTCGGCCGGCACGAGTTTCCGCTGGTCAACCTGCGCGTGGACGTTGCCGCCGAGCCGATCGGCAACCTGCGCCACGACCTCGACTTTTTCAAGCCGCTGATCGGCTACTACGAGAAACGCACGCTCGATCCCGGCTCGGTCGAGCCCAAGAACAAGTACCTCGAGAAACTCGGCCTCAAGGCCAACCCTCACCGATAGGGCTCACATGACATTCACCGTAGTCGCACGCGAAGCGAAATCCGGCCTGCTCGGCATCGCCCAGTCCACCAACCCGCTGTCGGTCGGCGGGCGCTGCCCGTTCATCCGCGCCAACGTCGGGGCGGTGAGCACGCAGGCGTATACCGACCCGGGCCTGGGACCGTTGGCCATCGAGCTGCTCACGCTCGGTTATTCACCCGAGAAAGTGATCAAGGAACTCGGCCAGACCGATCCGCATTTCGAGTACCGGCAGGTCGGCATCGTCGACCGCCACGGCCGCAGCGCGGTTTACACGGGCGCCGAGTGCAAGGTCCACAGCAAGGCCATCACCGGCGAGAATTATGTCGTCATGGGCAACCTGCTGCTCACCGACAAGGTGGTGCCCGAGATGGACCGCGCGTGGCGCGAATCGGAGGGCCAGCTGTTCGAGGACCGCCTCATGGCCGTCGTGATTGCCGGTCGCAAGCAAGGCGGCGATGCAGGCGGCCATCGCTCGGCGGCACTCATCGTTTACGACACCGAAGCATGGGCGCGCACGGACCTGCGCATCGACTTCGTTCCCAAGCGCGAAGGCCAGCCGGATGCGGTCGATGCGCTCAAGGACCTGCTCGACCACTGGAAAGACATGATCCCGTACTACAAGGTCCGCCCGCACAATCCTTCGATGATCGGCTGGGCGGACTGGCTCAAGGAGCAGGGCAAGCCTTTCAAGGACTGAACCGGCTCAGAAGAAGTACCTGAGAAGCACCTGCGTGATGCGACGGTCCCGCAAGGCGCCGAAATTGCTCGTCGCTTTTCCCGAATTGACCTGGGCCTGCAACGCGAGGTCGACTTTCGTCCAGTGATAGCGCGCTTCGAGCCACTGCAGGCGGCTCGAGTCGACCGCGTCATAGCGCAGCATGGCGGTCAGGTCGAAATGCTTGATGAGAGCGTCTGTCCAGGTCGCGTAAAAGAACAGGTTGTGCCGCGTGGCCGGGTCCTGCGCAGTTGAAGCAAACGTCCGGTAGCGCCCATAGGCCACGGGCGACCCGCGCCGCAGCGCATCCCACTCGGCCTTGTCCAGCCCCGCGCCGTTGTAGTCGTACTCGGCCGTGAGCGAAATGTTGCTCGCGGTCGTATGGGTCACGCCAGCAGCCACGCGATTGCGCAAGCGCGCATCGTCCGCTGTGCCCAGCGCCTGCGACAACAGCACCTGCGACAACAGCGCCTGCGACAACAGCGCCTGCGACAACAGCGAGCGCGAGCGCCCGCCGGACCACTCCACGAAAGCGACCGTCGAGTCGTTCAGGAGCCCGCTCAGGTTGAGTCCCACTTGCGCGGACTGGCCCTCCCCGCCGGTGAGGAGGAACTGCGGGTTGAACTGCCCGAGCTTGTGGCTTGCAGTGACCAGCCACCGGTCGCGCTGGTTGGTCGACCCCAGATCGAGGTTGTAAGCGCCGCTGTTCGGGCGATCGGCAAGCTTGGGCGAATACAGCGCGCTGACCGAGCCGCCGTCCCAAAGCGCCTGCCCGCGCAGCATCGCGCTGCCCTGGCGGTTCTCGCGCAGGCTGGCCGGGTCGACCGACGACACCGAGCGCAGCGCGCCGACCTTGAAATAGTCGGTGGGGTTGTAGCCGACGGCCGAGCCGCTGCGCACGTTGATGCGCCCGAAATCCGCAATCCGGTCGGGCTGCGGCTGCCAGCTCAGGTACGCCTCCTTCAGCGTATTGATGTTGCCGTCACCCGGCGCGCCGTAATAGCGGTTCAGGTCGAGGCGATCGGCGAATACGGCGCGCAAGCC
>CAZZDV010000347.1:0-3420 GCA_964652785.1 uncultured Bordetella sp.
GCCGTAGGCGAGAGGATAACGTTCTCGATGTTGGCGACAATCGGGCCGTTCTTTTCCGAGTCCGCGCGCGCCTTGAGCCAGTCGGGATCGGTCATGAAGCCGTCCCACACGCGCTCGCGCTCGGCCAGGTCTTTCCACTCGAGCAGGTAGTAGAGGTCCTGGTTGCTCGGCCCCACGCGCACGGTCCAGAAGCCGACGGGCCTGAAGCCGTGCTTCTCCCAGAGCTTGAGCGTCACGGATTCGAAGCGCTTGTTGAGGTCCGGCAGGCGGCCGGGCATGCATTTGTAGATCCGCAGCTCGTGAATCATTTTTTTCTCCCTTTGGTGAACGTTTAACGGCGCCAGGCGCTCGCAAGCCAGGGCTGCTGGTCGCGCGGCAATCCTTCGGGCCGGTAGTAATGCTCGATCTCGATGAATCCCGCAGCGGTCATATACGCCCGCCACGTTTCGAGGTCGTGATAGGCGCCGTAGCGCCCGCGGTTCCAGCCTTCGTCGTTGCTCCCGCGAGGGTTGGAGCTGAACAGCACCCCGCCGGGCCTGAGGGTGGAGTGCAAGTCGCGCAGCACTCGCGGCAGTTCCTGCCCGGGCACATGGAAGAGCGAGGCGTTCGCGAACACGCCGTCGAATTTTTCCGCCGGCAGGTCCAGCGCGAGGAAATCCTGCCGCCAGACCTCGCAGCCGCTGTGCTCGCGCGCCATTGCCGCGAAACGCTCCGAGCCCTCGAGGCCGATCGCCGTGTGGCCTAGCTTCGCAAACGCCGCGAGGTCACGGCCGGGCCCGCATCCGAAATCGAGGATCGTGGCAGGCGGCTTTGAAACGATGTGCCGCAAGAGCGCGGCAATGTTCTGGCTGACGTCGTGCCCGCGGGTGCCGCTCCAGAAATCTTCCGCGCGTTGGTCGTAGTGGCCCAGCGTATCCGCGGAAATCTTCTTCAGGTCGCCTTCGCCGAGCTTCATGCGCCGGGCAGGGGCAGGTGCTTGGCGACTTTCTGCAGCAGGACCTCGACCCGGATCGGCTTGGCCAGGTACTCCAGCGCGCCGAGCTTATTGCCCCGGTCCACCGACTCGCCTTCGATCGTGAGGAAGATCACCGGGATGTTCGCCATGGCGGGATCCTGCCTGAGCGCCTCCACCAGCTCGAAGCCGGTCATGTAAGGCATGCGCACGTCCGTGATGACGAGGTCCGGGGTCAACCCGAGCACCGCGTGGCCCGCCTCGATGCCGTCCGCCGCCGCGCGCACCGCGTAGCCCGCATTGGTCAGATGCAGTTTCAGCAGCTGGCGCATGGTGTCGTCGTCTTCTACGATGAGGATCGTCTTCGGCATCGGTCGGGCAAAGCGGCTCGCGGCTGCGTCTTACTTGGCCGCCACCACCATGATCTCCACCAGGCAGCGCGGGTCGGCCATCTTGGCTTCGACACACGCGCGCGCCGGGAGGTTCTTCGGGTCGGCCCAGGCGGTCCAGGCTTCGTTCATGTTGGCGCGGTTGCGGATATCGCTCACCCAGATCGTCGCGGTGAGGATTTTCGATTTGTTCGAGCCGCAGGCGGCCAGCAGCCGGTCGATGTTGGCGAGGATCTGCGCGGCCTGCCCCTTCGAGTCCTGCGACTGGTCGTCGGCGGTCAGGCCGGCGAGATAGACCGTGTTGCCGTACTCGACGGCGCTGCTCAGGATGCCTTTGGATTCGCGGCGGACGATTTCGCTCATTGCGGTGTCTCCTCTTTCTTGGTGGTGGGTGTGAAAATCTTCGGTTGCTGCCGCTTCAGCCGATCGTGCGCCGGCAGTTGCGGAACATGCGCATCCAAGGGGAATCCCCGCCCGCCCGGTCTGCAGACCACGACATCTGCACCGAGCGGAATACACGCTCGGGATGCGGCATGACGACGGTGAAGCGGCCGTCGGCGGTCGTGAGGCCGGTGATGCCCTGCGGCGAGCCGTTGGGATTCAACGGGTAGCGTTCCGCTACTTTGCCATTGTGGTCGACATAGCGCATGGTGACGAGTGAATTCTCGAGATACGCAGGCGAATCGAACACCGCGCGCCCTTCGCCATGCGCGGTCGCAATCGGCAGGCGGCTGCCGGCCATTCCGCCGAAAAAAATCGACGGGCTTTGGGTGACTTCGACCTGCACGAACCGCGCCTCGAACTGCTCGGAGCGGTTGCGCAGGAATGCCGGCCACTGCGAGGCGCCGGGAATCAGCGCCTTCAGCGCCGTCATCATCTGGCAACCGTTGCAGACGCCGAGCGCGAAAGTGTCGCCGCGCGTGAAGAACGCCTCGAAATCCGCCCGCGCTCGCGGATTGAACAGGATGGACTTGGCCCAGCCCTGCCCCGCGCCGAGCACGTCGCCATACGAAAACCCGCCGCCGGCCGCGAAGCCCGCGAACCCCGACAGGCTCGTGCGGCCCGCGATGATGTCGCTCATGTGTACGTCGGCTGCATCGAACCCGGCCCGGTCGAACGCCGCCGCCATTTCCACCTGGCCATTGACGCCCTGCTCGCGCAGGATGGCGACACGTGGACGCGCGCCGGTGGCGATGAAGGGCGCGGCGATGTCCTCGGCCGGATCGTAGGTCGGCGCGAACGACAGCCCCGGGTCGGAAGCATCGAGGATGCGGTCGTACTCTTCGTTCGCGCAGTCCGGGTTGTCCCGCAGGAGCTGCATGCGCCACGTGGTCTCGGACCACGCACGCTGGAGGTCGATGCGCTTTTCCGCGAACAGCGACTTGGCGTTGCGCGTGAACCGGATCTCGTCCTTGTCGTTGAGGTGGCCGATCAGCGTGGCGTACTGGTGCACCCCTTCGGCGCGGAACGTGTCCATCACTTTTTGCCGGTCGGCGGCGCGGATCTGCAGCACTGCGCCGAGTTCTTCCGCGAACAAGGCCGCGAGCGCGCGGTCCTTCACCCGGCCGGCGAGCTGGTCTTCGCCGTTGCGCCGGAATCCGTCGACATCCTCGATCCACGCGTCGAGTGCCAAAGCATCGGCGCTTAGAGTGACGCCACAATGCCCCGCGAACGCCATTTCGCATACCGTGGCAAACAGGCCGCCGTCCGAGCGATCGTGATACGCAATCACAAGGCCCTCGCGCGACAGGGACTGAATCGCACGGAAGAATCCCGCGAGCCTCTTCGGTTCGTCGAGATCCGGCGCCTCGGCGCCGAACCCATTGTGGACCTGCGCGAGGATGCTGCCGCCGAGGCGGTTCTTTCCCCCACCCAGGTCGACAAGGAGCAGCTCGGTTTCACCCAGGTCGGTGCGCAGCCGGGGCGTCAGCGTGCCGCGTGCGTCGCTGACCGGCGCAAATGCAGTGACGATGAGCGAGAGCGGCGCGACGACTTCCTTTTGCCTGCCCTGATCGGTCCACGCGGTGCGCATCGACAGGGAGTCCTTGCCCACAGGGATCGCCACCCCGAGGGCCGGGC
>CAZZDV010000348.1:0-3417 GCA_964652785.1 uncultured Bordetella sp.
CGGCCTGGTTACCGCGCTCGGCGAGGAACTCCGCGAGTACGCGGGCGGTATGTGAGCGCGAGGGATCCCGCGCGAGCGCCTCGGGCGGCGCCTGCGCCACGATGCGCCCGCCGGCGTCGCCGCCTTCGGGCCCGAGATCGATGATCCAGTCGGCCTCCGCCATGATGTCCAGGTTGTGCTCGATCACGACCACGCTGTTGCCCGCATCCACCAGCCGGTGCAGCACGTGGATGAGTTTCTCGACATCGGCCATGTGCAGGCCGACCGTGGGCTCGTCGAGCACGTACAGCGTGTGCGCAAGCTCACCCGAGCGTCCCGGGCGCGCCAGCGCGTTGCCGTTGGCGTCGATGCGGACCTTGGAGAGCTCGGTCACCAGCTTGATGCGCTGCGCCTCGCCGCCCGAAAGCGTCGGGCTCTGCTGGCCGAGCGTGAGGTAGCCCAGGCCCACGTCCTGCATGAGCCGCAGGCAATGGCTGATCGAAGGGTGCGCTGCGAAGAACTCGACCGCCTCGTCGATGTTCATCGCGAGGATGTCGCCGATCGACTTGCCGCGCCAGAGCACCGAGAGCGTTTCGGCGTTGAAGCGCCGGCCGTTGCAGACGTCGCAACCCACCTGCACGTCGGGCAGGAAGGACATCTCGATCTTCTGCACGCCCTGGCCTTCGCAGGCCTCGCAGCGGCCGCCCTTGGTGTTGAACGAGAAGCGGCTCGCGGTCCAGCCGCGCATGCGCGACTCGTTGGCTTCGGCAAAAATGCGCCGGATCGAATCCCAGAAGCCCACATAGGTGGCCGGGCAGGAGCGCGGCGTCTTGCCGATCGGTGTCTGGTCGACTTCGAGCACGCGCCCGATCTGCGCCGCGCCCTTGATCGCCTTGCAGCCCGCGGGCGGGACGGCGGTTTTCGCGCGCCTTTCGGAAACGATGCGCGCGAGGTTGGTATGCAGCACGTCGCGCGCGAGCGTCGACTTGCCCGAGCCCGAGACACCGGTGATGACGCTGAGGCGGCCAAGCGGCACGCGCGCGGAAACGTTCTTGAGGTTGTGCAGGCTCGCGCCTTCGATCTCGATCGAGGGCGTCGACTTGCCCACCGCGCGGCGCGGATGGAGCGGATGGCGCAGCGGATTGAGCAGGAAACGCCCCGTAATCGACTCGGGGTTCGCCATGAGGTCCGCGGCCGAGCCTTGGGCGATGACGCGGCCGCCGTCCTTGCCGGCGCCCGGCCCGAGGTCGAGCACATGGTGGGCGCGGCGGATCGTGTCTTCGTCATGTTCGACGACCACGAGCGTGTTGCCCTTGGCCTCTAGCTTCTCGAGCACGTCGAGAAGGATGCGGTTGTCGCGCGGATGCAGGCCGATGGTCGGCTCGTCGAGGATGTAGCACACGCCGCGCAGGTTGGAGCCGAGCTGGGCCGCGAGACGGATGCGCTGCGCCTCTCCGCCCGAGAGCGTCGGCGCGGAGCGATCGAGCGAAAGATAGCCCAGCCCCACTTCCTCGAGGAAGCCGAGGCGCGAGCGCAGTTCGGCCAGCAGGTCGCGGGCGATTTCCTCGTCGCGGCCGGAGAGCTTCATTTCATTGACCAGCGCGCGGATCTTGCCGACTGAAAGCGCAGTGAGATCGGCGATGGAGCGCTGGTGAAAGCGCACCGCCAGGGCCTCGGGGTTCAGCCGCCTGCCTTCGCAGCTCGCGCAGTCCTCGTCGACTTCGAGCCATTCGAGCCACGAGTCGAGCACGCGGTCCTCGGTGCCGGTCTTCTCGCGCTCGGCGTCCCAGTCGATGCCGGTGAGCTTGAGCCCGGTGCCGAAGCAGGTCGCGCACCAGCCGTGCTTGGAGTTGAACGAGAACAGTCGCGGGTCGAGCTCGGCGAAGCTGCGCGCGCACGAAGGGCAGGCGCGCTTGGTCGAGAAGACCTGCTGGCGAAGGTCCATTTCAACCAGCGGCGCCTTCGACTTGGACGCGGCCAGCACGAGCGCGTCGAGATCGGAGAGCACGTGCACCACGCCCTTGCCGAACTCGAGCGCGCGGGCGAGCTCGCGGCGAAGCTCCGGTTCGCTTTCCGGCTTGATGCGGATATCGGCCACCGGCAACTCGAGCGTGTGTTCCTTGAAGCGGTCGAGGCGCGGCCAACGATCGGTTGCCATGAACTCACCGTCGACGCGCAGGTGCGTGTAGCCCTTGCCGCGCGCCCACTTCGCGAGGTCCGTATAGAAGCCTTTGCGGTTCATCACCAGCGGGGCGAGCAATCCGATCCGCTGGCCCTTGTAGTCGCGCATCAGGCGCGCGACGATCGCGTCCTCGCTCTGCGGCTCGATCGGCACGTCGCAGTCGGGGCAGAACTGCGTGCCGAGCTTGACGTACATGAGGCGCAGGAAGTGGTAGATCTCGGTCAGCGTGGCCACCGTGGACTTGCGCCCGCCGCGCGAAGTGCGCTGCTCGATCGCCACGGTGGGCGGGATGCCGAAGATCGCGTCCACATCCGGCCTGGCTGCCGGCTGCACGAACTGGCGCGCATAGGCGTTCAGCGATTCGAGGTAGCGGCGCTGGCCTTCGGCGAACAGGATGTCGAACGCGAGCGTCGATTTTCCGGAGCCCGAAACGCCGGTGACCACGGTGAACCGGCCGCGCGGAATCTCGACGTCGATGTTCTTGAGGTTGTGCTCGCGCGCATTGTGAATACTGACAACATTCGGTCGAAGCCCAGGCTGGGAGCGGCTTTCCCGGGCAAATGTTGCCATCGACGGGTTCGTGAGCGTCTCTTCGTAGGCCCTCAGCGCGACGCCCGTATGCGAGGCGGGGTTGGCCGCGATATCGATCGGTGTGCCGGTCGCAACCAGGTAACCGCCCGCATTCCCGCCTTCGGGCCCGAGGTCGATGATCCAGTCGGAAGCGGCGATCACGTCGAGGTTGTGCTCGATGACCACCATGGAATGTCCGGCAGCGAGCAGCTGGCGGAACGCGCGCAGCAGCTTGGCGACGTCGTCGAAATGCAGGCCGGTGGTCGGCTCGTCGAAGAGGAAGAGCTTGCTGGAGGAAGGTACGTATCCCGGGACGTACAAGCCTTTTTGCGGCGTGCGCTGGCGATCGGTCTTGGCGGATTCGGCCAGATGCCCGGCGAGCTTGAGCCGCTGCGCTTCGCCGCCCGAGAGCGTCGGCACCGGTTGGCCGAGGCGGAGGTATTCCAGGCCCACGTCGGCCAGAGGCTTCAGCACGCGCTGTACTTCGGCGTACTGGTGGAAGAAGCCGATCGCCTCGGACACCGTCAGTTCCAGCACGTCCGCGATCGACTTGCCGCGCACGATGATCTCGAGCACTTCGCCGCGGAAGCGCTTGCCGTCGCAATCCGGGCAGCGCAGGTACACGTCGGAGAGGAATTGCATCTCGACGTGCTCGAAGCCGTTGCCGCCGCAGGTGGGGCAGCGGC
>CAZZDV010000349.1:0-3382 GCA_964652785.1 uncultured Bordetella sp.
CCCTATTTCACCAGCCGCGTTTTTGGATAAGCGGAATACCAGCCGAACCAGAATGCGCGATGCGCCGGAAGGCGCCTGAGCGTTTCGCCGCCCGGACCGGCGATGGCGGACTCCCTCACCGTCCAGCCGCGGCCGCCACGGTCGCGCGCCGAATCCTCTCCGTTCCAGCTTGCGAAGGTCACACCGCGCGATTCGTAGACGCGATTGGCGCCGCTCGCATCGGTCAGCACCACGAAGGCGAGTTTGCCGATCCGGTCGTGGTAGAGGCGGTTGGCGGCGAGAAAATCCGCCGCGATCGCCAGTTGCTCGCCTGGCGCTTCGGTGAAGCGCAGCGCCAGCACCTCGGCCTTGTTCGCCAGACGCGTGTCGAGCCTGGGCACGCCGAACATCAGCCGGTCGGTGGCGAAGTACTCGCGATAGGCGGCGCCCTCGCCGTAGTCGCGGGAGTGTCCGGTATCCAGCGACAGCACGGTGGTGCCGGGATGGCGCTTTTTCCACTCCCCCCAGGTGGTGGTGACCACGTAGAGGGTCTTCAACTCGATGCCTTTGCCGGCCAGCGCGCCGACCACCGGTGTGCCGGTGAGCGTCGACCACAGCGATTTGGTGGCATGGTCGTACATCAGCTTGTTGGACCGGTATAGAAACCCGCTGGTGCCAAGCTCGTGGTGCACGCCGGCCACGGTGGCGTCATACAGGATCATCGACCCGCACAACGTGCAGTACACGCCGTTCAATTCGCGCCCGGCGATCCGGTCCTTGAACATCTCGTGCCAGGCAAGAATCCGCTTGGGGTAGGCGCGCACGTCGCCGTCGATGGCGACGCCGAATACGATGTTGCCGTCCTCGAGGTAGGCCGCGTCTTTCGCCGCAATCATCTTCGGATTCTTCAGCGGCGGGATGCCGTCACGGCGCACACCGCCCCAGCGGATCTCGTCCAGCCGGATGAGCGCTTTCGGGCGCTTGTCGAAGTACTCACGAAAGCGCGGGTCGATCTGCTCGTACAGCGCGGCCTTGAACTCGGCGTACTCCGGATGCTCGCCGGGTTCGAGCGACCATAACCATTGGTACCAGTAGTTGGGATCTCCGTCGAACGCGCGGCCCGAGGCGCGCTCGAGCAACTTCGCAATGCCGACCTGGGCGGGGCGGTTGCTCGTGAACAAGAACGCCTCCAGAAGCATGCCCGCATAGGCGATGCGCCAGCGTTTGCCGATGCGTTGCAGCGCGGCGGCGGTGGTGGCTTCGTCCGAGTCGAGCAGCGCTCGAAAATCCGCGAGCGGCGCGTGGGCCGCAGGCGGCGTCGCCGCAAACGCAGCCGGGGCGAGCAGCGCAATCGCCAATGCGGTGATTCGCAGCGCGCCCTTCATGCCGCCGTTCATGCCGTGTTCATGTTCGATCGCGCAGCGCGCCGGCAACGCCCGCCACGACCGCGGCGCTGCCGCCGACGATCCCGACGCTGCCTTTCTTCAGCGGCACCACGCTCGCGTACATGCCGTCGAACCTGGCACGGCCGCGCGCGGGCGGGCGCGTGTCGGGCATGATCAGCAGTGTCACCTTGTCCTGCGGCACCATCAGCACCACGTGATAGGCGGTGGCGCCCTGGAAAGGGCAGGGTCCGACGTGCATCACCTTGCCGATCCTCTCCAGGTGCTCGAGCGGCAGGGAAGCCTCCAGCGCCGCCGCGGCCTCGGCGCGCGGCATCGCGCCCATCATGATCGACTTGGTCTCTTCCTTCATCACGAACTGGATGCATGCCATGGCCATCGGATCATCGCGTCCGAACCAGGTGTACAGGCCGGCGCCGATGCCCACGGCGCCGGCCCCGACCGCCGCCGCCGCGAGGAACCGGCGTCTGCCGGCGTTCTGCACCGTGGCGACAGCGTTCGGATCGCGCAGAGAATCCGCCAGGCGCCCGGCGAAGCCCGCCGGGACCGGAACCTCGAAGCCGCCGCGCAGCGCGGCTTCGAAAGCAGTCTGCTCTGCGAAATGATCGGAGCAGAAAACGCAACCCAGCCGGTGCACGCGCATCGCGCCGGTTTCCGCTTGTCCCGTCGAGAACGCGCGGCGGTAATCGAGGCAGTTCATCTGCGCCCCCCCTTTTGTTCCATCGCACCATCGGGTGTGATCAGACGCCTGAGCGCCTGACGGGCCCGCGTGAGCCGCGTCATCACCGCGCCCTCGCTTGTCTCCAACATCAACGCAATTTCGGCGCAACTGAATCCGCCGAGCACCTGCAGCGCGAGCGGTTCGGCATACGCGACCGGCAAGGCCATGATCGCATCGCGCATCTCGAGCCCGAACGGCCCGGAGCGCTCGTCGGCGATCTCGAGCGCATCGGCGTCGAGGCTGTCGTGTTGCGGCCCGTTTTTTTCGATCAGCCTGCGATGTTCGTTTCTCACGATCGAAAAGAGCCAGCTCTTCGCCGCTCGTGCCTCCCTCAGGTGGGGCAGGGCTTTCCAGCCACGCAGCAAGGCCTCCTGCACGATGTCCTCCGCCAGCTGCCGGTCGCGCGAGAGCCAATAGGCGAAGCGGTACAGGTCGCCTGCGTATGTCCGCACAAGGTCATCGAATGAAGGCTTCATTGTGGCGAGGTCCGCGGGGCGGATGCCAGTGCGTCGTTCAGCCAGAAAAGCAAAATCGGCCGCCGGCCAGGCGTTCGCGCAGGCGCGTCCTCGCTCTGTGCAGAAGCACCGAGCAATTGGCGGTGGAGATCGAGAGCTCGGCGCATACTTCGGCCGTATTGAGCCCCAGGACTTCGCGCAGGAAGAACACGCGGGCGGCCCTTGCGGGCAAATCGTCCAGACAGCCCGCGAGCTGATCGACAAAACCGTTGCGCGAGAATGCTTCCTCCGGATTCCCGAAGCTCGCGACCAGGGTATCCGGATCGACTTCCGCGTACCTGTCGCGCGCCGATCTGCGCACGCAGTCTACGATCTTGTGCTTGAGTATGCCGGTCAGCCAGGTGCCCGTCGACGCGACGGCGGCATAGGTGTCCACGCATTCGATCGCCGCGATCAGCGCATCCTGTACCGCGTCCTCGGCTTGCGCCGGATTGTGCAGCCGGCGCAGGGCGAACCGCATCAACTTGTCACGATGCCGTCCAATTTCATCGGCGTGTGGTTGTGCACCTCGAGAGACGTTCATCCGGTTCCCTTTAAATGGTTTCCAGACATAAGACCCGGGCGCGGTTCGATTCCTTACATGTGCGGCATGAATTGGCTCAAAAAGAGGTCGGTCCAGGCGTCGCGGCGCCGGACGCAGGCATCCGCGCTATCCATAATCACAGCGCCGGCCTCGCAGGCGTTGACGATGAGGATCGCCAGGCGTCAGGCCTTCGCTTTGCGGTTGAGCTCGAGCCGCGCGTCGACCAGCGCGACGACCTCGT
>CAZZDV010000350.1:0-3357 GCA_964652785.1 uncultured Bordetella sp.
ATGGCGCGTTCGACATCGAGCTCAAGCTGCTGCTCGAGGCCATCTTTCAGAGGTATCACTGCGACTTTCGCGGCTACGCGATGTCGTCGCTGCGGCGGCGGCTGCGGCAGGCGATGGATCGCTTCGGTGCCACCTCGCTCTCGGTGCTGCAGGGTCGTGTGCTGCGCGATGCGCACGCGCTGTCTATCCTCATCGACTACCTCACCGTACAGGTGAGCGAGATGTTTCGCGACCCCACGCACTTTTTGGCCTTGCGCCGCGACGTTTTGCCGATCCTCGCGACCTATCCTTCGCTGAAGATCTGGATCGCGGGCTGCAGTACCGGCGAGGAGTTCTACTCGATGGCAATCACCCTCGAGGAAGAGGGGCTCCTCGATCGCGCGATCCTTTATGCCACCGACGTGAACGACGAGGCGCTGCGCAAGGCCGAAGCAGGCGTCTACGCGCTCGATCGCGTGGCGGGCTTCTCGGAGAGCTACGCGAAGGCCGGCGGCAAGGGCTCGCTGTCGGACTGGTACACGGCCGCCTACGGCGGGGTCGCCTTCGATCGCCGCTTGCGCAGAAACGTCGTGTTTTCCGATCACTCGCTCTCCACCGACGGCGACTTCACGGAGACGCACCTCGTGATGTGCAGAAACGTCCTCATCTACTTCGACCGAGAGCTGCAAGAGCGCGCGATCGCACTGTTCGAGCAGTCGCTCGTGCCGCGCGGTTTCCTCGCGCTCGGCTCCAAGGAAAACCTGCGCGTGTCCTCGCGCGCACCCGCCTTCGAGATCTTCGACCGGCGCGAGCGCATTTACCGGAAGCGATGAAGGGGCCATGCGGATCGATGAACGAGCAATGAACCACGCGCCGCCCGCACCTGGCCGACCCTCCACGCGAGCGCCGCTCGCGCCCGTCGATGCGATCGTGCTCGGCGCGTCCGCCGGCGGTGTCGAGGCGCTCCTCGCCGTCCTCGGCGCGCTGCCTTCCTCGTTCGTGCTGCCCATCGTCGCCGTCTTGCACATCCCGAGCGACAAGCCGAGCCTGCTCGTCGAGGTGCTCGGCGCGCGCGCGCGCATCGCTGTGCGCGAAGCCGAGGATAAGGAGGTGCTCCTGCCGGGCCTCGTCCTCGCGCCGCCGGACTACCACGTTTTGCTCGACGTAGAGGGCGACCACCGACACGTCGCGGGAGCGCAGGACGTGCGTCTCGCGTTGTCCAATGACGCGCCGGTCAACTACTGCCGTCCCTCCATCGACGTGCTGTTTCAGTCCGCCGCCGAGGTGCTCGGGCCCCGCGTCGCGGGCGTCGTCCTCACAGGCGCGAACGCCGATGGCGCTCTCGGCCTGCGGGCGATCAAGGCGTATGGCGGGCTGTGCGCGGCGCAGTCGCCCGACGAAGCCCCGGCGCGCGCGATGCCCGAGGCCGCCATCGCAAGCGCCCAGCCGCAGCTCGTGGCGCCGCTCAATGACATCACCCAATGGATCATCTCGCTCGGAGCACATCTCGCGGGCGGCATGGGAGGCACGGTATTTCATGGCCGATGACGTTACTCTCCTCCTCGTCGACGATCTCGAAGAGAATCTGGTCGCCATGGCGGCTTTGTTGCGCGGCCCCGGGCTGCGCTTGCTGAAGGCCCGCTCCGGCGAGGAGGCGCTCGAGCTCCTCCTCGTGAACGAAGTCGCGCTCGCGCTCGTGGACGTGCAGATGCCCGACATGGACGGCTTCGAGCTCGCGGAGCTGATGCGCGGGAGCGAGCGCACCAAGCACGTGCCGATCGTGTTCGTGACCGCCGGAGCCCATGATCGGAAGCGACTGTTTCAGGGCTACGACTCCGGCGCCGTCGACTTCCTCTACAAGCCCATCGAGCCACACATCTTGACGAACAAGGTCGCCGTGTTCGTGGATTTGTTTCGGCAGAAGCAGGCGCTCGCGCGCGAGTCCGTGCTGCGGAGAGCGATTTTCAACAGCGCCAATTTTTCGAGTATCGCCACCGACGCCAAGGGCGTGATTCAGATATTCAACGTCGGTGCCGAACGCATGCTCGGTTACGATGCGGTGGACGTGGTGGACAGGATCACGCCGGCCGACATTTCAGATCCGCAGGAAGTGATTGCACGCGCCAAGGCACTGAGCATCGAGCTTGCCACCCCGATTGCGCCGGGGTTCGAGGCACTGGTGTTCAAGGCCTCGCGCGGGATCGAAGATATTTACGAATTGACCTACGTCCGCAAGGACGGCAGCCGCTTCCCGGCGGTCGTGTCGGTCACCGCCTTGCGAGATACGCAAGGCGTCATCATCGGCTATCTGTTGATCGGCACCGACAACACCGCGCGCAAGCGTGCCGAGGATAAGTTCCGCAGTTTGTTCGAGTCGGTGCCCGACGCATTGGTCGTCGTCGATGGCAGCGGGGAGATCGTGCTCGTCAACGCGCAGACCGAGCAGGCATTCGGGTATGCGCGCGGCGAACTACTGGGCAAGAATGTCGAGTTCCTGGTCCCCGAGAGATTCCGTGGCCGTCACGCCGAGTACCGTGGCGGCTACTTCAGCGACCCCAAGACCCGTCTCATGGACGCCGGTCGCGGTCTGTACGCGCTGCGCAAAGACGGCAGCGAGTTCCCGGTCGAGATCAGCTTGAGCTCGCTCGACACCGAAGATGGGCGGCTGGTCTCTGCCGCCATCCGCGACGTCACCGCGCGCAAGCAGGCCGAAGAGGAGCGCACCAAGCTCGATCAGCGCCTGCGCGACCAGCAGTTTTACACGCGCTCTCTCATCGAATTCAATATCGACGCGATCATAACCACCGATCCGAAAGGGATCATCACCGACGTCAACAAGCAGATGGAGGTGCTCACCGGCCGCACCCGCGACGAGCTGATCGGCGCGCCGTTCAAGAACTTCTTCACCGACCCGGAGCGGGCCGAGGCGTGCATCAAGCTGGTGCTAAGACAGAAAAAGCTCACCAACTATGAGCTCACGGCGCGCACCAGGGAGGACAAGAAGACCGTGGTGTCCTGCAATGCGACCACCTTTTACGACCGCGACAGGAGGCTGCAGGGCGTGTTCGCGGCCGCGCGCGACGTCACGGAGCGCAAACGCCTGGACTAGGTGCCGCAGGAAGTGCCGAATCCGCGGTACGCCGTTAGCATGCTCATGGCATCGGTGGCGCGCTATTTGCCAAAAACTGGATCCGCACCCACGGTTTCGCCCGCATTTATTGCGATGCCCGCGGCCATGACTACCTGCTCGCGTACTCCCGCAAGACCGCAATGCGGCAACCGGGAGTAACGAAATGTTCAGGCGGCCACCGCCACCGCTTGGCCGGCCTGGTTACCGCGCTCGGCGAGGAACTCCGCGAGTACGCGGGCGGTATGTGA
>CAZZDV010000351.1:0-3354 GCA_964652785.1 uncultured Bordetella sp.
CCAGCATGTACATCATTTACGTCGTGGGCGTGGGGATTTTCCAGCCGCACAGGGCTCCGCGGCTGCCCAAGGGAGAGGGTGACGTGCCCCTGGGCACAGTGATCCTGATGCTGGCGAAGTCGTTTTTCCCGCTCGCGATGCTGATCCTGTCGGTGCTCGGCGCGATCATGTTCGGCCTGGCCACGCCCACTGAGGCGGCGGCGGTCGGCGCACTGGGCGCCATGCTGCTGGCAGCAGGCTACCGAACGCTGACCTGGAAGGCTATGCGCGAATCGGTGTTCCTCACCGCGCGCACGTCGGCGATGGTGTGCTGGCTGTTTGTCGGTTCGGCCACCTTCGCCTCGGTCTTCGCCTATCTCGGTGGCAACGTGATGATCAAGGATTTCGTGCTCGGCATGAATCTGAGCCCGATCACCTTCCTGCTGCTCTCGCAGGCGATCATCTTCGTGCTCGGCTGGCCGCTGGAATGGACCGAGATCATCATCATCTTCGTGCCGATCTTCCTGCCGATGCTGCCGCACTTCGGCATCGACCCGATCCTGTTCGGCATCCTCGTGGCGATCAACCTGCAGACCGCTTTCCTGTCGCCGCCGATGGCGATGGCGGCCTATTACCTGAAGGGCGTCAGTCCGCCTTCCGTGCTGCTGACGCAGATCTTCAGCGGCTGCATGCCTTTCGTCTACATCGTGCTGGTGACGATGGCAATGCTCTACGTGTTTCCGCAGATCTCGCTCTGGCTGCCAAACGCCCTTTACGGGAACTGACGCATGGACGCGATGGGGCTCGAGTGGCTCTCCGCTAGCGAAGCGGCGCGCGCGATTGCCGCGGGCGAGATCAGCTCCGAGCAGCTGGTCGAGGCCTGCCTGGCGCGCATCCGTTCCGCCGAGCCGCGGGTGCAAGCCTGGCAATACCTTGATCCTGACCACGCGCTGCTCCAGGCTCGCGCGCGCGACCTCGATCACAAGGAGGGTCGACCGAGCGGACCGCTGCACGGCGTGCCGGTCGGCATAAAGGACATCATCGACACCGGCGACATGCCGACCGAGGACGGCACCGTGCTGCATGCCGGCCGCACACCCCACGCGGATGCGACGGTGGTGGCGATGTTGCGAGCTTCCGGCGCGGTGATCATGGGCAAGACCGTAACCACCGAATGTGCGACCTATGCTCCGGGCAAGACTCGCAATCCCCACAATCCGGAACACACGCCCGGGGGCTCGTCGTCGGGCTCGGCCGCGGCGGTCGCCGCAGGCATGGTTCCTCTCGCACTGGGCAGCCAGACCAATGGGTCGGTGATCCGGCCAGCGGCGTACTGCGGCGTTTACGGCTTCAAGCCCACGCACGGACTGATCCCGCGGCAGGGCATCCTCAAGCTTTCGCGCTCGCTCGACCAGGTCGGCGTGTTCGCGCGCACGCTGGAGGACATCGCGTTGCTGGCCGAGCAGCTCACCGGGTTCGACGAGCACGATCCGGACACGCGCCCGCGCGCGCGCATCCCCTTCGTGCAGTTAGCCGCGTCGGAGCCGGCACTCGATCCCCTGATCGCCTTCGTCAAGACGCCTGTCTGGGAGCGCGCCGAGGACGAGACCCGCGAAGCGTTCGCCGAGCTCGCCGACGTGCTCGGCGCCCAATGCCAGGAGCTCGAGCTGCCCGCGTCATTGAGCGACGCGTGGGGTTGGCATCGCACCATCATGGAAGCCGAGATGGCCGCGAATTTCGATCTCGAGTGGGAAAAGGGGCGCGACCGCCTTTCCGAATCGCTGCGCGGCCAGCTGGCGCGGGGGCGCGAGATTCGCGCGCTCGACTATCACAAGGCGCTCGCGCGCATCCCTAAGCTCATCGACGGGTTCGATGAAATCTTCGCGCGCTATGACGCAGTGATGACGCCCGCCGCAGCCGGGACCGCGCCCGCGATGGCGACGACCGGGGACCCCGCTTTTTGCACGCTCTGGACCCTGTGCGGGTTTCCAGCTGTGAGCCTGCCGCTGATGAGCGGCGCGAACGGGCTTCCGCTGGGCGTGCAGATCGTCGGCCCCCGCGGAGACGACGCGCGCTTGCTGCGCACGGCGCGCTGGCTTGTATCCCGGGTTCAGGCGGGTTGAGAAAACGCGACAGGAGAATCATAAAATGTGGATCAAGATCTTCGCCGCCATCGTTGCCGTCGTACTGGTACTCGGCTTTGTCACTCCCATGGTGTTCAAGTTGAAGGACATTGCGCTGGGATGCATCGTTCTGATCGGCGTTGTGATGATGCTGATCGATCTGGGGCAATCCTTGCGGGCGAAAGACGATTGATCGACCGACGACCTTTCAGGCCACCGCCAGGCTGTGGGTGCGCACCGCGACGATCGCCTTCGACTGGTTGAAGTCGTCGGCATAGCCGGCCCCGTACAGGCAGCAGGCCAGCAGGTTGGTGATCGGCGGGGGTAGCGGCTCCTTGCCCGAAAGAGCGTCGCGGATCCATCGCGCGGTGCTTTTCGCATCCGCGTGCTCGGGCAGCCTCGAAGTGCGCGGTCCGTTCGTCATCACCGGCAGCGGCTCGGCCTCGAATAGTGTCTCGTGCGCGCCGTCGCAGAAGTATTCGATCGCGGGCCGCTGGCGCGGATCGCGCATAGGCCTCGCCCTCCGATCCGTGAAACAGAAGCGCGCAGTCTCCATGTTCGAGGAGAACGCGCCCGATGCGCTCGGATTGCGCCTCGTCGCCGGTGGGCAGGAGCTTGAGGCCCAATCCGTCGAATGGATCGATCAGGCTCGCCACTGCGCGCGCGCAGTTCTCGAACCCGAGGCGGCTGCGCAGCGCGATCAACTGCATGAGGGCGGGCGCGACGAGCACGGTCGGGACATAGGCGATGCGCCCCTCGGCCAGCTCGACCCGCGCTTCTTCCAGCGATGCGCAAGGCAGCACGCCGAGCTCGCGGAAGATCGACACGCTCGCGATGCGCCCGTGGCCTTCGAGCGGGCCATGCACGACCACCGGCACGTTGAAATGGTTTGCCAGCAGCGCGAGCAGCGGCATCAGGTTGGGATGCTCCAGCGTGCCGTTGTAGCTCGGGATCACCAGTGGGCGCAGTGCGAGCCGCGCGGTCGAAGGCGGCGCGAGCCGGTTGAGGCGGCCGCGTGCGGCCCTGTAGAAACCAGAGAGCTCCTCAGGCAGCACGGGATTCATTGCGAGCGCCGTGAGCAGCGCGCCGAGTTCCAGTTCGGGCACACCGCCGTCGAGGAGCGCCGAGAAAAGCTCGAACGCCTCGGCTTCGTTCATTGCTTGCGGACAACGTGACGTGATGCGCCTTAGCAGTGGTGCGAGCATGCGGAGCTTTCGATGGTGTCAGTGTTTGCTTGCACCACCGGCAGCAA
>CAZZDV010000352.1:0-3330 GCA_964652785.1 uncultured Bordetella sp.
GACCGAGCTGGGTGGCGACGACACGATTCAAGCGGGCGCGGGGACCAAGCGGGTGCTGGCCGGCGACGGAGCGGACACGGTGACCCTCGGCACGGGTGACCACACGGTCTTCGGCGACAACGGGTACGTGACGTATGTGGCAATTGGACAGGTGGGCGCGGGCAATGCGCTCACCTACGCGACCACAGATACGGTGCCGGGCACCGCCGGTAACGACACGATTACCGTTGGCGACGGCAACAATACGATTTTCGGCGGCATGGGGCTGGACACGATCACCACCGGCAACGGCATGGACACGATCCTTGGCGACAACGGCATCGTGCAGATGGAAGCCACCGGTACGCTGTTCCTGATGATCGAGAGCACCGTTACGCTCGAGGGTGGAGATGACTTTGTGGTTGCCGGCGACGGCGACAAGACTGTCATCGCTGGAATAGCCAACGACACGGTTACCGTAGGGACTGGCACACATACGATATTTGGTGACAACGGCGCCATGGTCTACAGCTCAACCGGGCTGCGTGAATCCATTGCGACAACCGAACTCCTCCAGGGCGGCAACGACACGATCTTCGCTGCAGGTGGCGACACGGTAGTGCTGGCGGGTCTCGGCGCCGATACAGTCACCACTGGTGCCGGTTCGGACGTGCTCATCGGCGACGACGGCTACGTGATCCTGGACTCGGCCGGTCGCATTGCGCTCATCGAGACTACGGAGCCCACTTCAGGCGGCGCCGATGTGTTGACGGCTGGCGCGGGCAATGACGTGATCCTCGGCGGCTTCGAGTCAGACACCCTCCTCGGTGGCGACGGCAATGACTACGTCCTGGGCGACCTCGGCCGGGTGGCGTATGCGGGAGGCGTCGTGGACTACGTCGAGACCATCGACCCGTACATCGGCAAGGCAGACTACATCGACGGCGGAAACGGCTCTGACGTGCTGTTCGGCGGCGACGGAGACGACTTCACGGTCGGCAATCTCACCGACGACGTGCTCGCCGGTGACTATGCGACTGTCGATTTCAGCGGCGCCGATCACATCGTCTCGCTGATCCGCTACGGTACGGCCAGCGACCTGATCGCGAATATGCAGGGGCAGATCTTCACGTTCACGCGCCCAAGCGACGGCGCCACGGCCGTGGTCCAGGTGTTCAGGACGGCTTCCGGGTCCAGTGGCCTGCCGGGCGCAACGTTCGTCGAGGAGATGCGCCTCAGGGATTTCCTCATACTGCCGACGCTCGCCGGCTTCGAATTCTCCTCGCAGGCGCATCACAGCTCGAGCTCGTCGCAAAGCGGCCAATCGTCTGGAACCGGCCCGTCCGAAACGCAGGGCTCCGGCCAGGCTCCGGGCAAGCCGCCCGCCGAGCCGCAGGGCACGACGGAGGATTCCGGACAGGGGCAGAACCAGGAAACGGCGCCGTCCGGCGACGGCGGCACGCCCGCAGGCGAGGACGGACCGCCCTCCGGGGAGGGGCAACCCAATCCGCCGGGCGAAGGCGCCGACATTGGCACCGTGCCTTCAACCGAGGCACCGGCTGCACCGGACGGGATGCCCAACCTGCCCGTGGTGGGCCTGGAGGGTGAGAGCCATCAGCGGGCCGATACGAATGGCGGACGCTTCGAAATCGCGGCTGCCGGAATCCTCGGCGGCCAGGCGGTCAACATCGGCCGCAGGATTTTCGCGGCCCCCGAGGCGGCGCAGCAGGCTGGCGATCGCCGCAACGGGCGATGGATCCCCGCGGAACCCGGCGCGCGCGAGGCGATGCTGGACCGCCGCGCGAAGCCGCGTCCGGAGGCCTCGACGCGCCTGCAGCCCCACGCGATCGACGACACTGCGCAGAAATGGCTGGACAGCGCGCTGGGCCTGCATTCCAACGTCCAAACGAGCAACTACCGGACCGCCGGGAAGCCGCGCATGAGCATCGATTGGGGCAGCAGCAAGCCCACCCGCGACGGGGAAACTAAGTAAACTCCCGCGCTCAGATAAAACCGGTCCAGACGAAGGAGTTTTGAATGGCCAAGGCCTCTACGACAGACAGCACGGTTCCCGCAGATGGCGCCCGCACGGCGCCCGAAACCCAGAAGGTGGTGTGGGACGATTCGCGCATGAACACCTCCTACTCGAACGTGTGCAACGTGCTCGGGTCGCGCGAGGAGATCACCCTGCTGTTCGGCGCCAACCAGGCCTGGCACTCGGGCCAGAAGGAGGTGAAAGTGCTCCTCTCCGATCGCGTGGTCCTCAACCCTTACGCGGCCAAGCGCCTCTCGTCGCTCCTCGAGCGCGTGCTCAAGGAGTACGAGACACGCTACGGGGTGCTCAAGGTCGAAGCCTGAAGACCCGCCCCACGAATCGTCCGAGGCGCCGAACGATTCCGGGCGCGCAATCGCGTCAACCTGAGACCAGTTGAACCACAGCCCACCCTTTACCTCAGGGACTGCTCCCGTCTACGGGCAGGAGCAGCAATCCCTCTGGAACCTGCACGCTGAAGCCGCCTCCACCGAGGCGTTCTTCCAGACCTGGCTCGCCCTGCAGTGCTCGATGATCGAAGGCGCGATCCAGGGCGTGCTCGTGCTCGGGCCGCCCGAGGGTCCGTTCGTCCCCCGGAGTTTCTGGCCGGCCGGGCAGCCGCCGGGTCCTTTGCTGGCCGACGTCGCCGGCCGCACGCTCGAAGCGCGCCAGGCGCAAATCGTCCAGGATGGTCCGGTGGGGGTGGTTTCGTGCCCGTTGGTGCTGGATGGGGAGCTGCACGGCCTGGTCGCGGTCGAAACCGGGCTTCGCCACGAGGAACGGCTGCGCGAAATGGTGCGCCAGCTTCGGTGGGGCCTCTACGGCATCGAAACCGCCCTGCGCAACCAGCAGGCGCTCCAAGAGCAGACCACGCGCGAGCGGCTCATTGCGACGCTCGACCTCGTCGCCTCGGTCCTGGCCGAGGAAGGCTTCCAAATCTCGGCGCAGGCCCTTGCGACGGACTTGGCGACCCGCCTCGATTGCGATCGCGTGAGCATCGGGTTCACCCGGAACCAGCATGCGCGCGTAGTCGCGGTGTCCCACAGCGCGGAATTCGGCGAGCGCATGAACCTGATCCGCGCGGTCGGCACCGCCATGGACGAGTCGCTCGACCAGAAGTCGATCATCGTCCTGCCCGCGGGCGAAAAAGACGTGATGGTGACGCGCGACCATGCCGTGCTCTCCCGCCAGTTCGGCAGCGACAGCGTGCTGACCGTGCCTTTTTCCGTCGGCAAGGATACGACCGGTGCATTTACCTTCGAGCGCCCGGCCGGCCGGGCCTTCGACAAGGAGGCCATCGAGCTGTGCCAGGCCGTGGT
>CAZZDV010000353.1:0-3316 GCA_964652785.1 uncultured Bordetella sp.
CGGCGACGAAACGCGCAGCTTCGAGCCGCAGCTCGCGGTTGACAGCGCGTATTACTTCGCCTGCAATCGCTCCAAAGCTTCGATCACGGTCAACCTGCGCTCGAAGGATGGACAGCAGGTCATCCGCGATCTCGCGACCAAATCGGACGTGTTCGTCGAGAATTTCCCGGCGGGCACGTTCAAGCGCTACGGGCTCGACTACGCGGCGATGTCCGCGCTGAATCCGCGCCTCGTATACCTCTCCTGCACCGGCTTCGGGCAGACCGGGCCGTACAAGCAGAAGAAAGGTTACGACACGGTGTTCCAGGCCATGGGTGGGTTGATGAGTCTGACGGGTGAGAAGGGCGGCGGACCGGTGAAGCCGGGCCTGCCGGTGGCAGACCTCACCTCCGGCCTGTGGGTGGCGATCGCGATCCTTGCCTCGATCGCCGGGCGCGAGAAGACCGGCAAGGGTTGCTACGTGGATTTCTCGATGCTCGATGCGCAGGTGAGCTTGTTGACTTTGGCGGCCGCGCGCTACTTCGCCTTGGGTGAAGTGCCGCCGCGCCTGGGTACAGAGCATCCGGGGCGTGTGCCCACCGCGACATTCTGCTGCAGCGACGGCAAGTATCTCCACGTCACCGCGAGCGACCAGCACTGGGCGCCGCTGTGCAAGGCCCTCGGACTGGAAGCCTGGGGCGGGCAATCGCAATTCGCTGACAACGCGCTGCGCGTAAAGAATCGCGAACAGATCATGCCCAGGCTCACGCAGGCGATCGTGGGATGGAAACGCGACGAACTCATTGCGGCGCTCGATGCGGCCGAGGTGCCGGTGGGGCCGGTCAACGACGTGGCCGAGATCCTCAACGATCCGCATGTCGCAGCGCGCGGGCTCGTGCGTGGTTTCGACTACCCCGGTGTCGGTGCATTCAAGGGCCTCGGGCTGCCTTACAAGTTCGAGGGCTTCGACGATCCGCGCTTCGGCCGCCCGCCGACGCTGGGCGAGCACACCGATGAAATCCTTAAAACCCGGCTGGGCTACTCGGCAGAGAAGATCGCGCAGCTACGCGAGGCGAAGGCGGTATGAGCGAAGCCGTCCTCTATTCGGTCGAGAACGGCGTCGCAACGATCCGCCTCAACCGGCCGGACTCGCGCAATGCGCTCAACCTTGCGATGTGCGACGGCCTTGCGGCCGCAGCGAAATCGGCAAGCAATGACCCTGCGGTCAAGCTCGTGCTCGTGCGCGCAAACGGGCCTGCGTTCTGCGCCGGCGCGGACGTGAAGGAGCGCCAGGGCATGACCGAATCGCAGGTGCGCGCGCGCCGGCAGAAGGGGTTCGACGCCTATGCGGCGCTCGAAGCGCTGCCGATGCCGGTCGTCGCAGTGGTCGAAGGCCCCGCCGTCGGGTCCGGATGCGAGATCGCATCGGCCTGCGATTTCATCGTCGCCACGCCCGCGGCCTCGTTCCGTACCCCAGAGGCAATCCGCGGCACCGTCGGTGCGACGCAGCGCCTCGCGCGCGTGCTCGGAAAGAGACTCGCAAAAGACATGATGTACACAGGACGCACACTGACCGCCGAAGAAGCGCTGGCCCACGGGCTCGTGTCGCGCCTGGTTGCTCCGGAGAAGCTCGAAGAGGCAATCGCGTCCATCGCCAAGGCGATTGCCGAAGCGCCGCAGTATTCGTTGCGCCTCGCCAAGCGCACCATCGACCGCGGCGTCGAGCTGGACCCCAAAGGCGCGCTGGCCGCGGAAATCGAGGCGATCGAGGAACAGCTCGCCTCCGGCCAATGGATGGGTAAATCGTGAGCTGGGTCGCGCAGACACTCGCGCAGATCCTCGCGGGTCACGCCGCGTGCCGCCCGGAGGCCGAAGCGCTGGTCACGCCGGATGCGAGGCTCACCTACGCGCAGCTCGACACGGAAGTCCGCCATGCCGCGGCCGGGTTGCGCGACCTGGGGATCGCGAAGGGCGACCACGTCGGGCTTCTCATGGGCAACGACGAAAAGTGGCTGATCCTCTTCTACGCCGCGGCCTCAATCGGGGCGGTGACCGTGCCGGTGAATACGCGCTTCAAGGCTTCCGAGCTTGCGTATTGCCTCGAGCAAGCCGACTGCAAAGCACTGTTCTACGCGAAGCGATTCCTGAACATCGACTACGAGGCCATGGTGGCGGAAGCGAAGACCGGGCTGCCGAAGCTCGTGCATGCGATCGCAGTGGACCACGGACTGCCCCGGGGCGAGCCGGACGGGCGCAGCGACCCTTCGCTCAACCCCGACGACCCGCTCCTGATCCAGTTCACCTCGGGCACCACGGCCTATCCGAAAGGCGTGGTCCTGACCCATGACAACATGCTGAGGAATGCCTGGGCCGCGGGCTCGCGCATCGGCGTACGGCCAGATGACCGCTACTTCAACTGCCGGCCGTTCTTCCACGTGGGCGGTTCTACCCTCTCCGCATTGGCTTCATTGGTGTTCGGCGCGTGCCTCGTCACGCTGCCGACTTTCGAGGCCGGCGCTGCGCTGAGGATGCTCGAAACCGAGCGCTGCACGCTGACCTCGGGCAACGACACGATCTTCCAGATGCTCATGGGCCACGCCGATTTCGATCCCGCGAAGCTGCACCTGCGCGGCGGCTGGGCGGCCGCGGGGCCGCAGACCATGCAGCGCATCATCGACGTGATGGGCGCCAGGGAGATCTGCGCGGCTTACGGGCTCTCGGAAGCGTCGCCGAATGTGGTCATGAGTGACTGGCGGGATCCCGAGCACCTGCGCGTCGAGGGCCTCGCCAAGACGCACGACGGCATGGAGGTGCGCATCCGCGACGGCGAGATCCAGGTGCGCGGCTGGAGCGTCATGAAGGGCTACTACAACAACCCCGAGCAGACGGCGAAAGCTTTTACCGAAGACGGGTGGCTGCGCACGGGCGACCTCGGCTCGCTGACCGACGACGGGCGGCTGAAGATGGTGGGGCGGTTGAAGGATGTTTTCCGCGTCGGAGGCGAAAACGTCGCGCCGGCCGAAGTGGAAGAGGTGCTGCTGGCTCACCCCGCCGTGCAGACCGCCCAGGTGGTTGGCGTACCCGATGCGAGGCTCGGCGAAGTCGCCTGCGCCTACGTGTCGATCAAGGACGGTTTTTCGGCAACCGAAGAAGAACTGATTGCCTGGGCGAAGCAGCGTTGCGCGAATTTCCGCGTTCCTCGCTACCTGCGGATCGTCGGCGACTTCGATGCCATCGGCATGACCGCCAGCGGCAAGGTGCAGAAGGGGAAGCTGCGCGAGCACGCCATAGCGCAGTTCAAGCTCGACTAAGCGCCCTTGGCGCGGGTTTGTATCAA
>CAZZDV010000354.1:0-3293 GCA_964652785.1 uncultured Bordetella sp.
GTCCATGGCGCCCTCGGCCTTGCCGGCGCCGACCATGGTGTGGATCTCGTCGATGAAGACAATCGTCTGGCCCTCGTCCTGCGACAGCTCCTTGAGCACCGACTTGAGGCGCTCCTCGAACTCGCCGCGGTACTTGGCGCCCGCGAGCAAGGAGGCCATGTCGAGCGACAGCACGCGCTTGCCCTTGAGCGTCTCGGGCACTTCACCGTTGATGATGCGCTGCGCGAGGCCCTCGACGATGGCGGTCTTGCCCACGCCCGGCTCGCCGATGAGCACCGGGTTGTTCTTGGTGCGGCGCTGCAGGATCTGGATGCAGCGGCGGATCTCGTCGTCGCGGCCGATGACCGGGTCGAGCTTACCGATGCGGGCGCGCTCGGTGAGGTCCATGGTGTACTTCTTGAGGGCCTCGCGATTGCCTTCGTCTGCTTGTGATTGCACGTTCTGTCCTCCTCGCACGGCTTCGATGGCGGCTTCGAGCGCTTTCTTGCCGATGCCGGATTGCTTGAGCAGCTTACCGGTCTCGCCCTTGTCATCCGCCGCGGCAAGGAGCACCAGCTCGGAGGCGATGAACTGGTCGCCTCGCTTCTGCGCCTCCTTGTCGGCCACGTTGAGGAGCGTCGTGAGGTCGCGCGAGATCATGACCTCGCCGGGCGTGCCCTCGACCTTGGGCAGGCGCGAGGTCGCCTGCGCAAGCGATGTCTTCAGCGCCTGGGGGTTGGCCCCGGCGCGCTGCAGGATCGACGCGATCGAGCCGTCGGACTGCTCGAGCATGGCCGCGAGCAGGTGCTGGGGCTCGATGTACTGGTTGTCGTTGCCGAGGGCCGCGCTCTGCGCGTCGCCGAGGGCCTCCTGCAGTTTGGTGGTGAATTTTTCGATTCGCATTGCCTGGAATCCGTAAATGGTTCAGTCGGAAATGGGGCCGATGCGTCCCATTTCAACCGAAAAGGCCTTTCCCGGTTTTGACACGGATCAAGCGAGCGTGCGGTAGGTCAGGAAGCCCAGGAAGGTTGCGGCCAGCGAGCCGGTGAGGTGGGAGGCCGTATGCAGGAAGGCCACGCCGTACTGGGCCGCCATCAGCAGGTGGACGGACTCGGCCGAGAACGTGGAAAACGTCGTCAGCCCGCCGAGGAAGCCTGTGATGCAGAAGAGGCGCCACTCCGGCGCCACCGCCGGGCTGGCCGCAAAGTAGGCCACCGCGATCCCCACGAGGTAGCCGCCGACCAGGTTCGAAACCAGGGTGCCCATCGGCAGGGCCGGCATCATCGGGTTCAGCCACGCGGAGAGCATCCAGCGCAGCCACGCACCCAGCGCCGCGCCGATCCCGACCGCGACGAAGGCCATCGCGGTCATGCGAGGGCTTTCATTCTTTCCAGCGCCCCGCGGCTGCGTCGTCGGCCTCGCGCGCCTCGACCCAGCGCGCCCCGTCGGGCGTGTCTTCCTTCTTCCAGAAAGGCGCCTCGGTCTTGAGGAAATCCATGATGAACTCGCAAGCGGCGAAAGCGTGGCCGCGATGCGAGCTCGCCACGACGACGAGGACGATCTGGTCCAGCGGCTCGAGGCGGCCGTGGCGATGGATCACGGTGCAGCCAAGGACCTCCCAGCGTCCGCAGGCCTGGTCGACGATGCCCTTGAGGGCTTTTTCGGTCATCCCTGGGTAATGCTCGAGCGTGAGGGTGGCGACCGCAGTTTTTCCTGCGTCACCCTCGTTGACGTCGCGGACCACGCCGATAAAGCTCGCGACCCCGCCGATCTTGGCATTGCCAGCGCGCACGGCTGCAATCTCGCGGCCGGCATCGAAATCCTCGAGCTGGACGCTGATGCGGATCGCGGCATCCAACCTCAGCCCCCGGTGACCGGCGGGAAGAACGCGATTTCGTCGCCGGCCTTGATCGCCACCTGCTGGGTCTGCGTGCGCGCCACCATGTCCTGGTTGACGGCCATGCGCACCGGCCGGCCCTCGGCAAGCGCCGACTGCCAGTTGCCGCCGCGCGCGATCAGGTGCGCGCGCAATGCACCCAGCGTGACGGCGTCCGGGGGCAACACGATGTCCTCCGAGCCGCGTCCGAGCTGCTCGCGCAGGCTCGCGAAATAGAGCACTTTGACTTTCAACGGTAAAGCTCCGAAAACGAGAGGAACTTCACGCGATCGCCCCTGTGGATCGCCTGGTTGGCCGGGTTGTCGACGAGGCCGTCGGCCCATGCTGTAGAAGTCATGACCGCCGAATCCTGCGTGGGGTAGAGGTCCACGCCGCCCGCCGCATTCCATTTTACGCGCAGGAATTCGCGCCGAGCGTCGGGCTTGTCCCATGTGAAATCGGCGCGCGCATCGATGAACCGCGGCGCCACGTCGGCGATGCCCTGCGTCTTCAAAAGGAACGGGCGCACGAAGATCAGGAAAGTCACGAACGACGAAACGGGATTGCCGGGCAGCCCGATAAAGGCAGCGTTGCCGACCTTGCCGAATGCCAGCGGCCGGCCGGGCTTCATCGCGATCTTCCACATGAGCAGCGAGCCTTCGGCCTCCACGGCGGGCTTTACATGGTCTTCCTCGCCGACGGAGACGCCACCCGAAGTGACGATGAGGTCGTTCTCCGCAGCAGCGCGGCGCAGTACTTCGCGCGTGGCGTCGAGCTTGTCCGGCACGATGCCGTAGTCGCGCACCTCGCAGCCGAAGAGCTTCGCCATGCCGTTGAGCGTGAAGCGATTGGAGTTGTAGATGCGCCCGGGCGGCAGCGGGTCCCCGGGCATCACGAGCTCATCGCCGGTGAAGAAGAGCGCGAGGCGCACCTTGCGGCGCACCGGCAGCGTCTTGATCCCCACCGAAGCCGCCAGGCCGGTGTCCTGCGGACGCAGCTTGATGCCCGCGGCCAGCACCGTAGCGCCGGTTTTGATGTCGCTTCCGGCACGCCGGAGCCACTCCTCGGCGTGAGGCTTCTTCTTGATGACGACATGGTCGCCGTCGACGGCGCAGAACTCCTGCATCACCACCGCGTCGGCCCCGGCCGGGATCGGGGCGCCGGTGAAGATCCTCGCTGCGGTGCCGGGAGCCAGCGCTTCTCCGACCGAGCCCGCGGCAATGCGCTGCGCGACACGCAGACGCGTGTCGGACCCCGCGATGTCGGCCGTGCGCACCGCGTAGCCGTCCATTGCGCTGTTGTCCATCGGCGGCACGTCCATGGTCGAGGTCTGCTCGCGCGCAAGCACGCGGTCGGTCGCCTCGAGCGTGGAAACATCCTCGATCTCGGCCACCGGCTTCGCGCCGCCCACCAGCACTTCGAGCGCTTCGTCGACCGA
>CAZZDV010000355.1:0-3269 GCA_964652785.1 uncultured Bordetella sp.
GCGTCCTGCTTGGCTCTCCTGTCGATATGCTGCCATTGGGCCGAGTCGGCTTGATCCAAGGGTTCACCAAACGGTCGAAACCTCTTTCACCTTGCGCAACGCCGCGTCCGACGTCACCAGCGGGGCCTGGTGCATCAGCGCGGTCGCCGCGATCAGGCGGTCGGCCGGATCGCCGTGCGAGAACAGGTCCGACTCCGAGAGCACGGCAATCCCGGCCGTGATCGGCAGGACGCGCACCGCACGGGCGACAATGAGGTCTTCCAGGAACTGGCGGGCGTCCATCGCCGGGTCGAGGCGTTGGCGCGAAATCAGCATCGCGATTTCCCACAGGCTGATGTCACTGCAGGCGATTTCGCCTTCGGCAAAAGCGGCTTCGATCGCCTTGCGCGCGCGGGCCGACAGGCGTCGGGGCGCCAGCGCGTCGAACACGAGGACGTGCGTGTCGAGGACGATCAACGCTCCGCGTCCCACTCGGCGCCGGTGGGGCTGACCACATCGCCGATCACGCAGTGCTCGCGGGCGGCGCGCAGCCGCCCCTGCGCTTCCTCGCGCCGGTTGCCGCCGGCGACGATGCGGGCGATCACGCGGCCGCGCGAAGTCACTTCGATCTCCCGCCCCTTGCTCGCTTCCTCGAGATAGGCCGGGAGGTTCTGGCGCAATTCGGTGACGTTTACTTCGGTGCGCGGGATTTTCGGCAATTGGGCCTCCATGTACAGATGAAGTGTACATCCGGGCGCTGCTGCTGTAAAACAAGGATCAGCGCCGCGCGACGGGCTCGCGCTTGTGCTTGAGCATCGAGATGAGGTTGAGGCAGATCAGGTGGGCGACCTGCTTCTTGTCGCGGCGGGTGCGTTTGTGGCGCATTTGCGCGGCCAGCGCCTTGGCGGCCCTGAGCTCCGGGGGCTCCGCCGGCAATAAGATTGGGTTGCGCGCGAGGCGCACCGGCCTGTCCCCGAACAGGTCATTCACTACTTGATGGTCACCCATGACACACCCCGTATAAGAACCCGCACTCCCTGAGGTTCGACTATTCGCGGATCGGGGGCTTTCGTCTGTACGCTCCGGCACCCTTTCGCTTGTAGGTCCTTAACGCGAGAGGTCGGAGAACGGCTGACACAGCCGGTGATCCGGGCTAGATGGTGTCCTGGATGAAGCTCTTGGGCGCCGGGGACGCCGGGGTCATGACGCAGTTTCCGCCCACGGCCCGCGCCCGGTCGAGGCACGAGGCCGCCAAGGCCAGGACCGGATCCAGGTTCTCATGGCGGGTGTCGACCTCGCACACCCCCGCGCTGACGGTTACTCCGAACACGCCGTTGCGGATCGCCGGATCCTCCGCCACCGTCACGCGGATGCGTTCGGCGACCGCGACTGCCTCCGACAGCGCCAGCTCGGGCATGAGTACGCCCATCACCCCGCTGGAGAGGCGGCCGGCGACGTCGTACATGCGGATATCCCGCTGGGTGATGGCCGCCACCCGCTTGAGCGCAAGGTCCACGAAGTCCTCTCCCTTGGCGACCGACGCCTGCTCCATGCGGTCGAGCTGGACCAGCATCAGGGTGATCGCGTAGTCGCGCCTGCGCGCCCGGTTGAGCTCTTCGAGGCCGCTGCGCAGGAAGGCTTCGCGCGAATAAAGCCCGGTCTGGGCGTCCGGCGACATCGCCCCCACCGAATAGACCTTCAGGTCGCGCGTGCGGGCGACGTCCATGTAGCCGAAAGCGGCCAGCGTAATGCAGACATCGTTGACCAGGTAGAAGGAGAGCTGGATGAGGTGCGAGTCGAACACGCCCGAGACCTGGCCAGTGGCTACCGAAACTGCGCGTGTCAACGCGAGGCCGCCCAGCGTGAGGGTCGAGCCGAGGATCATCCAGCCCCCCGGCTTGTGGCCGGCGCGGATCAGCTGCAGGGCTGCCCAGCAAATCAGGCCGAAGGCGAACAGCGCCGCGCTGGTGAAGATCATTACGCGGGCGCCGAAAGCCTGCGGCCCGAAACCGGCGATCGGCAGCAGCACCGCCATGCTGACCGGCATGGCGGCGAGGACCTTGAAGTTGGCCTTGAGCCCGCGCACGGCCTGCAGCGCCGAGAAGTAGAACAGGGGCGCCGCGAGCAGCAGGACGTTTGCGAACAGGATGGTCCAGAGGTCCGCGATCAGGCCGCGCTGCGAGATCAGCACCAGCCCGAGGCCATGCAGCAGCAGGCCGATGGTGTAAGGGCCGGGGAGCTTGCGCCTGGTGTCCGGCCGGAACGCGTTGAACTCGATCGCGACGGCGAGGACCCAGCAGAGGAAGGCGCCGATGACGAGCAGCGCGCGGGCGTCGAAAGTCACGCGAAAAGCACCTTTCTTCGGATTTTGACGCGCAAGTCTATCGCGGGCCGCGCGCCCGAAGGGGCTAGCCCGGTCGTGTTAGGGAAGCGCGCTGAGCCTGCTCACGATCCGGTCCTTTCCGGAGCCGCAGTCGGCACCAGCGGCGTCCAGCCGGTGAGCTTGCCGACCTCCGCCTTGACCCAGTTCGACATTGCCAGGCGATCGGCGGTGAGCATGACCATCTGGAAGCCCTGGTCGATGTAGCGCTGGGTGTACTTCGAGCTCATGGTGTGCATGGCCGCGATGACCTTGTGCTTGCGGCAGGTCTCCAGCACGCGGTTCACCGTCGCCACGTGCTTGGGGTCGTCGTTGTCCATGACCGGCGGCAGGCCGAGCGCGAGCGCAAGGTCGGTGGGGCCGATATAGACCGCGTCCACGCCCGGTGTCGAGATGATCTCCTCCATCTTCTCGATGCCTTCTGCCGTCTCGATCATCACGATGCAGAGCATCTCGGTGTCCGCGTGCTTCTGGTAGTCCGCGCCCCCGTAGAGCGCGGCGCGGTTCGGCCCGTTGCTGCGGATGCCCTTGGGCGGGTAGCGGCAGGCTGCGACGGCGCGCATCGCCTCCGCGCGGTTGCTCACCATCGGCACGATCACGCCATAGGCGCCCGCGTCGAGCACTTTCATGATCATCGACGGCTCGTTCCAGGGCACCCGCACGATGGGCGTGACCGCCGTCGTGGAGATTGCCGCGAGCATGGGCACCGCATCCGAGTAGTCGATGCAGCCGTGCTGCATGTCGACGCACAGCCAGTCGAGGCCGGTGTGGGCCATCATCTCGGCCGATAGCGTGTGCGGGATCGAAAGAAAGCCGCCGACGGCGGTCTTGCCTTCGCGCCAGAGTCGCTTGACGCGGTTGGTGCGCATACGGGTGTCTCCCTCTATGAAACGTGGCTGAAATTGAAGCC
>CAZZDV010000356.1:0-3211 GCA_964652785.1 uncultured Bordetella sp.
CATGCAACCGCGTTTCGCGCATCGGTGGCTATTCCGGCCTCGGTATGGCGGGGGATCGGCACGCCGAACACGCCCATGACCGCGTCGCCGATGTACTTGTTGACGATGCCCCGGTTGTTGACCACCGCCGCGCTCATCGCCTGCATGTACTCGTTCAGCCACTCGAAGAGTTCCGCGGGCCGCATGTTCTCCGAGATCTCGGTGAAGCCCTGCAGGTCGGTGAAGACGACGGAGGCGGTGAGCGGCACGGGGCGCGGGCGGTTGTTCTCGAGGAAGTCGTCGCGGCTGCGCCAGATCTCCTCGGCGATGTCCTTGGAGACGTGCTGCGAGAAGAGGTGCATCACGCGGCTGCGCTGCTCCTTCTCGTGCTGCGAGGCGAAGGCGGAGGCCGCCGTAAGGCAGGCAATGCACGCAAGCAGCGGAGCGACGACCGGCATCCACAGAGCGTTCGCGAAGAGCGCATAGCTGACTGCGACGATGACCGTAGCTGCTGCCCCCAAAGCCAGAAGGAAATGCCGGAAGTCGCGTGCCACGAAACCGATTGTCGCGCCGAGAATGCCCATCAGGATGACCCACGCCACTTCGAGCGCGTTACTGAGTGGCTTGAGCGGTTTCGCGTCGCCCGCAGCAATACGAAGCAAGTGGCTCACGATGTGCCCATGCAATTCGGCGCCTATCATGCGCTGTTCGTCGCCTTGGGTCCCAAAGCTTAGCGGCGTATAGAAAGCGTCGTTGATGCTCTTGGCAGAAGTGCCGATGATGACGATCTTTCCGGCGAACGCGCCAGCGTCCGTGGCACGCAACGCCTCCTGCACGCTGAAGCTTGGAATCCTCGACTTCATCCCATTGAAGTCCAACATGAACTGATAACCCGCCGCATCGGCATCAACGTACCCGCCGTCGTTCTTTTCGAAAGGCGGGATCGATGTCTGCCCAAGGCGCAGAACATCCGGATTCGCGGGGTCGGGCTTGAGGCCGCCCTGCTTGCTCGATTTCAGGTAAATCGTGGCGAGTTGAAGTGCGAAGGAGAAGGCCGAGGTTTTGCCATTGTCGAGAACCAGCAGGCCCCGTCGAATCACGCCGCCGGGATCGTCGAGCAGGTCGTTGAACCCGACCTGTCCATCCTTTTTCTGCAGCACCTTTGGGGGCGGGACACTGTGCCCGCTTTTGTCGGCGAATTTCGAGACCCAAACGATGTTGTCCTGTCGCGCCAGAATTTCGTCGAGCTGCTGGCTGCCGGGCGCGACCGGGAAGTCGCGGTAAATGTCCACGCCAATTGCGGTCGACTTCATCGCAACCAGCTTTTCCAGCAGTTGGGCCAAGGTCTCGTCCGTCGTTGGGAAGCCCAGTTTCTGTAGATCCTCTTCGGTCCGATACACCATGACGAGCCGCGGGTCGATGTCGTGTCCGGCGCGCGTGCGCACGCCAAGGTCGTAGGCCATCAACTCGAGCGGTACAAGTGCCCCAAACGCCCGGGCAACCAGGAGAATTGCGAGGATGGCCGCGGTAACGCTTGTCGCGATGATTGCTGATTTGTGGCGCGCCTGCAGCGCCTTGAGCGGATTCTTCACGTCTTCTTAGAGCTCGCCGATGATGGTTTGTCCAGCACAGACACTAGCATCGAACCGCGCCCATGCGAATATCCCATGGCGGCCACGATCACATCCGAGGCTTGCTGTCCTTCGAGCGCAGGTACACCGCCAGACCGAGCATGCTGCCGCCGGCAAGCATCGCAAATACCGCACGGTACGCGGCTTCGGGTGCCGCGGCGCCGGCTGAATGCGCGAAGGCGCCGACGATGTAGCCGCTAAGCGCCGGCAGCCCGGCGGCACCGATGACCTGCGCCATGTTCACGGTGGTGACTCCGCGCCCCGCGAGCGCATCCGGAAACAGCGCGCGGCCCTGCGCGACGATCACGATGGAGTAGGACGAGAGGAAGGGGATCGCCATGAGGAGCGCTACCGCGATCCAGAGGGGCGGGCTCCTCAGCAGCGCAAGCGTGCCGAAAACCGCGATCGACCCCACTGCGCCGGCGATCACGATTTTCTTGCGCGTGCCGAAGATTCGGTCGAGCGACCCGAAAGCGAGCAATCCCACAATCTGCGCAAGGCCCATCGCAAAGAGCACGTTGCCGCGCGCAAAACCGTCCAGGCCATGCACGTCATGCAGGTACGGGCCGCCCCACACGCCCAGCAAGGTGAGCATGCCCGCGTAGGCGAAGACGTGCAGCGCGAGTACCGGGCCGAGCCCGGGCGTGCGCCAGACTTCGAGCAGGCCGCGCCAGACCTGCGTGAGCGTCTCCCCCGGTTTCGCGGGCGACTTCTGCCCGGGCGGGTCGTCGCGCACCAGCCACCAGAAGAGCGCCGCCACCACGGCGGTAGCGGCGGCGAGCACGTCGAAGGCGTTCCGCCACCCGATGGTCTGCGCCGCCCAGGCGAGCGGCGTGGAGGCCGCGAGCGTGCCGAAGTTGCTCATCGCGAACACCCACGAGAGGATCAACGTGAAGCGGTGCACGCCGAACCAGCGCGAGCACAGGTACACGGCCGACATGAAACTCGCCGAGCATCCGAGGCCCACGAGGAACCGCGCCGCGATGAGCTCGCCCCCGCTGGAGGAGCGCGCGATCCATAGCGCGCCGAGCACCGCCATGCCGCTGACCGAGGCGAGCGTTGCGCGCGCGCCCCAGCGATCGAACGCGACGCCCACCGGGATCTGGGCTAAAAGGAGCGCGAGGAAGAAGGCCCCGCCGGCGAAGCCGAGGTCGCGCGCGTCCAGCCCGAGCTCGACCGCAAGCTCGGGGCCGATCACGCTGTTGGAAACGCGATAGAACTGGCTGATCGACGTAGCGGCCGCAAGCAGCAGCACCAGCACGAGGGCTGCGCCAGAGGGTGCAGGCTTGCGATCGCTCGCGGCGAAGGGGTCCGCGCTATTCGAAGAGATGGATGACTCCGTCCAGGCCCGAGTGGCTAAGCGCGTGCGTCGCTTTGGCGCGCACCACGGGTTTGGCACGGTAGGCGACGGAAACGCCGGCCGCGGCCAGCATCGGGATGTCGTTCGCCCCGTCCCCGATCGCAAGCGTGCTGTCCATCGACAGGCCGAGCTCTTGCGCAAGCGCGATCAATCGCTCCGCCTTCGCGGCGGCATCGACGATTGGGTCCGAAACGCGCCCGGTCAGCTTGCCGTCTTCAATCTCGAGCACATTGGACAGTGC
>CAZZDV010000357.1:0-3204 GCA_964652785.1 uncultured Bordetella sp.
CCCAATTTGCTATGCGTGACCCGCAGTTGACGTAGGATGTCGAGGTGGCGTGCGGCGGAATCTTGTTCAGAGCTTTCCGCCGCAGCGAACCACAACCCCGGGAGTTTCAGCTCCCAAAGGTCGATCCTACAATGCAAATCCTACACCCATTCGCCGGTTCCGTGCAGCAGTACCTCGGGCAACTGGCTGACCCCAGCCATTGTCGTCCCACTCAATGTCCGCAATGCCAAGCCAAAGATCCGCTGACCGCGCACGGCTTCTACCTCCGCACGATCATTGATGCCGCCTTCGACGGGGAGATCCGCGTGCGGCGCTATCTGTGCGAAGCCTGCCGGCGCACGGTCTCGCTCCTGCCCGAATTTGCGCTGCCCTACCTTCGCTCCAGCGTCACCGTGATTGCGCTGTGGCTCCTGGCTCGCTTCCTGCCGAACTCGCCGCCGGCGCCGCCAACCCCACCGCCGCCGATGCCGTATCAGCGCGGCCATTTCTGGCTACGCCGTTTTCGCACCCAAGCCGAAGCCCTCTGCGTCGCCCTCGCCGCGTTGACCAAGCCCGCCGCCGCGCCGGACTTCAATCACCGCGCACTGGCGATGCTGCAATCCATCGGTTGGATCCCTGCGCACCGCTTCCTGTTCGCCGGCCTTCGCGCGCACCTGCTGGGCTGGCCGCCTTCGCTCACTCCCGACGGCCGCCGCGCCGCACTCGGCCCCACCCCAGCGCCCGCTTGAGCTTCCCCACACACCATTTGTCTGGCACCCCAGCGCCTTTGGCCGTACGCTCGGGCTCTATGAATGACAAAGCCGAAAAGATTGCCCTGTTCCGCTACGGACTCATCGCTCCGCTGGTGCTGGAAACGCTCCCGCGCGGCGAGTTGACGCGCCGCGCTCAGGAGATCGCCGCGCGCCTCTACGACATCCCTTGCTCCACACGCCGTCAAGTCTCGGTGGACACCCTACTCGACTGGACGCTGCGCTATCGCCGCCACGGTCTTACCGCGCTGCACCCCAAGCCGCGTCATGATCGCGGCCAAGCGCGCGTCATCACCAAGGAAACCGCCGCACTCATCGAACGGCTCAAGCGCGAAAACCCCTCGCGCACCGGCACGGCCTTACTGACTCATCTGGGCTTGTTAGCCGACAACAAGAAGCGCCCCGAGTTATCACCGTCCACGCTCTACCGTTTCCTGCGGGCGCGCGGACTGACTGAGCGCCAGTTACTCCAGGACAAAGCCGCCGCTTCTTCCTTCAAGAAGTACGAAGCACAGTTCGCCAATCAGATCTGGCAGTCCGACTTACTCTTTGGTCCCTGGGTGGAACGGCCCGGCGGCGGCAAGCGGCAAGTGTTTCTGCAAGCCGCGCTCGACGATGCCAGCCGCCTCATTCCGCACGCGCAGTTCTATCCCAACCAGGGCCTGGATGCCTTTCTCGACTGCCTGCGCCAAGCCGTCACCGCGCGCGGCGTGCCCACGCGTCTCTACATGGACAACGCCAAGATTTATCGCTCGCCGCAACTGGCGCGCATCGCCGCCTCCATCGGCATCCTCATCGTGCACACGCCGCCGTATCAGCCCGAAGGCCGCGGAAAGATCGAGCGCTTTTTCCGCTCGGTGCGCGAGCAGTTCCTCGCTTCACTCGATCCCAAAGCTTTGCTCTCCCTGGATCAATTGAACGAGCGGCTTTGGCATTGGCTCGAGACCGTCTATCATCGCCATGAACACGGCTCGCTCCAGACCACGCCGCTGTTGCGCTGGCAGCGCGACATTGCGCAGGTCCGCCAACTGCCGCCCGGCACCGACATGCGCCGCCTGTTCTTTCATCGCGTCGACCGCCTCGTGCGCCGCGACTCCACGTTCATGCTGCACAGCCACTTCTTTGAAGCCCCGCCGCACCTGGCCGGCCAACGCATCGAGGTGCGTTTCGATCCGCTCGACTTGGCGCACGTCGAGATCTATCACGCCGGTAAGCCGAATGGTGCGGCGCGCCTGGTCGACGCGGTGGTCAACGGGAGGACGTATCGCTAATGTGGGAATCCTTCTTCGGCTTCAAGAAAGCGCCGTTCTCCGACAGCCCGGACGCCAAGCAGTTATTCACCTCCGCCGCCTGGCAGCAGGTCAACGCGCGGCTCGGGTTTTTGACGCAGCATCACGGCGTAGGTCTGCTCACCGGCGAAGTGGGTGCGGGCAAGTCGACGGCTGCGCGCGTCTTCACCGCCTCGCTCAATCCCAACTTGTTCAAGGTTCTCTACGTCCACTTTTCGGCCGGCACCGCGCTCGACTTACTCCGTCAGATCGCTTTGACGCTCGATCTGACCCCGGCGCACTTTCGCGGCGATCTGGTGCGGCAGATTGCCGAGGCTGTCGTGCGGCTCAACCAGAGTAAGAAGCAACATCCCATCCTCATCTGCGATGAAGCCCACTTACTCCCGCATCCGGCGCTCGAACAACTGCCGCTGTTGTTGAACTTCGACATGGACTCCTCGCGCTTACTTACTCTGCTGCTCATTGGGCAGCCGTTGTTGCGGCGCACGCTTTCGCTCCAGATGCACGAGGCGCTCCGCCAGCGCGTCAGCACCAACTATCATCTGGAGGGGTTAACGCGCGAGGAACTCGAGGCGTATCTGACGCAGCACCTCAAGGCCGCCGGCGTGGTGCAACCGTTGTTCGACGACACCGCGCGCCAGGGGCTTTATCAGGCCACCAAGGGGATTCCGCGCAAGGTGAATAAACTCGCCCTGACCGCGTTGCGCCTGGCGGCCGAACGGAACGCGCCACTGGTGACCGAGTCGATCTTGCTGGATGCCACCGCCGAGGCGTTCCTGTGACGTGACCTTTTGCGCCGCCCTGGTGCGGCACCGATCTTCCGCAAGGGGTCGCGCCCGAGCGGATGCCCAAGGCCGAGGCGACGGGGCTGGCTCCGGCGAAATCGGCTGCAACCGAACCCCCGGGTCCTTCACCGGCCTCGGGGGTTCTTTGCGTTTAGACTACCGGCCCATTTCGCTGGTGGAGCTTCGGAGCGGAGGCCTTGGGTAGTTCAACGCGACGACCGCCCGCAGGGCGCTCCAAATTCTGCTTTGGCCAATGGCGTTCAACGCGAAAAGCTGAGGGGAAAACAATTTGAGAATGACGGGGGGAAAGATCGTGACCCGTTACACTTCGGCGGAGCGGATGTCGTCGAGCGCCTTGTTCACCTTGGCGACAATGTGGAA
>CAZZDV010000358.1:0-3136 GCA_964652785.1 uncultured Bordetella sp.
GTAGTCCTTGAACTCGTCGCGCAGGATGCGTTCGCAGCCGTCGACCGCGTCGTCTTGCTGTTGCCGAACGGGGCGCGGTTCGTCGAGGCCTGGTGGGCAATCCTTTGTTGCGGTGCGGTGGTCGTTCCGCTCAATCCAAGCACCACCAGTGAGGAGCTCCGTTTCTACATCGACAACTGCGGCGCCGGATGCGTGATCACCGACACCGAACACCTGTCCTCGGTCGAAGCGCTCTTTGCCGGGACGGCGACCCGGCGGGTTGCGACCATCGTTTGCGTCGACGCGGCGTCCGAGGGGATCGAGAATTACGAAGCCCTGATCGCACGCAGCCGCCCGTCCGTCGGCCGTGCGGCGCAGGCGCTCGGCAGGCCCTGCGCGATCTACTACACGGCCGGCAGCACCGGTAGGCCGAAAGGCGTCGTTCGCTCGCATCTGAGTGTCGCCTGGGGCCTCGCGATGCTGGCCCGGCGGCTGTCGCACTCTGACGTGCTGCTCGCCCGGGCGCCGATGGCGCACACCGGGGGCTCGCTCACTGGTCCTTTTGCGGTGCTGATCGCGGGCGGAACGCTCGTCATTGCGTCCCGCTCCGACCCCGACACGCTGCTCGGGCTGGTGCAGCAGCATCGCGTGTCGCGGCTCTATCTCCACCCGGTCCTGTCTGCGAAAGGCCTGTTCGCCTCGATGGATCGCACGCCGTTCGACCTGAGCTCCCTGCGGTGCCTGCATTGGACAGCTGGATCCCTTCCCGAAGCGATTCGCAGCGAGATTTTTCGCCGCTTTCCCGGCCTGCCGCTCGAGGTGACTTACGGCATGACCGAGGTCAGCAACATTGCCACCTACGATTGCGATGCCACGTCGGCGCGGCCTTAGAATTGCGTGGGATTTCCCTGGCCTGGCAGCGAGATCGGAATCCTGGGCGCCGACGGTGCCTACCTGCCGCCGGGCGCAGGTGAAGGTGAGGTGGTGGTGCGTTCCCCCACCGCGATGAGCGGTTACTGGGATGCGCCTGACCTTACCGCGACTGCGATGAGGGGTGGATGGCTGCATACCGGAGATCTCGGCCGGCTCGGCGAAGACGGCGAGTTGTATCTCACCGGCAGGATCAAGGACGTCATCAAGACAGCGGGGATGACCGTGTACCCGGCCGAGGTCGAGCACGCGCTCGCGGCACACTCCGATGTGCTCGAGGCGGTGGTCTTCGGTGTGCCGCACCCGCACTGGGAAGAGGCGGTGACCGCGGTTGTCGCGCTTCGCGCGGGGTCCTTCGTCAGCGAAGCGGAACTGATCGAGTACTGCCGCAGGCACCTGAGCGGCTACAAGCTGCCCAAGCAGGTCTTTTTCGTCGACGCGTTGCCGCGCAACGGCTCGAACAAGATCGACAAACGCGCCCTTGTGGTCCAATACGCCGGGCTGGTTGCGGCCGGCGTCCAATTCGTTCCGCTCAATCAAGGGGTGTGGTCCGATGAACTATGAAACGCTTGTAGTTGCGGTGCAGGATGGCGTGGTTGAAATCACGCTCAACCGGCCGGAACAGCTCAATGCCATCAACGCAAAGGCGCGCGAAGAGCTGATGCACCTGTTTCTCGCCGCGCGGGACGACGCCTCCCAGCGTGTCCTCCTGATCACCGGCGCCGGCAGGGCGTTCTCCGCCGGCGCCGATCTCAAGGACGGCAGCGTGACCGAACCACCCATCGAGTCGGTGGAGTCGCGCTGGTGGGGTGACTTCCGCGCGACGCTCGCGATGCTGGGCAAACCGAGCATCGCCGCGGTCAACGGCATGGCGCTCGGCGGCGGATTCGAACTTGCGCTGGCCTGCGACTTTCGCATCGCGGCCGAAGAGGCCAGCTTCGCGGTGCCGGAAATCAACCTCGGCTCGATCCCCGCAGGCGGCGCAACGCAACGCCTCGCGCGCCTGGCCGGTCTTGGCCGCGCGCTCGAGCTCGTGCTGTTCGGCGAGCGGATCGACGCGGCGGAAGCCTTTCGCATTGGCGTGGTCAACCGCGTAGTGCCGGCCGGCGAATTGCTGCCCACGGCAAGGGATTGGGCCCGCAAGCTCGCGGCCAAGGCGCCGCTTGCGCTCAAGTACGGCAAGGAAGCCGTCATCAGAAGCACCGACCTGTCCATCGAAGACGGCATCCGGCTCGAGTCCTACCTCGGCGGCTTGCTGCGCACCACAGAAGATCGCCGCGAAGGCATCGCCGCAATCCTCGAGAAGCGCAAGCCCGCGTTCCGGGGCAGGTAGCCTGCGGCCCGCAGGTCCGAAAGTTTCGAAACGACGGAGGCAACCTTGTCACTTCCCGATAGCGTCGCAAACAGGCGAATCTACCTTCGCCCCGAAGAGGTTCCCGCGGATGTGCGGGAGTTCATCGTCAAGATGCTGACCGTGCAGATCCAGTCCGAGTACGCCGACGCGCCGGACCGCTCGGGGTCGATCTGCCCCACAGTGGAGGACAAGACCTGGCTCGACCTGCAGATCGCGCAGGAAAAGCAGCATGGCCTTGGCGTATCGCGGATCCTGCGCGATATGGGCGTCGACCCGATGCCGTATATCCGTGAGGCGGAGAGCTCCGTCACGGTGGGCGAGCGCAAGCTGGACTATTTCCGCATGCGCATGGAGGACTGGGTCGAGCGCACCATGACCCGGGTGCTGGCCGAACGCACCGGCGGCATCCAGTCGATCGCCGGCCTGGGCGCGAGCTATGTGCCGCTGGCCGTATGGCATGCGAAGAACTACATCGATGAAGCGCTAGGCCACACTGCGCAGGGCAATGCATACGCGAAAAAGCTGGTGGAGCAGGGCCGTGGTGACGAATGCCAGAGGGCGATTGGCAAGTTCTACCCCTCATGCCTGGACATCTTCGGCGGGGTGGGCACGCCGAACGAAAAGCGCTACCTGGAACTGGGCATCAAGACCCTGAGCAACAACCAGTCGCGCCTGCTGTGGATCAAATCGCTGGAACGCGACCTAAAGGCGATGTCCCTCGAGATGCCCGCCGCGCTCTGGCAGGGCGGACGGCGGGAGTACCCGGAGGAAAACCTCGCGGGCACCGGCCTGTACCTCGAAACGGCCGATGTGCCGGCCGCGGTTCGCCCTGCCAGAGCGCGGCGGGCATCTCGAGGGACATCGCCTTTAGGT
>CAZZDV010000359.1:0-3103 GCA_964652785.1 uncultured Bordetella sp.
GCCGGCCACGTGCGCCTTCATCGGCACGCCCGCGTCCATCAGGGCGAGGCTGCCACCGCACACCGAGGCCATCGAGGAGGAGCCGTTCGATTCCGTGACTTCGGAGACCACGCGCATCGAATAGCCGAATTCCTCGGCGCTCGGCAGCGTCGCCAGCAACGCGCGTTTTGCGAGGCGCCCGTGCCCGATCTCGCGGCGCTTGGACGAGCCCATGCGCCCGGTCTCGCCGGTCGCGTACGGGGGCATGTTGTAGTGAAGCATGAAGCGGTCGCGGTATTCGCCCATCAGCGCGTCGATGATCTGCTCGTCGCGGCCGGTGCCGAGCGTGGCAACGACCAGCGCCTGAGTCTCGCCACGGGTGAACAGAGCCGAACCGTGGGTGCGCGGCAGCACGCCGGTGCGGATCGTGATCGGCCGCACGGTGCGTGTATCGCGACCGTCTATGCGCGGTTCGCCGTCGAGGATCTGGGTGCGCACGATTTTCGACTCGAGCGCAAAGCAGACGTCTTTCACCGCATTCGCATCCGGCCCCTTATCGGCGCCCACGCCCAGTTCGTTGAAAACGTTCTTCCAGATTGCGTCGATCGCAGTGGAGCGCGCCTGCTTCTGCTTCATCGCGAAGGCGTCGCGCAGACTCTTTTCGGCGAGCTCTCTGACGCGCGCAATCATCGCTTCGTCCTTGGCCGGCGCCTGCCATTCCCAGGACGGCTTGCCGGCAACTTCGGCCAGCGAATGGATGGCCTCGATGGCCGCCTGCATCTGCTCGTGGCCGAACGTCACCGCGCCGAGCATCACGTCTTCAGGGAGTTCCATCGCCTCGGATTCGACCATCAGCACGCCCTGCTCCGTCCCGGCGACCACCAGGTTGAGCTGGGAGTCTTTCAGCTGGCTGGCGATGGGGTTGAGAACGTATTGGCCGTTGAGGAAACCGACACGAGCCGCACCGATCGGGCCGTTGAACGGGATGCCCGAGAGCGTCAGCGCCGCCGACACGGCGAGCATCGAAACGATGTCGGGATCGACCTCAGGATTGCACGACATCACCGTGGCGACGACCTGCACTTCGTTGTAGAAGCCGTCAGGAAACAGGGGACGGATCGGGCGGTCGATCAACCGGCACGTCAGGATCTCCTTCTCGGAAGGTCGGCCCTCGCGCTTGAAGAAACCGCCGGGAATCTTGCCCGCGGCATAGGTTTTCTCGAGGTAGTCGACAGTCAGCGGGAAAAAGTCCTGGCCTGGCTTGGCATCCTTTTTTGCGACGACAGTGGCGAGCACCACGGTGTCGTCGATCGTGCAGACCACGGCGCCGTGAGCCTGGCGGGCGATCTCGCCGGTTTCGAGGGTGACCTGCTGGGAGCCGTACGTGAATGTTTTCTTGATGGGATTCAAAGGGAGTGTCCTTATGGAACTGGTTTACTCGCGCGCCGGGACGATCGCCGATCCCGTTACAACAGCCGGGTGGCGACGATCGATGGCGGGCGAACGCCGAAAACAAAAACGCTCACCGGGGAGATGAGCGTTTCTGGGCGGAACATCTTGGAAACTACTTGCGCAGTCCGAGCCGCTCGATCACGTTGCGGTACTTGTCCGCATCCGTGCGCTTTAGATAGTCGAGCAGCTTGCGGCGCTGGCTGACCATCTTGAGCAGCCCGCGGCGTGAATGGAAGTCCTTCGTGTGCGCCTTGAAATGCTCGGTCAGACCGTTGATGCGCTCGGTAAGAAGGGCCACCTGGACTTCGGACGAGCCGGTATCGCTGGCCGCCCGCTGGAATTGTTTGACTACTTGCGCTTTCTGCGCGACCTGCAAAGCCATGTTCTCTCCTTGCGAAACCACGATTTTAGCTGATTTCTCTCGCGTTTCGCAAGTTTTCCGATGATTTTCAGCCGGTTGGCGGCGCTTCGCTGCCGGTGGCCAGCAATCGTTTCGGCGCCAGCATTCCGGCGCCGTCCGCAGTCCCCAACCCGAGGAACCGTCCACCCGCGCCATACGCCCGGTAGATGCCCTGCTCCAGCGCCCCGACGGGCACCGCCTGCCCTTGGCCGAACCGTACCTCCACGGCTGCCTCCAATTCGACCTGTGGAAGCTGCCCCAGGACGCTGTCAGGGGGCGTAAGGCAAGCGTCACGCTCGGCCTCGTTCATCCCTACCAGCGCATCCAGCGTCGCCGCCTGGCCGACCAGGAAGGGGCCGGTCGCTGTACGCCGAAGCGCGGATAGATGGGCGCCGCAGCCCAGGGCGGCCCCGAGATCCTCGGCCAGGGTCCGTACGTAGGTGCCCTTGGTGCACAGGATCCGCAAAGTCGCCCTGTGAGTCTCGAACGAAACCAGTTCCAGCCGCAAGATCTCGATGGTGCGAGCGGTCCTCTCGACAGTCTCCCCGCGGCGTGCAAGGACATACAGGGGGGTGCCGTTCCGCTTGAGGGCGGAGTACATCGGGGGCACCTGCGTCTGAACGCCGAGAAATCCAGCCAGGGCCGCTTCCACTTGAGCTCGGGTCACGCTTACGGGCCTTTGCTCGAGGATTTCGCCTTCGGCATCGGCCGTCGAAGTCGTGATGCCGAGGCGCACCTCGGCTTCGTAGCCTTTCGCCGCCTCAAGGAGATACCCGGAGAACTTCGTCGCATCCCCGAGCAGGACCGGGAGCAGGCCCGAGGCCAGGGGATCCAGCGTGCCCGCGTGTCCGGCCTTTTCGGCCCTGTAGAGGCGCTTGACGGCCTGAAGTGCGTGGTTGGAGCTGATGCTGACCGGCTTGTCGAGCAGCAAGACCCCGCTCACCCGCCTGCGCGGCAAGCGCGGCGGGCGTGCGTCAGGTCTCGAAGGGGTCGGCGGGTTTGGCAGGATTGTCTTTGTTGGCTTTGTCGATCAGGCGGGAGAGGCGGTCTCCGCGCTCGACCGACTCGTCGTAGACGAATTTCAGCTCCGGCGTCGTCCAGATCTTGATCCTCTTGCCGAGCTGCGTGCGCAGGAAACCCGTCGCGCGATCCAGGCCAGCCTTGGCTGCGGGCACGTGGTCGTTGTCGAGGCACGTGAAATACACGGTTGCATATGCGCAGTCCCCCGAAACATCGACCGAGGTCAGCGTGATCATTCCGACCCGCGGGTCG
>CAZZDV010000360.1:0-3095 GCA_964652785.1 uncultured Bordetella sp.
GCCCGGTCGACGCGGAGGTTGATCAGCCCGTCCCCCACCAGGTCAAGCGTCACACGGTCGCCTGCGCCCAACGCCGCCGTCCCCATGCGCGCGTTGATGATCCCGTTGTTGATCGCCTGCGGCCCGATCAGGGCTGCATAGCCCGAAAGCGTGGTGATGTTGCCGTCGTTGACAACCTTGCCGGCGCCGCCGCCGTTCGTGAACGAGTACCGCCCGGCCAGGAAGTCGCTGTCCTTGATGCCGAGCGTGGAGGCTGCAAGGCCGCCTACGTCAACGCTTGCGCCGCGGCCGAACAGCACGCCGCTCGGGTTGACGAGGAACAGCTGCCCATTGGCCGTCAGCGAGCCGAAGATTTCCGTGGGGCTGTTGCCGATGACTCGATTGAGCGCGATCGCGCTCGCGCTCGGCTGCTGGAACACGACGGCATTGCCCGCGCCGATCGAGAAGCTCTGCCAGTTGAGGATGGCGGACGAGGTCCCCTGCGTGACCTGCAGCGAACGCGCGCCGGTCTGGGTTATGACCGCAGACCCGGCAGCCACCTGGCCGCCTGCCGGAAGCTGCTGCGCGAAAGCGGCCTGCACGGCGGCCCCGAGAACCGATGCAACCAGTGCCGGATAAACGGTGCGTCCGGCCGAAGCCTCCGGGCTCACCGCTTTTCGGAGGTCGCAGTCTTCTTTTTTACCCATGTACTCGCCACCTTTGCGAACGTGCGCTCAGTTCTTATCGCACAGTCCGATATTATGGGCGTCAGGGGTATCCCTATTGTGCGACTTTTGTCACTTCTTTGTCACCCAGCGCCATTTTTGACAGTTGCCGCTCTTGAAAACCCCAATCCGGCCGGTTTTTTCCCCTTCTTCAGCTCTTGTCTGGTTCCGGCGCGACTTGCGGGTTACCGACCATGCCGCGCTGCATGCCGCCCTCAAGGCCCATGCGACCGTACATTGCGTCTTCGTTTTCGACACGGAGATTCTCGATTCCCTGCCCGACCGCGGCGACCGCCGCGTTGAGTTCATCTGGGAAAGCGTCAAGGAATTGCAGGAAAACCTGGGCTCCCTTGGGGGCGGGCTGCATGTGCTCCATGACCGCGCGCGCGATGCAATTCCAAGCCTCGCGCGCACGCTTCGGGTCCAGGCGGTTTACGCCAACCACGACTACGAGCCGGACGCTCTCGAGCGCGATGCCGCCGTCCTGGCCGCCCTCGAACCGTTAGGCATCGCGTTTCGGACGCGCAAGGATCACGTTATCTTCGAGCGCGACGAAGTCCTCACTCGCACGGGCTCGCCTTTTTCGGTCTTCACGCCATACCGCACTGCGTGGCTGGCCAAGCTCACGCCCTTTTATTTCAAATCCTACCCGGTAGCCCAGTACGCCGCGCATCTTGCGCCCGCGGCCAAAAGGAGACTTCCTTCTCTCGAGTCGCTTGGATTCAAGCGCACCAACCTCACGGCGCTGGCGATTCCGACAGGTGCTTCCGGGGCACAAGTGCTCCTTGCGGATTTCTCGAAACGCATGGCGAAGTACGCGGACCGGCGCGATTTCCCCGCGCAGAAGGGGCCGTCCTACCTTTCGGTTCACCTGAGATTCGGAACGGTCTCGATCCGGGATCTCGTACTGCGCGCCGTGAAAAGCCAGACCGCGGGCTCGGAGGTCTGGCTTTCCGAACTCGCATGGCGGGATTTCTATTTCATGATCCTCGCGCACCACCCGCGCGTCGTCGAGCGCGCTTTCCGGGCCGAATACGATCGCCTCGAATGGGACGACCGCGACGATCTCTTCGCGGCGTGGTGCGAGGCGCGCACCGGCTATCCCCTCGTCGATGCGGCGATGAGGCAGCTCAACCAGACCGGCTACATGCACAACCGGTTGCGCATGGTCACGGCGTCTTTTCTCGCGAAGGACCTCGGCATCGACTACCGCCGCGGCGAGCGCTATTTCGCGGCGACGCTCAACGACTTCGATCTTGCCGCGAATAACGGCGGCTGGCAGTGGGCCGCTTCGACCGGATGCGACGCGCAGCCGTACTTCCGCATCTTCAATCCCGTCACGCAGTCGGAGCGCTTCGACTCCAGCGGCGTGTTCATCCGCAAGTACCTGCCCGAGCTCGGGGGGGTGCCGGATCAGCTCATTCACGCGCCTTGGAAGATGGACGCGGCGGAGCAGGCAGAAGCGAAGTGCGTCATCGGCCGGGACTATCCCGGCCCCGTCGTGGACCACGCGAGCGCACGCAAACGCACGCTCGACCGCTATGGGAAAACAAGAATGGGCGGGCCCGCCGCAACGACATGAATGTCAGGAAGTTCCCCGGAACGCCGCTCCCTGCATGGGCCTTCGGCAAAAAATGTCAGGAGCGGTCGAGGAAACCCGCGATATGGCCGAGCAGTTCGTCCTCCTGGTAGGGCTTGCCGAGGAACACGTTCACGCCCAGGCCCATGGCGAAATTCTTGTGCTTGTCCGCGGTGCGCGAAGTGATCATGATGATCGGCACGTGCTTTAGGCGCGCGTCGGCCCGCACATTGCGCGTGAGGTCGAATCCGTCCATGCGCGGCATCTCGACGTCCACCAGCATCGCGTCCGGCACCTCTTCGACCAGCAGTTCCAGCGCCTCGACACCGTCGCGGGCGGTAATCACATGGTAGCCCTCCCTCGCCAGGAGGCGCCCGGTGATCTTGCGCACCGTTAGGGAATCGTCCACCACCATGATGCGCGGCTGCGAGGGCACCGCCGGGCCCTGCACATGCGGGCTGGTGACCACTTCGCGCGACGAGGCCGGGCGCGCTGCGAGCGGCACCGGGTTGAGGATCATGACGATTTCGCCCGTGCCCAGCACCGTGGCGCCGGCTATCCCCGGCACCCTCGCGAGCTGCGGCCCGATGTTCTTGACCACCACTTCCTGGTTGCCGATCATGTCATCGACCTCGATGGCGATCGCCTCCACGCCGCTTCGCACCAGCAGGATCGGCGTGTAGCGCCTTGGGACGACCGGCATCAGGGCGGGCGTTTCCGCGAGCAGCGTCGGCAGGTGATGCAGAGGGTAACGCCGCCCGGCCCACTCGATGGCGCCGGCTTGCTTGGCGCGCGCCAGGAGCTCCTGGCGC
>CAZZDV010000361.1:0-3094 GCA_964652785.1 uncultured Bordetella sp.
AGGAATCGAAGTCCGGCGGGTCGAACCAGTTGGTGAGCGCGAGGCCCCCATCGACCACAATGCTCGCGCCGGTCACATATCCCGAGATCCGGTCGGACAGCACGGCAATCGCCATCGGCGCGAGGTCGTCCGCGCGGCCGAGTCGCCCCAGCGGGATATGCCGCGCGAGCGCCGGGTCGGCCACGAAGCCGCCGGCCGCAATCGCGCCGGGCACCAGCGCGTTCACCCGGATCGAATAGCGGCCGAGGCCCTTTGCGAGCTCCTTCACCAGCATTGCCATTGCCGCCTTGGAGGTGCTGTAGTGCGGCAGGTTGCGCGGCGTTTCGGCGTGCAATGAGGTGAGGTAGAGCAGGCTTCCGGGCGATTCGGCTTCGATCAGCGCTTTCGCAATCGCTCGACCGAGGCGAAAGCCGGCATCGAGGTTCACCGAGCGCATGCGCTCCCAGGTTTCGTCGCTGACCGCCAGCAGGTGGTCACGCTCGTGGCGCGGAGGCGAGGCGCTGTGGACGAACCGGGTGACGAGGCCGTGTGTCCCGCGGGCGTCCTCCAGCAGCCGGTCGCACTCGGATTTCTGCGCGAGATCGCCGACCCATGCGCCCGCCAGCGCCGGATCGGAAGCGGAAGCGACCGCTGCATTGACTGTTTCGGCATTCGTGTCCGCGAACACGGTACGCACGCCTTGCGCAACTAGCGCGAGCGCAATCGCGCGGCCGATGCCGTTGCCCGCGCCGGTTACGATGGCTGCATCGTGCGTGGGGTCGAAAAGGCGGTCGAACATCGGCTCGAGTCCCGGCATTGGCGTCACCTTGTTGCTGGATCGTGGAGCGGGAATCGTATCAGCCCTTGGCTAGCCACTTGCTGACGGTCGCGTAGACCGCAGCCACGCGCACCGGCTTGGCAACATAGTCGTTCATGCCGGCTTCGAGCAGCCGCTCGCGGTCGCCGGCCATGGCACTGGCGGTCATCGCGATGATCGGCAAGCCGGCGAGCGCGGGGTTCTCGCGCAGCCTGCGCGTGGTTTCGATGCCGTCCATGTCGGGCATCTGCAGGTCCATGAGCACGACGTCGAATTTCCCGGGCTGCACGAGCTCGAGGGCTTCGCGGCCGTTGGATGCGATGCTGACCACCGCGCCGCCGGCTTCGAGGACGCCCCGGGCGACGATCTGGTTGACCTCGTCGTCCTCGACCACGAGGATGCGCGCGCCGGAGAAGTCGGGAACCGCGTTGATCTCGCCGGATGCAGTGGCGTCTTCTTGCGCCTCGCCCTCGACACGCCCGCAGACCACCGTGAAGCTGAAGATGCTGCCGCGCCCCGGCTCGCTTTTCACATCGATCCGGCCGCCCATCGCCTCGACCAGCCGTGTCGAGATCGAAAGCCCCAATCCGGTACCTGCGCGTCGCCGCGTGCTCGAAGTGTCCACCTGCGTGAAAGGCTGGAAGAGGCCCGCGAGCTGCGTCTCGCTCATGCCGATGCCGGTGTCCCGCACCGCGAATTCCAACGTGACCTTGCTCGCGTTCTCTTCCACGACGCGCACCGAAACCCGGATCGAGCCCCGCTCGGTGAACTTCACCGCATTGGCGCACAGGTTCGCGAGCACCTGGCCGACGCGGTCTGCGTCGGCGACCAGGCGCTTGGGCACTTCGGGTGCGACCGAGTAAGTGAACTCGACCCCCTTGCCGCTCGCATTCGTCCCTGTGATCGACAGCACGTCGCGCAAGAGTGCATCGAGCACGAACTCGATCGGCTCGATCGCGAGCTTGCCGGCTTCTATTTTCGACAGATCGAGGATGTCGTTGATGATGCGCAAGAGCGAGTTCGCCGCCACCGAGATGCGGCCGAGATGCCCGTCCACCGCAGGCGAAGGCTGCGCCAGTCGCGCCAGGTGCGTGAGCCCGATGATCGCGTTCATCGGCGTGCGGATCTCGTGGCTCATGTTGGCGAGGAACTCGCTTTTCGACCGGCTCGCGGATTCGGCTGCTTCGGTCGCGTGCTGGTGACGCACGAGCAGGTCGGCAAGGTCCGCCTGCAGCACCGCGCGCCGGATGAATTCGTTGGTGGTGCTCTGGACCATGAGCGCCATTGCGCCGAAGTAAAGCACCAGGGTCGCGCCGAGCATTGTGCTCGCGACGCCTCCCGCGAGCAGCGCCTGGAGGGCCACGGGCGCGAGGATTGCTCCCGCGAAGAGCGCATAGGCCAGTGGCAGCGTCGAAAGCCCGCGCAAGGCTGCGGCCGCCACGGCGACGAGCACCGCAACGCCCGACAGCTGCAGCGCCAGCGGGGTGCCCTCCAGCACGTACCAGACCAGCAGGCTCCAGACGAATCCCGTGAGCGCAATGCTCGCGTGGAACGAGGCGGTCCAGCGCCACTCGGTCCGCGGGCTGGCCGCCGGGCCGCTGCGCGAATGCAGCCGGCCGATCAGGAAGCGCGCCACGTAGGCCGCGGCCATTGCAGCGCACCAGTTCGCGATCCGGGAAGGATCGGCCTGGTCGCGGATGAAAAGCCAGATGACGATCACCACCGGCGCCACCAGCAGCATGGCAAGGCGGGTCTGGCGGTACGCGTACTGCACGCGCTCGGCGCGCGTGCGCTCGCGTTCTTCCGCGGTGACCGGGAGCAGGGGGCCGTAGGCCTGGGCCGTCGGCTTCTTGTCATTCATGGCAACGGTAGAATAGTCCGACACCACCGATCGTGATACCCGCCCGATGACCAGTGAAGCGAGTCCCGTGCTCGATGCCGACCATGTCGCCGACCTTGTCGCGCTCGACAAGGGGGCCGGCGCCGTGTTCAGGCGGTTTGTCGACCTGTTCGTGACCAAGGCGCCCGGGCGCATGGCGCTGCTGGCCAAATGCGCGGCGGACGCCGATTGCCACAGCCTTGCCGAAACCGCGCACTCGCTGCGCGGCGCAGCGGGAAACGTGGGTGCGTTCAGGCTCGCGGTGCTGCTCGGCCGCATCGAAGCGGCCGGAAAGACGAGCGACCTTGCCAACGTCCGGGCGGAGCTGGAACTGCTGGAGGCGGAATACGCCGCGACGCGCGCCGCCTTGCTCGAAGCCATCCGGCTAAATTAAAAGAATTAAAAGGGGCCAGGCTCAA
>CAZZDV010000362.1:0-3080 GCA_964652785.1 uncultured Bordetella sp.
GCATTTCGCCCGGCCGACCGCTACCAGCGCGGACATGCACCTAAACTTGGCAGCATTTAAGCCGCGTCCTCAAGCAGCGTTTGCCCCGGCTTCACGCGGGTGAACTTCACCGGTTTCATGGCGATCCCGAGCGCTCCATCCGCATTCATCGTCACGCTCGTGTAGGCCGAAGTCTCCAGCGGCCCCGCCTCCGGATAGTCCGTTCGGAAATGCGCGCCGCGCGAATCCTTGCGCGCAAGCGCCGCCTCGATGATCACCCGGCTGACCTGCACGAGGTTCTTGAGGTTCATCCAGTCGTGCCACGAAAGGTTGAAGCCGCGCTGGTGGTCGATGAGCGAATACGCATCGAGCTCCGCGTCGATCTGGCCGAGCGCCGAGATCGCCTCTGCCATCGGCGCCGCATCGCGGATGATGCCGACCTTGTCCCACATGAGGTCGAAGAGCCCTTCGCGCAGGGGCTCGATGCCGCCGTGCGCCGAGCCCTTGGAGCGCAACGGCCGCTCGCAACGCTCGAGCGCAGCGTCGATCGCGGCGCGGTCCGGTTCGCGCAGGCCGCGCTCCGCTTTCAGCCATGCCGCCATCGATTCGCCTGCGACGCCACCGAACACGGTCGAGTTCGCCACGCCGTTGCCACCGAGACGATTCGCCCCATGCACGCCGCCTGAATCCTCGCCCGCGGTAAAGAGGCCGGGCAGCGCCGTGGTGCAGTCGAGGTTGAACTCCACGCCGCCCATCATGTAGTGCGCGGTGGGCACGACCTCAACCAATCCTCCCGCAAGGTCGAAACCCGAGTCCGCGCAGCGCTCGACCATGCCCTTGAACTGTTTCGCCACGTTTGCCGCGCCCAGGTGCCCCATCGAGATATAGAGGCCACCATGCGGCGTAGTGCGTCCCGCGCGCATTTCGCTGTACATGGAGCGCGACACGATGTCCCGGGTTGCGCGCTCGAGCTTCGGGTCGTACTTGTGCATGAAGCGCTCGCGATTGCCATCGAGCAGGTAGCCGCCCGCGCCGCGCAGGCCTTCCTCGATCACGGTGCCGGTCATGCGCGTGTGCGTGCCGGCGAGCAGGCCGGTGGGATGGAACTGCACCATCTCCATGTCGCGCAGGGCGAGTCCGGCACGCAGGGCCATGGCGAGCCCATCGCAGGTCTTGTCGCCCGAGGGCGTGTGGTACTTGTACATCGTCGGGCCGCCGCCGGTGGCGAGCAGCACGGCGCGCGCTTTGACGAACACGTACTCGCCGGTGCGCATGTCGATCATGAGCACGCCCGCGAGCGCATCGCCCGAGGCTGTCTTCACGAGCTCGACCGCGCGGTGCTCCTCCAGCCGCCCGATATCGCGCGCCCACACCTGCTCGGCCAGCCGATTGATGATCTCGATGCCGGTGAGGTCGCCCTTGTGCACGGTGCGGTCGAACGTCTGGCCGGCGAAGGCTTTCTGGTGGATGGTGCCGTCGGGATTGCGGTCGAAGAAGCAGCCGAGCTCGTTCTCCAGCTCGTGGATGCGCTCGACCGCTAGTGTGACGAGCTTCCACGCGAGGTCCTGGTCGGGCAGCCACTTGCCACCCTCGATCGTGTCCATGAAGTGGCGTTCGATCGAATCGCCCGCAGCCAGGGCCACGTTGTAGCCGCCCTGGACCATGCGCGTGCAACCGCACTTGCCGAGCAGCCCTTTGACGGCGACGGTGATATCGAGATCGGGCGACGCCTGGTGGGCATGCAGCGCCGCGAAGAGGCCCGCCCCGCCCGAGCCCAGGATCAGGAGGTCGGTTGAAATCTCACGCATCTGGAACCTCTAGGCTGGCGCCGCCGGCAAGGCCCGCCGTCGCAGGACCTGCATCACCATCGCAAGCAGCACGCCGCCAAAGCCGATGATGTCCGCGATCGCTGAAGGATAGACGAGGGCGAACCCGGCCACGATGAACAGGGCCCGCTCGATGAAGTTGGTCTTGATCAGCGCCCATCCCTGGAACCCCGCGGCCAATGCGGCGATCCCCACAGCCGCAGTGAGCGTGACTTCCGCGATCGCCCACCAGTTGGCCGCGGCAAGCGCCTTGGTCGAGCCCATGAGTAGGAGGCCAAGGCCGCTCGGATCGAGCACGAACATGAAGGGCACGAGGAACGCGGGCACCGTGTACTTCCAGCACTGCAGGGTCGTCTTGTACGGGTCGCCGCCGGTAATCGCCGCTGCGGCAAATGGCGAGAGCGCCGTCGGCGGCGAGACCTCCGAGAGCACCGCGTAGTAGAAGATGAACATGTGGGCGGCGTACTCCGGCACCTTGAGTGCGATCAGCGCCGGCGCGGCGATCACGGCGCAGATGATGTAGCTCGCGGTCACCGGCACCGCGAGACCCACGATCCAGACGATGAGCGCGGTGTAGATCGCCGTGAGCAGCAGGGAATTGCCGGCGTAGGCGAGCACGATCGAGCTGAACTTCAATCCCAGGCCGGTGAGCGTCACCACGCCGACGATCAGGCCGGCGCCGGCGCAGGTCGCGGCGACGTTGAGCACCGCGCGCGAGCCGCCATCCAGGGCCTTGATCAGCCCGGAGTCGGCGATGCCGCGCCAGACGGAGGTTTTTCCCTGGAATAAATCATAGGAAATGAGCGCGCAATCGCGGCGCAGGAAGCTGGTGACCAGGGCCACCACGGTCGCCCAGAACACCGACAGCTCGGGCGAAAAGCCCATCAGCATGAAGGCAACAATCGACACCAGCGAGAGGAAATGGAACCAGTATTTCCTGGTCAGGCTCCAGGCCGACTCGACCTGCTCGAACAGGACGTCCTTCATGCCGAACTTGCGCACGTCGATTTCGACCATGATGAAAAGCGCGAGGTAGTACAGGCAGGTGGGGATCGTCGCCATCAGGACGACATCCAGGTAAGAAATCTTGAGGAATTCAGCGATCAGGAACGCGGCGGCGCCCAGCACCGGCGGCGAGATGATCGCGCCCAGGCCGCCCGCGGCGAGCAGCCCCCCGGCCTCATTCTTGCTGTAGCCGACCTTGGCCAGCATCGGCGCGGCCACCGCGCCCAGCGTGACCGTGGTCGCAACCCCGGAACCCGAAGGACCGCCGAG
>CAZZDV010000363.1:0-3073 GCA_964652785.1 uncultured Bordetella sp.
AACCATACTGAAAGCCGGAACAACCACCGCCGCTAACGAACACGCGCAACTTCAAGTCGGCGTTGCCTTCTTCCTCGATCAGCGTCTTCACCTTGTTGGCCGCGCTGTCGGTAAACAGCATCGGGTCTTGCGTTGCGATTTCAGTCACTTGCATTTCAGTTACTGCGTTCATGAGTGCCTCCGTATAGTCGCTGACTTACGCTTTTTCTTTTCCCGCTTTAGCTTTCACGTTGAAGCTCTCGCCGCAGCCACACTCGCTGTCGACGTTGGGATTGTCGAATTTGAACATCTGCTTGAGCCCTTCCTTGACGAAATCGATACGCGAGCCGTCGAGGACCTGCAGGCTGTCGGCATCGACCACCACCTTGGCGTTATGCGACTCGAACGTGTGATCTCCCGCGCGCACTTCGTCGGCGTAGTCGAAGGTGTGAGCCAAGCCGGAACAGCCGACTTTCTTGACGCCGATGCGCAGGGCAAGCCCTTTGCCGCGCTTCGCAAGCTGGCTCTGAATCTGTCTTGCCGCACTTTCAGTCAAGGTAATCGCCATCAGCCAACCTCCAAAGTAACTAAAGAGAGCACCCGGATCAGCGGGAGAGCCCAAGGTAGATGCCTGGAGGTTCATCGCGCCGCCCCAAGCAACGGTTTTAGTATCGCTCCGAAACTATATTCTTGTCAAAATAGTTTTTAAACGCTACTATGTGTACATGATAAAAAAGCTGAAAATGAACAGTCGCGCTATCGCAGAGCTGGTCTTTCACTTGGGGCGCATAGCATCTGGCGAGGGGCTTGTGGAGGGGCTGACGGCAGCCCAGTGGGCGGTGCTCAGGTACCTCGCGCGGGCCAACCGCTTCTCGCGAACGCCGTCCGCTTTCGCCGCGTTTCATGCCACGACCCGGGGTACGGCGTCGCAGACAATCAAAAGCCTCGAAACCCAAGGCTATCTGACACGCATGCGCTCAGAGGACGACAGGCGCAGTGTCCGGCTCGTTCTGACCGAGAAAGCCAGGGGCATTCTTGCGAACGACCCCTTCGAATCCCTGGTCCGTGCTGTGAACTCCCTACCCCCCAGTGGCCAAGGCCACTTCGCCAACGCCTTGCAGCGCATGCTCGGTCAGGTGGCGCAAGAGAGAGGCAAACCTCCCTTCGGCACCTGCACGTCGTGTCAACATCTGGAAAGCGACGGCTGCAGCCGGGAGGGACAGACGCCCTATGCGTGCGGGTTCACGAGCGAGCCGCTGCGTCTGGAAGAGCTCGACGGGGTCTGCATCAACTTCATCCCGGGCAAGCCCATGACGGTGAAGGGCCCTGTCACCGAAGCCGCACCGCAATGAGTCCTGTTCCCGCATCAGCGATCACTATCGCAGGCGGCGCCATGATTGCCACAGCTACAGATCCCGCTGCGGCGACAACCGTGGAGGACAAACCGTCTGAAACGCTCGCCCGTCGGCTTCGCGCGCATCTTCAAACGCTCGCCACCCGGCGCCTACCGATCACCTATCGGGATGCGGCCAAAGGGCTACTGCTCTTGCCTCCGAACACTATTCATCAACTCACCGAGGCGCTGGAGCAGCTCATGGCCGAGGATGCGGCCGCCGACCGCCCCTTCATCGCGGCAATGGTCATCAGCAAGTGGCGCGACGGCTTGCCGGCACCGGGCTTCTTCGACTGTGCGGCTCGACTCGGACGCTTCGCCGGCGATGCAACGGGACTGGACGCAAGGGTATTTCATGCGGTCGAGTTCAACGCGGCGCTCGCCTTGTGGGCGCCGACTAGCGACGCCCGCGAAAGTGAATAAAGACCTATGGCCTCTCATTCTGCCCAGTCCCTGGAGCAAAGCCCACTTCAGTTCTTGCCCGGCGGCACCGCGAACGGCCCGCGCCCGCGCGTGGTCATCGTTGGCGCCGGCTTCGCCGGCCTCACGGTCGCTAAGCGGCTTGCCAAGGCACAGGTGGACATCACCCTGATCGACCGCGAGGATCATCACCTTTTTCAGCCGCTGCTCTATCAGGTGGCGACCGCAGGACTGTCGTCGGCCGACATCGCCTGGCCCATTCGAGGTCTGGTCCGGCACCACCGCGACACCCGCGTATTGCTGGGTGCGGTCACCCGCGTCGATCCGTCAAGTAGCCGGGTCGTATCGCCCCAGCCGGACCATCGTCGTGCCCGGCTTCTTGTGGCGCAAGGAAGGCATGACCAGCACGCAGTCGTCGTAGGGCGTGCGCCAGACTTTCTGCGCGCCGGCCTCCTCGTCGTACGCGATCGGCGTGCCCGCCTTGGGAATCTCCTGCAGCCCGCGAAACCTTTCCGCGAAGCGGAACGCCATGCTCTTCGCCACGACGGCCTCGGTCACGCGGACCACGCGCTGCTCCTTGGGTGGCGTGATCCGCAGGCGCGGCTTCACGTACGCCTCATCGGCCGCGCCGGTCGCGGCCAGGAAGCGCATCACGGTGTCGACGGCCACGTCGGCCGCGGACTTCTCCCAGTGCTGGCCGCACTCGATCAGCGCGGCCGAGCGGGGACTCGCCGGGTCGCCGAAGCCGCCGCGCTCGATCATGCGCAGGCCCGCGGGATGGCCGGTGTCGAGCAGCAGGCATTCCGGAACGCCGATGCGCCGGGCGAACCGCGCGCCCTTGTCGATCGTGCCGCACACCATGATCGGCGCGCACGGCTCGTGCATCGAGTGCAGATCGAGGAGGAAATCGGCGGCGTCGACGAAGGGGCGCAGCTCGCGCGCGCGGCGCAGCTCCACCGAGTCGCCCGACCCCAGCAGCCGGTCGTCCGCCCAGACGCGGTTGTAGTCCTCGTCGACGTAGCGCGAGCGGTCCGGGTTGTCGAAGTCGAAGCGCGCATAGGCCGCGACATTTGCAAAGGCGACGGTGAGCTTGCCGGCGAGCGGCTTGAATCCTTCGCGCAATAGCGTGTCGAGGGCAATCGCGCCGCAGAACTCGTTGCCGTGCGTCAGCGCCTGGATCATCACGTTCGGTCCCGAGCGGCCGGAGTCGAGCACGCTGACGAATTCCACGCCGCAGTTACTGGCGCGATAGGCCGACAGGTCGGGTGGCGAAATCTCGAT